>CAYWWB010000049.1:0-1519 GCA_964462045.1 Candidatus Woesearchaeota archaeon | reverse complement strand
TAAAAATGGGTTTTATTTGGCAAAGATTATATAAAGGAGGAGCACACATATTAATATGGGGACAATTGTTTTTACAACCGATAATGAAAAAGTCTGTGAAAACTTCTTTTTTTAATGGTGTAAAAACATAATTTGTCGTCTATAGGAATGGGTAAATTGTAGGAGAAAAAATGACAAAGAAAAAAACCATCATAATTAAGCTTATAAAAAAGAAAACAGGTGAAAAAGTACGAACCATACGATTTAGAAAACCATCTGAATTCGACTATTTTTTAAACAGTTTTAAAAAAATGAGATATCCAGGTTACGACTGGGAATATCTTAAAAAATAAATTAAACCTCTCTAAAATTTCACTTCTTAGACTATCTTACCAAATTTCTGTGCTTTTTAAAAACCATGAAATCGTTTTACAATTGCTGGGAAACTTTTTCCCAATCAAGTTTTTAAGAAATCGTATCTTTCATCTTTCTACTGAACAGAAGAGCGTAATCCTTTTGGTTGAAAAGTTAGTTTTATTGCCGTAATAAATGAGGTTCACCCCTGATTTTTCCTTGGAATGCAAGCCAAATTCTTTTTAATATCTGAAAAGTAGCACTTTTAAATATTTATAGATAAAAGGAGGTTAGATTCATGGGTCCAGAGGATGATGATTACGACGACGATGAAGACTGGGATGATGAAGACGACGATGATTACTAAACTTTCCTCTTTTTTTCTTTTTTTCATTCGCCATTTTTTGTTATTCTTTTTTGGCCGATAGTTTAATTATATTCTATTTATTTTACAATCATGTATAATCATGAAAATAGATAATATTAACAAAAAAATTTTATATTTACTTCAAAAAGACGCTCGGATGACCTATAAAGAGATTGCAACAGAACTAAAAAGATCGGAGACAACGATCAGAGATCGGATAAAAGCCATGGAACGAATTGGAATCATCCAAGGGTATACTGCGTTGATTAATAAAACAGCATTAGGTCTAAATTTTTTTGCTATCATTCTTCTTAATCCAACGTCTTCTTCTGAAATCGATATTATTACTCAAAAGATGAAAAAGGTGAAAAATGTAGTACGGTTCTATGAGATCTCAGGTCATCATCGGCTGGCGGTGTTTATGGTTGCTCCTTCTTATGCGGAATTAAAGAAAATCGTTAATAAGCAGTTACTTCCGATTGGTTTGGAGGATGAAGAAATCATCACTGTTTTAGAGGCGGATACTGAATTTATTTCTCCTTTAGAAATTCCATAATTATCTAACAGAGAAAAAACCATACTAAATGTGATTTTTTCCCTAAAAAACCTTGTTTTAAAGAGATTTTTCTCTGTTTTTCCTTTTAATTTACAAGTAATTTTTATTAAGATGTATTCTTTGATTTATTTACTGTTAGACCAGTGATCTAACAGGAGGAGAAAACCTAATGGCAAAAAAGAAAACAGCAAAGAAAAACAAAGAAAAAAAAGAGAAAAAATAGATAGCCTCAGCAAAACATGATGTTACTATTCTAAATGATG
>CAYWWB010000048.1:0-1541 GCA_964462045.1 Candidatus Woesearchaeota archaeon | reverse complement strand
TTCAATAAAAACTAATTTCCTTTAATTTTCCTAAATTTATTAATAAATATTTTTTTCATCAAATCAACATCTTCTTTTCTTATCCCATTAATTAATCTCATTGTTAAGAAATAAATTCCAGCCCCTAAAATTATTTCCATAATTCCAAAAATCAAATTCATATCAACCAGAGAGGCAAAACCAATCAAAAATCCTCCCATAATCAAACTTGCAATAATTGGCTTGATTAAATAACTTCCTTCTTTTCTTATTCCTGTAAATAAATTCTTTTTTCTTATAAGAGTTAACAAATACATTGTTCTACTTAATATTGTTGCTATTGCTGCCCCTAAAATTGCAAATTCAGGACCTTTATTAAACCATATTGGAAAATATTTTATAAAAACAATATTCAAAATAATATTTAATCCTAAAGAAAATAAAACTGCTTTAGTAAGTATTTTTGGTTTTTCTCTTGCTTGAAAAAAACTTGAATAAAGGGAAATTAAAGGCATTAGAAAAATAACAAAAGCCAGAGCATAAAAGGGAATTACAGAAATAATATATTCTTTCCCATAAATAGCTAAAATAAAATATTTAGCAATAATCCAAGCTCCAAAAACAGAGGGAATTGTAAAAATAACAATTGATTTGAATGCTTTTTTAAACCCTCTTTCAAATCTATTTCCCTGTAATTGTGTAAATATTGGTAAGAATACTGCTCCAAAACCAAATAAGCTTCCCACTGAGGTTGCTAAATTTAAAGCAGCCCTATAAAAACCAAGATATTCTACTGAAACTGCTCTTCCTAACATCAAAGTATCAATAGAACCAAAAAATTTCATTGAAATACTCACTAAACTAACAAAACCCAGATAACTCAAAATTCTTTTTTTATCAACATTTTCTTTTGAAGAATCTTTATTAAATAATAATTTTTTATCTGTTTTAATAAAAGCACATAAAGAGGTAAAAAACAAAGCTAAAGCTAAAGAAACAAAAACCCCTGAAACAAGGTTTTCTTCTGATATGATATAAATTGCTAAAACTACTAAACCTATTCTTGAAATCTGGAAAAGAAATTCCATGATTGCAATTTTTTTCAAATTCTGAACTGCATTAAACATAGACCTAAAAAATCCAAAAAGAACTTTCATTAAAAGATACAAACATGCAAACATTAAAGGAACAAAAATTACTGGTTTTTGAAAAATATTATTTGATATTATTTTTCCAAAAACAATTATTATGAATATAACTCCAGTTATTAAATAAAATCTAAATTTAATTAAATAATTTATATATGCTGAAGCCTTGGCTTTTTTTCCTTTTCCTAATGCATCAGAAACATATCTAACTAAAGTGTTACTAATTCCTAAATCTGTAAAAACCATGAAAATTCCAATAATAGATAAAACCAAAGAATAAATACCAAATAATTCTGGAAGTAACATCCTTGCCAGAATAATAGTAAAAATCAAACCCCCTGCTCGAGAAATAATTGTTCCTGTAAAATTATACATAGAATTCTTAACTGTTTTTTCTGTTAGAGATTGTTTTTT
>CAYWWB010000047.1:0-2150 GCA_964462045.1 Candidatus Woesearchaeota archaeon | reverse complement strand
GTATAAAACTGCATTAAAACGCAGTTTATACAATTAAGTTAGGCACAATTTATACTCCAAACCCGCCTGTCTTAAAACAGAAAGATTAATTAATTTGAGTTTGTTTGGGGGTGTATGGGAGAAGAAAAAACATATCTAAAACTTGAAAATTTCTTTCCTCAAGATATTTCCAATGAAATTATAAACTATTTACGGAGAAAAAAAGTGAAAAAGATTAAATTAATCTTGATGAGGGAAAAAGAAAAACCCACAGAACAAATTTATTCAAAAAACGAGTTTAAAAAACTCAAAGATGAAATAGAAAATTCTCTTTGTTCTGATGGGCTTAACTTCCTTCTTAAAGCTCCAGAAATACAATCTTCTTGGGAAGAATTTGTTTATGGGATTGATGCGATATCAAATCAAGAAGATTTTAAAGAAACATTCTCAAAATATGAGTGATTTAAAAATGAGTGTCTTTTTCTTCTGGAACCCTTAAAGTAGTGTGAGGCTCTCCAAAAGTAGGGCTATTAGGATCAATATCAACCGTTGTGTGGATGTCCCCAATACTTTTTCTTGTGCCTGGAACCCATTTTTCATCTGAAAGCTCTCTAATAGGATGTCCCTCAACCACATCCCATTTTTCTTTTTTAATGTCTTTGATGTAGTCAGACATGACAACCTCCTTTTTTAAGTTAGACAATCAAACAGAAATATACAATAAAACGAGGAGAAATCAAAAATTATTTTTATCTTTATGAACAATCAAAAAGTTTTGTTAAATTTCAGGAATAATTATATTTGTGAAACGTTTTATTAATGAAGGCGTAAACATAAACAGAAAATAATTTAAATGCCAGAATCTTAAAAAAGATATGGCATGGTATGATTTAGTTTACAGGGTATTTAATAAAAAATATAGAAGTATGGAAAATAATGATTTTAATAACAACAAAGAAACAGGTTTATATCAACTTTCAAAAAATCCTGAATGGTATAATAAATGGTGTGTAAGACATAGAGACTTCGGTGCTGATATCCCTCTTATGAGCAAGCTTGGACGTACAATAATAAATAGTAATGAAGATAGTAGAAAACTTACAGAAGCAATTTACGCTGAGAGAAAAGGAGAATCAAAACCCTTTATTCCATCTCAAAACACTATAGATAAAGTTTCAAAAATTTAATGGATGAATCTTGCTCTTTCAACTTTTTTAATATTTGTTTTTTTATTACCGGGTATTTTCTTTAGACGTTTCTATTTCTCTAAACAATTTTCAAATGAATATTTCAAAGAAACAATTATAGGGGTGTTCTTAGATTCATTAATTCCTTGTTTGATAATGCAATCTATTTGGTTCTATGTGATCCAGATTTTTGGTTACAAAATTGACCTTGCAATAATGGGGTGTCTTGTCTCTAAAAAAACAACCCCCTTATTATTTAAAAACATACAAAACAACACATTTAATATACTTTTATATCATGTAACTCTGTTAATATTTTCATCATTATCAGGTTATTTTCTAAGGAAAATAGTAAGACAATATAAGCTTGACAGGAGACTCAACTTATTCAGATTTAAAAACAGATGGCATTATATTCTTACAGGAGAGTTTTTTGATTTTCCCGGTACAGCATATGATTTGGAGGAAAATCAAAAAGAAATAGACATTATTTTTATTGATGCATTAATTGAAACAAATGAAGGGAGCATTATTTATGAAGGAATTTTTTTAAATTATGAATTATCTGGTGAATCTGGATTAGACACATTAACATTAAAAAATGTTAGAAGGAGATACCTTCGGGATGATTGTTCTAACAAAAAATCAAAATATCATAATATTCCTGGGCATAATTTTACATTAAAATATTCAGAGATAATTAATCTCAATTTTTCATACTATAAATTAGATTTTAATAAAAAAGGAGGGATTATTCCCAGATTAATTAAATAAAAACAAACCAAAGAAAGAAGAACAATAATAAAAAGTGCCTAACAATGCATAATAAAACATTGCTTACTTTCTTCTAAAACCAAACTCCTTCCTCTAATTATCTTTCTGGGAAATTCAAAATTCCTGCTTCTATTCGCAACGTTTTATATGCAGTATCGTTGGTTTTAAACCAAAAACTATATAAACTATATCTTCTATAGATACTATAGA
>CAYWWB010000046.1:0-2203 GCA_964462045.1 Candidatus Woesearchaeota archaeon | reverse complement strand
ATTATTTCTTACCCTCTAAATCAAGATAAGCTTTAGCCTGAGATAAGAATTCATCACAAGTACCTATTAATTTATCCTCAATTTGTTCTATTCTTGAAGAAATCACAAATTTTTCATAAATTCCTCTCCACATTTTTTTAGATGCACTTGTCTCAAATTTACCTTTATAATCTCTTTCTACAGTCCCTTTCATACTAATTTCCACAGAACCTTTGTTTGTTTTTACTTTTGTACCTGCTTTATTCACTTCAACTTCAGTTAATCCCAAAATCCTAAATTTAACTTTTATTTTGTCTCTAAAATAATCTGTAACTTTTCTTTTTCCAGACCATTCAATTTCAAGATCTTTAGAATTTCCTTTTACTTTTTCAACATATTTTTCTTCTTCCACACTAAATCCTTCTTCATCTGCTAACCATTCGTAACAAAACTTATAGAAATCTGAAAATTTGAAATACCCATCATACTTTATCTTACTTGAAAATACGTCCTCTTTCTCAGCCATATTTTTATTTATGAATAGGCATTTAAATATTCTTCGGATAGTTAGTTTTATTAATAAGCTTAAATTTTATTATATATGCCACACCAATGCGTTAAATGTTCAAAGATTATAGATGTAGGAAGTAAGGAACTTATAGAAGGATGTAATAGTTGCGGAGGAAAATTTTTCTTTTATATTAGGGATGATCAACTTGAAAAAGTAAAAGAAAGCCCCCCTTTACAAGTTCCTGATGAAGAAAAAGAAACAATTGAAAAAGATATAAGGGAAATGGCAGGGATAACTGATGAAGAGCAACCAGTTATTTTGGATTTAGAATCAGTAAGAGCAACAGGAGAAGGAAAATTTGAATTAGATGTAGTAAATTTATTCAATAAAAAAAGGCCTTTAATTTATAAATTTGAAGAAGGAAAATATATAATTGATTTGGCTTCTACTTTTAACAAAAACAAGAAAAACAAAAATGAGTAAAAAATTAAATAATATCTTAGACAAAGCATTAGAAGAAATAAATCCTTCTGAAACAGAATTAAAGGAAATGAATTCTATTCTAAATTCTTTTTTAAAAAAATTAAATAAAAAAATTTCTTCTAAAAATATAAATGCAGAAGTTTTTCTTGGGGGAAGTTTTGCAAAAAAAACACTAGTAAAAAAAGAAATTTATGATGCAGATGTTTTTGTTAGATTTGATAAAAAATATAAAAATATTTCAGAAATTTTAAAAAAAATACTAAAACCTATGGGGAAAATTAAAATAATTCATGGCTCAAGAGATTATTATAGAATAAAAGTAAAAAATAATTTCTTTTTAGAGATAGTTCCTGTTAAAAAAATAAATTCACCAGAACAAGCAGAAAATACAACTGATTTGTCTTATGCTCATGTAAAATACATAAATAAAAAAGTAAAATTAAAAAAGACACCAGAACAAATAAAACTTGCAAAAGCATTTTGTCAATCAATTGGTTGTTACGGAGCTGAATCTTATATTAATGGTTTTTCAGGCTATGCTTTAGAAGTATTGATTTCATATTACAAAACATTTGAAAAGTTTTTAAGAGAACTTTCTAAAAAAAGAAAAGAAAAATTAGTTTTGGATATAGAAAAACAATTTAAATCTAAAAAAGAAGTTTTAATGAATTTGAATTCTTCAAAATTAGAGTCTCCAGTAATTTGTGTTGATCCTACTTTCAAACAAAGAAATATTTTAGCTGCATTGTCAAAAGAAACTTATGAAAAATTTCAAGAAAAAGCAAAAGAATTTCTAAAAAACCCTTCTATAGGGTATTTCAGGAGCCAAAAAAAGGATATTTCAAAAATAAAATTGCAAGCAGAAAAAAGCAATCATAATTTTACTTTATTAGAAACAAAAACAAATAAAACTCCGGGAGAGGTTGCAGGAGGTAAATTATTCAAATTTTATAAACATTTATTAGAAGAAATAACACAATATTTCGAAATAATTGATTCTGGATTTAATTATGATAATAAAAAGAAAGCAAGATATTTCATAGTTTCAAAACCAAAAAAAGAAATAATTTTTAAAGGCCCAATGAAAAAAGACAAAGAAAATGTAAAAAAATTTAAAGAAAAACATAAAAATACCTTTGAAAAAAATAATAAAATTTATGCAAAACAAAAAATAGATTTTACTTTAAAGGAGTTTATTAAAAATTATAAAAAAGAAAATAAGAAAAAACT
>CAYWWB010000045.1:0-2878 GCA_964462045.1 Candidatus Woesearchaeota archaeon | reverse complement strand
GCAAGTCAAATTGTCCTTCTTGTGTCAGGTTCCTGAATTCAGTGCTTCCAAACCTTCCTAACATAAATGGTTTCCCTGATTTTATTTTTTCAGAAATCTGTTTTTCTGCTTCTTCTTTTTCTAACAACTTAACTCTTTTCTTTCCATTAAAAAAACCTATTTTTTTAGCATAAAGTTCTTTTAACTTATACATTCCAATAGTCTTTCCATAAATTTTTTTCAATCTACTATACAATTCTGGATTTTCTCTTAGTTTTTTTAGTATTGGTTTCATTTTATTTTCCAGGTTCGATTATGAATCTTAGAACTTATAATCAAATAATTCAAGATCTCTTTTATATCTTTCCTGAACTAATTTTTTAGTTTCTTCATCATAATAATCCCTGTAATCTTTTTTTCTTTTAGATTTTCTCTTATGGGGTAGTTCAGGGGGATTTTTCACTCTTGCCTTTTTCATAATTTTTTTATAATCTTCTTTTAGATTCTCAAATCTTGCGATAAAATCTATCTTTCTATTTTCTAAAAAATAACTCTGTGATCTAAAGTGCCTGTCTAAATTTTTATCTTTTCTTTTTGATAAAATCTTAACAAAATCTTTGAAAGGCATATCTTCATGTAATCTAAAATCTGTTGTAACAACTCCAGGCTCACAAGGCTTTCTCATTTTATCTTCATAAAAAGAAACAACTCTGTCATAAGGATTTCTTACTATAGTAAAAGAGAAATATTCCTTTATTTTTTCTGGAGGGATTGACCTTTTTTTATAACTTTCTTCTCCGGATATTTTAGAAAGCATTTTTGTAATTGAAGTTCCCGCATTTTTTGGAATTCTGTAAAATATTAGGTTAATATCATCATAAACTACAGCATAGAGAGGAATACGGATATATTTTCTTTCAATTATTTTATATGGTTTATAGATTAGATAAGGACGATATAATAATTTAATTTGCTTAAATTTTTTCATTAGCTTCTTAATTATTTTTTCCATTTTCATACTAAACTAAATACTTTTTTAACATTTATGTTTTTCTCTTGGAAATATTTATAAAACATATCCAGTTTTTTAAAATATGAAAAAGAATGTTTTATTTTTTTGGATACCTAAGACCGGAGGAACTAGCATACACAAAGTATTGGATAAATACGATTGTCCGATTTTAACAAGTCCGAGAACAAGATGGCATAGGCCTTTTACAGAATTTTCTAATAAAGGATTTGTTACTTTCTCACATGTAAGTATTCCTTATTTATTGAAAAAAGGGATTATTACTAAAGAATATTTTGATAAGGCTTTCAAGTTCACATTTGTAAGGAACCCCTATGATAGATTAGTTTCTTTATATCATTTTAAGGAATATGGAAAGAAAGAGTTTCCCAAAACATTTAAGGGATTTCTTAAGAGGTCAAAAAAGATGTCATTTAAGAAATTTGTTTTTCTTTTGTATAAAAAGTGGAAAAAGAGAGATTCTGCTCTAGCCAAAAGAATAGAGTTTATGTATAAATACCCTTTTTTATCTAGATACTTTAATGCATTAGTCACTATTTTAAGGATAGACTCTCTATTCCCCCTACCTAAAGTGGGACCCTATAATGTAAGGGGTTTAAGTCAGGCAAACCCTCAAACAGATTGGATTTTGGATGAAAACGGAAAGTTGATGGTTGATTGGGTTGGAAGATTTGAAAATTTGAACCAAGACTATAAAAAAGTAATGAAGAAGATAGGAATTGAAAATCCTCCCAAATTATCTCATTCCAGGAAGAGCAGAAATGACAGGAACTATAAAAAATACTATGACGGGGAGACAAAAAGGATAGTGGATGAAATTTACAAGAAAGACATTGAGATGTTCGGTTACAAATTCTGATTATCTAAGTTTTTTTGACAATAAAGCAAGATTGTTTTTTTCCAGAAATTTTCTTAATTTAAGTTTATATACAATCCATCTTAGTATATAAAAAATAAGTGTTTTTAATGAAAAGTCTTTATTTATTTCTCCTTTCCAAGAGGTTTTATCCAGATTTTTTATGTAATCTTTTTTATCAGGAAATACATACTTAAAATGCCATGGTTTAATTGGACCTGTGTAATGAATAATAGCAGGATTTTTTAGTAATTCTTTATATCTTTCTTTAGAAATCCCTAAATCTTTAGGAGAGTATTCAAATAATATTTTTTGTCTATTAAACCTCAAGGGAAGATGTTTCCATTTGTTTTCGAAAACCTCATTTAGGACTCCTTGGTCTCCATGTAAAAAATCTCCTTTTTTCTTTTTTATCAATTCCAAACATTTTTTTGTATAATTATTTTTTCTCCATTTTTCTAAATCAACCAATAAAATTCCTGCATTGAAATATTCCCTTTCTTTACTTAAACCAATTATATATTCATCTATTGCTCCTACTGTTTTCTGTTCAAGAGTTTGGTTATATAATTTTTTCAAATCGTCTTTTACAATGACATCTATATCCAAATAAACAACCCTTTTTTTTGGAATTTTATTAAATGAAATTAATCTATATAGTGTAGCAATACTACCTATCTTCGAAAGGTATTTTTTAAATAAGCTAGAAAATTTTATCTCTTTTCCCTTTACTTCTTTGAAAATCAATTTACAATTATAATCCTTAAATAATTTCTTCAGTTTTTCTCTACTTTCCTTGCTTAAATTTTCTTCAGAGTAAAATATATAGAGATTGTAAAAATCTTCCTTACTTGCATTATCTAAAATAGAAAAAATTAATGAGGCAGCATGTTTACAATAATTATCATCAAAAGAAATTGTGACATTTACTTCTCCCATTTTATTCTCTATACTCTAATTCATCCAACATCCCAAATTCCCAATCATCTCCACGAGGATTAATCTGAGTGAAT
>CAYWWB010000044.1:0-3314 GCA_964462045.1 Candidatus Woesearchaeota archaeon | reverse complement strand
AAGTTTTGCCTTTAGCAATTTCAGTAGTCATAGAACTTGAAGCAATAGCAGCAGCGCAACCAAAGGTCTGGAATTTTATATCTTTTATTTTATTATCTTTAACTTTAATATAAACATGCATAACATCCCCACAGGAAGGGTTTCCGATTTCCCCTACTCCGTCAGGATTTTCCATTTCTCCCATGTTTTTTGGATTTGTAAAATGTTCAATTACTTTTTTTGAATATCCCGAAGTCATCTTATTTCTCCATATCTTTTTTAGTTTTGTTTGCGTATTTCATTTCTACAGATTTTTACTTCACTTCCCATTTTTCTTTGGATTTTAATTGCTTTTTCTAAAAATGATTTGAAATCTTTTCTATTTTCCCAAATAGATTCTAATTCTTTCATGAATTCCTGATTTTCTTGAACAAAGGAAATATCCTCGTAAGTTACTTCCTTAAATAGTTTTTTAAGCGGAGATTTGAATAGGATCAAATGGGCAACGCCTTCCATTAAAGGAGATTCTCCTGCTTCATATAATTTCAACTTTGTTAGTTCATCTGAATAATGAAGATGTGTAAACTCATGAAAAATTATAAAGTCTAAAGGAACTATTTGTTTTTCACTTGCAACAAAAAAAGCGTTTTTCCTTTTTATTACATCCGCAATATTTATCCAGAGAGACGGGACAATATATCCTGTTTTATTGTCTTTTATTGAATGCCCAAAAATCTTTTCTAGTTCTTGAAGATATTTTTTCTTATTTTTATTCCAAATATTTTCATAAGTTTCTCTTGTCCTATCAAATTCTTTTTTGTTTTTTTTATGAATTTTTTTAATTTCCGAATAAAATTCTTTTTCTGATAATTTTTGATATTTCTCTCTAAGTGAAGATATGAGAATAAAATCTCCGGCTAGATTTTCCACTAAATGTCTGACTTCTTTTGCTTCTTCTTTAGAACTGATTTTAAATTTCATCTTATTTCCTTCTCCATAGAAATCCTGTCTTTATTTATTTTGTAACCTAATTTCTTATAGAAATCTATTGCTTTTGATTTTCTGTTTGTTTCAAAATTGATTTTCTTTATTTTTTTATTCTTTGAATATTTTTCTAAAAATTGTATAAGTTGTTTTCCAATCTCTTTATTTTGAAATTCCTGCTTTACTGCTAAATCCTGTATTATAACAACAGGTCCTTCCCACCACCTTTCTGTCTGAAAAACTAAAACTCCTGTGATTTTATCTACTTCAACAGCAACATAAATCTCAGCTTTTTTGAAATAAAACTCCAGACTCTTGGTAACATCTTTCATTGAAGCTTTCTCATTAAAAGGAGGTTTTGAAAACTCATTTAACATTAACTTTCCAATATCTTTCAGTTCTTTTCTTTTAGCTTTTCTTATTTTCATTTTCTTTTAACAAACCCCATAATGACTGCAACAGGTTCATTTAGTTGATTATTAAATTCCTTAAATTTTTTCAAGTATTTCTTTTCAAATATTAATTCTTTATAATTTTCTAATTCAAAGCCTTCTTTTCTAAATAAATTTAAATATTCTTCTAAAGGATGGTACTCTTGGTTTATTGATTTTTTAATAGTTACCTGCCTTTTATATATTTGATACGGCGGAACATTCATAATAAAAACCTTTGTTCTTCTTTTACTCAAAGAAGATATTTTTTTGATTGTTTCTTTAAGATTTTTTACATGATCAAAAACTAACATTGCCAAAATAATATCAAATTTTTCTTTGGATTTAAATTTTTTAAAGGAAGTATTAATAAAATTAATCTCAAGATTTTTATTTTTTGCTTTATCTTTAGCAATATTTAACATCTCCTTACTTGGATCTATAGCTGTAACTTTGTTTTTTTTGCCTAAGTTAATAGAATGTCTTCCTGTTCCACAACCAATGTCAAGGATTTTTTTGTTTTCAAAATCAAATAATTTTTTGGTTTCTTTTTCTTCTAAAAAAAAGATGATATTTGGTTCTTTATCATATGTTTTTGACCATTTTTTATATAATTTATTTCCTTTTAAATGTCTTCTCTCTTTCCTCATTTCGATTGTTTTCCCTTAGGCTTTTTATTTAATTCTTCAACTAATTTTTCAACTTCCTTATCAGACATTCCATGAGCTTTACATCCTTGTTCAATTGTTTCCATCTGAGCCATTGGACACCCAACACAACCTAATCCAGCTTCAAATAAAGTTCCAACTGCTTCAGGTTTTTCCTGTATTAATTCTGAAATTTTTGTGTCTTTTGTTATTTTCATTATTTTGATAAACCTCCGCGTTTAGCGAAATAACTAAAAAATTTCAAAAGAAATTTTTTTGCCTCTGATGAAAATTTATTTTTCGTTTTATTTATTACTTAGTTTTACAGCCTCGATTTTTAAACTTTCTAATTTAATTCCTGAATATTGTTTTTTACTTATTTCTTTATCTTCTCCCAAAATATTAACTTCAAATCCTGCATTCTTTATTTTTTGTATATAGTCTTTTTTAAGCAATGCTCCTGCAACACAACCCACAAGTAAATTCTCGTCATTTTTTTGTTCTTCTGTTAAAGGTTCCAATAAGACAATATCTGAAACATAAGTGGCTCCTCCTGGTTTCAAAACCCTGTATGCTTCAGAAAAAACTTTGTCCCTGTCTTCTGAAAGATTTATAACACAATTACTTATTATTTTATCAACTGAATTGTCTTCTAAAGGCAAACTTTCTATCTCTCCTAAACTGAATTCAACATTTTCTATATTGTTTTTCTCTGCATTTTTTCTTGCTTTATCAATCATTTCTTTTGTCATATCAATTCCTATAACTTTTCCTTTCTCTCCAACTTTTTCCGAAGCAAGAAAACTATCAAAACCTCCTCCACAACCCAAATCCACAACAACATCACCAGGGTTTATTTTTGATAATGCAACAGGATTTCCACAGCCCAACCCCATATTAGCATCTGAATATTTTTCAGTTTCCTCTTTAGAATATCCTACTTGCCTTGCTATTTCCTCGCTGTTATCATTGGTTCCACACTGACAGCTACAACAACCTGAATTATCAGAAGCTATTTTCGAATAACCTTTTTTCACTATTTCTTTGTTATTGCAACAATTTTTATCCTCTTCCATTTTATTCAAAAATTCCTGTGTCTTTTTCTTCATTTATTTCTTTTTCTAATTCTTCACAATCGCATTCATTACATTTATCTTCACAACAAACACATGTTTCTTCTTTTCTAAATTCTGTCATTTTTCTACCTCCTTATTTATTTAAAACGGACTAAAACTCCTAAGTTTTTTAACTGTTTTTTTAATTTTTTCTAAAA
>CAYWWB010000043.1:0-3388 GCA_964462045.1 Candidatus Woesearchaeota archaeon | reverse complement strand
GAAAACTAGATAGCAAAAACTTCGTTTTTGAATTTATATGGGGATTTCCTTAGTCCCTTGGGCATTTAGTTTTGCTTCGCAAAATTATTTTATTTTTAGCGTATCAATTCCGCCCATATATGGAACTAAAACCTTTGGAATTTTCACACTGCCATCTTTTTGTTGAAAATTATTTAAGATGGCAATTAAAATTCTGTTTGCCACTCCGCCAGTTGCATAAATTGTATGTGCAAATTCTTCTTTTCCCTCGCCAACAAATTTTATATTTCCTCGTCTTGCTTGAAAACTTGCAGTCATTCCGATACTGCCAGCTTCTCCCCATCTTTCCTCGGCAGTCATAAAAATTTCTATGTCTTTTTCGATTATTGCTTTATTTGGCATATCATTTGCTCTGTGTGTTATAATTCTGTGAGGAAGTTCTAAAGTTTTATAGAGTTCTTTTAAATCTTCAAAAATTTGATTATATTCTTTTTCTTCATCTTCTGGCGTCGTAATATGCGTAAGTTCTACTTTATCAAATTGATGTGTTCTATAAAGTCCTTTATCGTCAGCGTGATTTCCTGCTTCTCTACGATAGCAAGGAGTATAACACATAAATTTTTTAGGCAATTCTTTTTTATTGAATAAATCATCTTTGAAAATTGCTAAAACTGAAATTTCTCCAGTTCCAACAAAAACTTTTCCATCTTCAGTTTTATAGACTTCTTTTTCTCCGCCAGGATAATGTCCGGTTATGTAAAGATTTTCTTCATTTACATAATATGGCGGAATTAACTCAAAATAACCTTTCTTTCTCCAAAAGTCAAGAATGAAATTTGTAATTGCTCGATTAAGTCGGGCAGCATCTCCCTTTAACATCCAACCCCTACCTCCTGCAGCCTTAATTGCTCGTTTAAAATCTGCTAAATCCAAATCTAACAAAATCTCCCAATTTCTTTTTAGTTTAAAATCAAATTTTGGTTTCTTAACATCACTTTCCCAATCAACCCTATCAACATCACTTATCGGAACATTTTTATGTAATGTATTTGGAATTTTGTAAAATAAATTATTGTATTCTTCATCTAATTTGTTAAACTTTTCTTCTGTTTCTTTCAGTTTAACATTATTCTCTTTACTTTGCTCTACGAATTTCTTAAAATCTTTTTTCTGCTTTCTTGCTTCATTAATTTTTTCAGTAAAAAGATTTCTTTCTCTACGCAAATCATCTAAATCCTTTTTTGCTTTTTTCCAATCTTCGTATTTTTTCAAAAGTAAATCTACATCAACATCTAATTCTCTCGCTTCTACTGAATGTTTAACGATTTCTGGATTTTCTTGGATATATTTTATGTTTAGCATTTTTATCTCCTGATTATAGAATTTTAAAGAACAATTGAGACTTCAAAACCCTATAAAAGTTTTGAATCTAGTACGAACTAGAACTGCTTGATACAGAACTTGAATTCATACTTTTATTTCTCATAACTATAAGAGATTATTTGATATTTATAAATATATCGCAAACTTTTCGGAAATCCTCATTTTCTTTTTTAGGAAAAAAAGAAAGCGCGCTCTTTCCACCCCCAACGACAATTTTAAATACAATTTTCAGCAACTACGATATCAAAGAATTTTCGGAGATTGGAAACTCACGAGGTCACTCCTTACAGTCGTTCCGCTCGTGCCACTCCTTGCAGGCTCTCGCTCCATTTCATTACGCTCGGGAAAATGAACAGGGCTTAAAGAGCTCCGTCTTGCAGACTCCGCCCGAATTTCTCCCATTGGTCGAAACTCTCCTTAAGCCCGATGTTAAATCGAATTTTTTCTTCTGCTAAAAATTTAAATCCCTAATTGATAAGTCCCACCCAAAGAAGCGCGCCCAATTTTTCTGTCAAAAAATTAGATAACTAAAAATCAAAGATTTTTAGCAGAAAAACTTCTTTTATCCGACCAACGAAAACCGAAATGAAATTTTACAAATTTCACATAACCAAGGATAAAAAGCTTCGCCCAAATTTTTCTTATTTTATTTTTATTATTGGCTTATCCTTCCATTTCTTTTTTGTTGCCAACAAAATTATTCCAAACAAAGTCACAACTCCACCAACAATCAAATGTGCAAAAGTTATAGAACTTTTATCAATTAAAATACCAATTAAATATAAGAAAACAACTGCAAATAAACTATTCATAAAACTACTAATTGATAAAACAGTTGCCCTTTCTTTTGATTCCAAATGTTCATTAGTATAATGATTCATGACCATGCCGATGAATCCTCGCAATGAACCAAATAATATAAAAAATATTCCATTAAATTTGAATGCGAAAAATCCAATCATCCCAAAAATTAAAGATTGCATCAATATAATGAACCATAAGGATTTATCTTCTCCCATGATTTTTTCAAATTTTGCATATCCTAATCCCGCAAGAGAACTGATAATTGAGCTTACAACAAACAGATAAGATAATTCCTTTAAGCTAAATCCAATATTGATCAAGTAAGGTTGGTGAGTTATATTAATGAAGACTCTAAATCCAATTGTAGATATTATTGTGAAAAGGACAAGCCATAATAATCTCCCTGATTTTATTGTTCTTTTGAAAGAGTTTGTAATTTGCAAATAAGACCTTTTTAAAGAAACACTTTTTTCAAAGTTTGTAGGCTCAATAAAGAATAAAGAAACAAATACACTAACAACATAAACAAAGATTGAAATATAAATTGGATAATAAACATTTAACTCAAATAATCTTGGACCAAAAAATGCCCCGATTATTCCTACAGAGGCAAAAATTACATGCTCATAACTCGTAATTTTCGTATGTAATTTTGTTTTATTCACTTCCTTTAATGTATCATAAACTAATGCTTGTCTTGAGCCAGAGATAAATGCAAAAGCGAGCCCAAAAATAAATGAGGCAAATAAAAATCCATAAAAATCATTTGATACTGCTAAGATAATAAATTGTGCGACAAAAAGTATTTGCGCAATCACAATACTCCACTTTCTTCCAATCATATCTGCAAAAGCTCCTGTAGGAATCTCGAATATCAAAATTGAAGCGGACAAAACTGAACCAATTAAAGCAATTTGAGAAAAGGTTAAACTAAAATTTTTATAAAATAAAATATCAATAGTTCCAAAAAAGCCCATTGAAGTGAAAAAGATAAAAATATAATTCAATAAAATGTTTCTTTTGAAATTCTCCATTTTTATTTCCATCTTATTTATTTAAAGAATTTCTTTTGTATATAAAACTTCTTTTTTGAGAAAAAAGAAGCAAAAAAGCGCGCGTCTCTCTAATACATAGCCCACCCAAAAAATATTATTTCAAAATCATATGAAACGGCATTCTCAAAAACTTTGATTTTTTGCCTTCGGCATCGTTGCACTAAAAA
>CAYWWB010000042.1:0-3603 GCA_964462045.1 Candidatus Woesearchaeota archaeon | reverse complement strand
GAAGCAAAACCAGTCAAAGTTCCATTATTAATCATTACAATAAATAAAAAACCAAAAAAAGCCAAACCTAAAAATAATAAAAGTATGTTTTTCGCAGGAATCTCTTTTTTCTTTTTCAAAGGTTTTGCTTGTGGAAGGGGTTTGTATTTTTTCTGAGAAAGATTTCTGTAATAATTTAAATGTTTTTCATAAACTTCAATACACTCGTCATAATACTTAATCCATTCAGAAACACTTTTTCCTTTTAAGAAATTTCTAAGTTTTTCATAAAATTCATCTTCTTGAATTTCTTCTTTTGCTCTTTTGTTTTTAAGTTCTTGAACATAATTAATTAATTTTTGTTTATACTTTTTTGTTAATTCAATCTTTCTAACTAAGTCATCTTTTCTCTTTTCAAAATCAACCATTTATTTTCCTCCTTTCTCTAAAGGAGCTGCCCGGTATGGTAAGGCGTCTGTGATAGGCAGCTCCTGTAGAATATGAAACACCAGCCAATGGTAAGGCGTCTGATTTTCTGACTGGTGTCTTATGTTTTCTGTGAAAACTATGAAAAAAGAAATAATTGCTAACAGGAAAAAGTAAGGCGTCAAAATATCCTGTTAGCAATTTATTTGAAAATAAAAATTTAGAATATGATTTAACAGAGAAATTTCTAACTAGAGTTAATACTAACTGACGCCTTACCATACTTATTTTGTATGAAAAAGCCTTTTTAAATCTTCTCCATAATTACTTATTATGTATGAAAAAAATTAAACAAAATAACCTATTATGTATGAAAAATTACTTATTATGTATGAAATTAATTTAAATTTAAAACTAAAAGGAGATTATTCAATAATAAGATATCTTTCTCCGCCCAATTCAAAATCCTCTTTTATAGAAAAATTCTCTTTAATAAAATCTAAAATCCAATTCCTATTTACCTTAAATCTTGTTCTTTTAATATAACTTTCAGTAGCAAAACTAATAACAAATCTTTCAATATCTAATTTCTTAAATTCATTTAATAATTTTTTAGAATAATCCCATTCAACCATCTCCAAAGAATCTAAAACCTTGAACAAAAAAACAATTCTTGGTTTTTCAGAACTAGAAACAATATTTTCTATGTTTTCCAAATCAAACAAACTTTTATGGAACGCCTTAGCTTTTTTAAAAATATCTTGGGATTTAAAATATTCATTCATTAATTCAACTAATTGTCCAACAGCCTCAATTCCAACATAATTAATATCAAATTCTTTAGGAAATTTGTTATAACTCAAACCATTAATTCCGCAACCCAAGTCAATTACTGAAATTTTTTTATTTTCAAAACCTTTCAAAATTCTAGAATAAACTTCCTCGTAAAAACCAAATCTTTCTCTTGTAGAAAGATGTTTCTTTAATATTTCATCTGGATTTTTTTTATTTAAAATTTTACTTGAAAGAATTTTTTGACTTAATGTTCCTGAAAAAACTTTCCTTAATAAATCCCGTGTTTTCTTTACTTTCTCTTCATCTGAATACTTTTCATTATTAAACTTTTCAAAAATCTTATTAATATCTTCTTCAGGTAATTGAGAAAATTCCTTTCTTTCTTTAACTTTTTCAATTAATTGTTGTTTATTCATTTTCTACTAATAAATTTATTCCCTTTAATATAAAACCTATATTTTTCAGGCAAGTCTTTTGTGACTCCAACTCTATAAGCTTCTTGTATTTGAAAATTTTTTTCTTGAGAAAATTCTAATTTAATCTCATCTATTTCAAATAAATCTTTTCCATGAAAGTCTTCTTTATTTATTCCTAAAGAGCTTGTCAAAAGTCCAGGTCCAGAACACCTTTCTGAAAAATTTAATGGTTCAATTGCCCTAATCAGCACAGCAGATGCCTTTCCTTTCTTGTCTGTAACAAAATTAAACATCTTATACATATGAACATTATAAATCAGAATTTTCCCAGGAGACTCCCACATCATTTCACTTATTTTTGTTTTTCCTTTACTAGCTCTTGATGCAGGATCCTCTTCAGAAAAATAAGCTTCAGTCTCAACAATTTTTCCTTTGTAAATTTTCCCATTTATTTTTCTAACTAAAACCTTTCCTAATAAATCTCTTGCAACAATATCTGCTTTTCTATTAAAAAATTCTCTTGTTATTTTTTTATCCATATCACCAAAAAGAAAGAAGTAGTTTTAAATTTTACATATCCAAACCCCATATTCTGGAATGTGAATGTCTTTTAGCCATCTCAGTAAATTCTTCCAACCATCTCTCTCCGAGAGTTCGATATTCCAAATTCTTTCCCTTTTCATTCCAATTAATAATCCCTTTTTTCATCCCTTCTGTAATTCCCAAATCTGTATAAACTGCAATTACATTAGCAATTTTGTCTGTTAAATAAAAACCTACCTCAATTCCTTTATTTCTTTCTTCTTTAATACTATCATCAAGAATACCTGGTTGAGTATAGAGTAAATGTGAAGCAAAAGGAATCTCCCCTCTTTCAAAAGAATCTTTCATACAAGCCCTAGCATAATTTATATTATTTAATAACTCTCTTCCATTTCTTGAAGCATAAGGACTTTCAATAACAGCTACTGGCTTTTTCATAATCGTTAAAAAAATAAAAACTTTAAAAGAATAGTTGTTTTTTAAAATATAAAATGCCTATTAATGTTAATGATCCAGAATATACTAAAGCAGAAAAAGAATTTCACGAATCTTCAAATCCTGAAGACCAGCTTATTTCATTAAATAAAATGATTTCTCATGCTCCAACCCACAAGGGAGCTGAAAATTTAAGACAACAACTAACAACAAGAAGAAAGAAATTAGAATCACAAATAGAAAAAAGAAAAAAATCAGGAAAATCTTCTAAAGTAGGAATAAGAAAACAAGACATGCAAGCAGTAATTATTGGAAAAACAAATTCTGGAAAATCTTCTTTATTAGAGATTCTAACAAATGCAAAACCAAAAATAGCAGACTACGATTTCACAACAAAAGAACCAATTATAGGAACCCTTCAAATTTCAGGGTGCAATATTCAATTAATAGAAATTCCTGCAATTGAATCAGATTATTATGATAAAGGTGTTGCATATAATGCAGATACAAACCTATTAATAATAGAATCTTTAGAAAATTTAAATGAAATTCTAGAAAAAATAAACACTCTTGGAAAAAAAATAATTGTGTTTAATAAAACAGATAAACTAAATGATAAAGAAAAAAGAAAACTAATAGCAACATTAAATTCAAAATACAAAAAATATGATTTTGTTTTGATTTCTTGTAAAACAAAAGAAAATATTGAAGAACTAAAATCAAAAATATTTCAAAGTTTTGATAAAATAAGAATTTATACAAGAGAACCTGGAAAAGACTTAAACAAAAAAGAAGACAAACCAATGATCCTTTCTCCGAATAGCACAATAAAAGATATTGCTGAAAAAATATTCAAAGGTTTCTCTCAACAAATAAAAGAAACAAGAATAACCGGACCTTCTTCAAAATTTTCAAATCAAAAAGTAGGATTAAAACATAAAGTAAAAGATTTGGATGTTGTTGAATTTAAAACAAAATAAAAAAAATAAAGCCTCTTAAAAAAGAGGCT
>CAYWWB010000041.1:0-3812 GCA_964462045.1 Candidatus Woesearchaeota archaeon | reverse complement strand
ATTAATATTCCTCACACTTTGTTTTAAAATATTCTTTTGGATGATTACAAGAAGGACATTTTTCAGGAGGTTGTTTTCCTTTATGAGTATAACCACATTCAGAACATACCCACCCTATTTCTTTATCTTTTTTGTAAAGAGTTCCCTGTTTTAATTGTTTTAGTAATTTTTTGTATCTTTCTTCGTGATGAACTTCTGCAAGGGCGATTGATTTTAATCTTATTGCAATATGGGGGAGTCCTTCTTCTTCTGCAATTTGGTAAAATTCAGGATACATTTTAGTGTTTTCATATTGTTCTCCATTTATTGCAGCTTGAAGATTTTCTAATGTATTTCCGTAAGAAGAAGGGCAAGATGCTTCAACTTCTATTTCTTCGTCTTTTGATTTCCCTAATTTTTCTTTTAATTCTTGAATATGTTCAAATAATCTTTTTGCATGTGTTTTTTCTTGTTCTGCTGTTTCTAAAAAAATTTCAGATATTTGGGGGTGTCCTTCTTTTTTAGCTATTTTAGCATAAAAGGTATATCTGTTTCTTGCCTGACTTTCACCAATAAAGGCTTTTACTAAATTTTTTAATGTTTGTTCCATTTTTTATTCTTTAGAATTCATTTCTTGAACTTCTTTTTTACCTTCTTCAAATTCTTCAACTTGTTCTTTATCTTTTTCAAAAAGCATTGTTTGAAACTCTCCAACATGTTCTTTTTCTTCTTTAGCAACTTCTAACATAACTTTTTTTACTTTTGGGCATTTTGCTTTTGCTGCAAGTTGTTCATAGAGATTTATTGCATCCAGCTCTGCAATTACTCCAAGTCTAAGAATTTCTTTGTCAATATTTTCATCAGAAACATCATCTAAATTAATTGGCTCTTTTGATAACATGATTTATTTATATTTTTTTATTTTATAAGTCTTTGTCTATATTAATGAGTGAAATCATTTTTTTATCTTTGTTCTTATTTTCTCTCTCATTTTATTATATATTTCAGAATATTTATCTATGTCTGTTCTCCGATTTTTTTCTTGTTTTTTTCCATTTTTTATTATTTCTACTTTTTCTATTCTATCTTCAAGTTTTTTAGAATAATTATTTTTTTCTGGAATTATTGATGATTGTTTATTTTTGTCTCTCATTATTATTAGTGAATCTTCTTTTTCTAAGGATAAACTATAAACATTCTTGTTTTCATTTTCAAAATAATTAACATTATATCCATTTATTTTGCCTTCATAAATATGTCCAAAGATTTCTTTATTTTGTTCAAATTTTATTGGTTCTAGATATTGGTTTTTTAATTTTCTTGTAAATGGATGATAACCAATTATTTTTTCTAATAAATTTTGAAAGAAATTATCTCTTACTTTTGTGAACAATACTCTTGCTTGATATACTTGTTTATTTTTGTTTTTTGGAATCATGTTTTCGTATCCTTTTTTTGTTATATAAGGTTTAAAAATTTCATATTTGAGAACCATTTTTTCATTTTGTTTGTTTGGTTTTTCTTTTCTATCTTTTGCATCTGCAAAATTTTTTAACACATTTATTGCATTGTTAACTGCTTTTGCTCTTGCAAGATTTCTTTTTGAACGAATTGCTATATTATCTTCAAATCTAAAGTCTACTATTACCATTATGTTATTATTATAATTATAAATTCCTGGTTTATTTGGGCCTTTTTCTGAAACTTCAGGGATTTCTAGGGATTTTGTATATTCGGGATTTAATTTCATTTCTTCTTTTTTCATTTCATTGGAAGTAGTATTTTTTAATTTATTTTCTTCTTTCTTTAAGAATTCTTCATCTAAATCAAATTCTGGATGTGTTGAATATTTTTTAATGTCTTTTAAAAGTTTTGAAGCTTCCTCTGCCCCTTTTTTAGTTTCTTTTTTTAATTTTTTTTTTAATTTTCTTTTTACAAAAATACCTGAACTTAAATTTTCCAAATCATATTCACTATTAAAATCAAATTCTTCTGCATTAAGTATTTCGGAATATTTTTCTAGAATTTTTTTACCTCTGTTTGTTTGTTTTGAATAATTTTTCATTTCTTCTAAAAATTTTTTTGTATTTTTCAAACTTGTTTCAGATTCAGGATATAATTTTTCATTAAATTTTTTTTCAAATTCTTTTTTGTTTGATAATAATTTTCCATAATCCTTTTTTTGATTATTTGTTCTTTTATTAATATCTTTTTTGTATTTTTCATAAAAATCTTCAAAAATAGTTCCCCCTCCCTTATATTCATTATATTTTTCTAAGACAAAATCTTCTGCTTCGGATAATTTGTTTTCTTTAACAAGTTTTGCATATTTTAAATTGAATTTTTTTGACTTTAAGGCTAGTCTTGTGAATGATGCAGGGCCCGCGCCATTAAGAATATTTTCTAATGAATCTACTTCTGCACTTAGTTTTAAAGTATCAAGAGAGATTTTTGTTTTAGGGTTTTTTTCTTGATTAGAATCTAAATATTTTTTATTAGAAACACAACTAGTTAAAATGCTTCCAGCTATTAAGGGGATGTAAATTAAGTTTTTTATTTTCATATAATAGGGAATGGGATAAAGTTTATAAATATTGTTACCCCTTTATAATTAATATGGAATTATCAGATTTAGGTTTTGATTATAAATCAAGAGGAGGGAATGCTGTTTTTGGTTTTGTTAGTATGAATTTTGATCAAATTATATTTAATTGTGATTCAAAAGAAGAAATAATTAATAAGGCAAATTCTTCTATCAATGAACTAGAAAATGTTTTAAATAACTTTTATAGTGGAAAGAGAGTTAAAAAGGAAAAAATAAGTAATATAAGGAGCAACAATATTGAATTTGGAAATTCATTTGAGAAAGGTTCTTGTAAGAGTGATTTATACTATAAAATTCCTTTGGATAGTGAGGGGAAACCACGGGATTTGAAATTAAGTTTATTCAATAGTTTTTCTTCATTTGCTAATAAAAAGAAAAATTATAAGATATTAGAGATTTTTGATTCTATTATTAATTACGTTGATCAGGAAAATATAGGTGTTTCTGAAAAGGCAAAAAGACAAATAGATAATATTAATTTCTTAAGAAATAATAATTTTGATTTGAATAAATATTTGAAGGCTTGATTATTTTTTATTTCCCTTTTCTTCCACCAGCTCTTACAGAAGGCCGGTTTTTGTTTTGTGGGTCTTTACTTCTCAATCCTCTGGATTTTCTCGCAGCAGAAGTTTTACCTTTTATTGTTCTTTTTTTGTTTACTGGGTTTGTTATCCAAGCTAGTTTTTTGTCTTTTTTTATTTCTGGAACTTCTGGGTCTATTAAAATAACTTCATAAAAATAGAATTTTCCGTCTTTTCCAACATTATAAGAATTTAAAACTTCTAGGTTTTTGTATTTTCTGTCAGCCCTTTGTTCAGCTATCCATTGATAGGACATTTTTAGATTTTTTCTATTATGTAGTCTTTTACTTCTTCTTCCTTTGTTTGGACGAGGTTTTTTGTGCCCTCCTCTTTTTAATCTAACTCTTAATATTACAAATCCCTTTTTGCTTTTATACCCTAAGGCTCTTGCTCTGTCTAATCTTAAGGGTTTTTCAACTCTTGTAATTGCATTGGATTTTCTCCATTCAATTAATCTTTTTTTCTGAGATTCTTTTTCTGGTTTTTTCCATGCAGTTCTTAATTTTTGATATAGTCCTTCTACCATGATTAATTTAGAAAAAGTTTATTTAAAAAGGTTATGGGATGCTCAAATGGGTTTTTAAAATAAAGAAAAACTTTAAATAACTATTTTCTGTTGAAAAATTAGGCTATGAGGCTGTAGCTCA
>CAYWWB010000040.1:0-3869 GCA_964462045.1 Candidatus Woesearchaeota archaeon | reverse complement strand
GCAAAAATATGACTGAAGAACAACAATCCTTTTAATATTCATTATATTTTTTTTACTATGAAAAAAATACCCAATAAATTAAAAAAAACCATGATAATAACAACATTATTTTCTTCCTTGTTTCTTAATGCTAATTCTCAAGTGCATAAAAGAAATATTTATGGAATGAAAAAATATACTTTTTCTACTGGAATAAATGCTTATCGATTTAATAGTCCAAAATTAAATAATTCTTATGGTATTTTTCCAAATTTAGAATTATCTTTTACAAAAGGTATTTCAGGATTAGGTGATTTAGAAACAAGTATTTCTTATGATAGCAAAGCTTCAAAAGGAGCAAATAGATATGATTCAGATGCAAACTTAAATTTTTTTAGGGCTAGTACATCACTTAAAGATTTCCTTTTTTTAAATAAACCTCCTCAAGAAAAAAAATTCCATTTTGGATTGGGAGTGCATTATACAATATTGAGGGAAAATTTCTCTAATCAGAAATTTGAAAAAAGAAATACTTCAAATATAGGGTTTTTTGGTTTAGTAGAATATGATGTTTTAAAAGAAATAAGTTTAAACAAAAACAAGATTTTTAATTTATCTTTGAGATTTTCTCCTTTTTTTTCTTTAACAGATAAAAAAACCGGTTTGTCCTCTGGAGGATTTTCATTAGGAACTAAATTAAAATTATATGACCCCTTTTAATTTCCAAAACTCTTAAAAACATATTATTAATTGTTTTTTTATGGCAGAAAAAGAAAATTCAGAAAAATTACAAAAAGGAGATTTTGTTGAGATAGAATTCACAGGAAAAATAAAAGATACAGGAGAGCCTTTTGATTCAAACAAAAAAGAAGTTCTTAAGGAATTAAGTCCAAAAGAAGTTGACACAAAAGGAAAACCCTTTATTTTTGCATTGGGACAAGGAATGTTTCTTGAGGGAGTTGATGAGTTTCTTCAAGGAAAGGAAGCAGAAAAAGATTATGAAATTGAATTAATTCCTGAAAAAGCTTTTGGAAAAAGAGATCCCCAAAAAATAGAAAGAGTTCCAATCAATGTTTTTAAACAAAATAATTTGAATCCTCAAAGAGGAGCTGTTTTTAATTTTGACAATAGGACAGGAAAAATCATAGCAGTTTCAGGAGGGAGGGTTATGATTGATTTTAATAATTTACTAGCAGGAAAAGATGTTGTTTATGAAGTGAAAGTTAATAGAAAAGTTACAGATATAAATGAAAAAGCTAAAGCGTTTATCAAATTTATATTTAGGAAAGATGTTGATTTTGAAATAAAAGACAACAAATTAATTCTTAAGGCAGATAATCAAATAAAACAATTTGCAGGGATGCTTAAGGACAAATTCAAGGAAATACTTGGATTAGATTTAGAAGTTCAAGACGAAGAATCTAGTAAAAAGGAAAATAATTCTAAAGAAAATAAAGATTCTAAAAAATAAAATGTTTCAAAGAAAAAAATCTTTAAGAGAAAGATTGACCGGAAAGGTAAAAATAATAGACAAAGAAATAAGCGAGAAATATGTTATTAAATTTTTAAGTAATTTATCTTTTAGTGAAATAAAAAAAGGATTTGATTATGTGGATAATAGCCCTATTAGTAATCATAGTTATTTTTTTAATGGAGAGGATGTTTCAAAAACAGAAATGATAGAATACATTAAATCAAATTTTCCCAATTCTGTGGGAAAACATAAAGCATTTTATAATAAGAAAAAAGACTTAAACGAACACACAATAAAATTATATAAAAAAATAGAAAATATTAAAGAATGTGAGGAATCTGGTTTAGAAATAAGATTTTTAGATTAAAATAGCATTTCAATAATTAAAAAACTATTCTAATTTTACTACAACAATCCTTTTAAATAAAGAAAACATTTTACCATTATGGACGAATATAATGAATATCAAGAGAATAACCAAAATAATTTTTCAAAGGGAAATGAAATAGATAGAGAATTAGAGGAATTAATAAAGCACCAATCTACAAAAACAAAAGTTATTGGTGTTGGTGGAGGAGGAAATAATTCTTTGAATAGAATGAATGAAATTGGAATTAAAGGGGGACAATTAATAGCAGTTAATACAGATGCTCAAGACTTACTTTATACTAATGCAGATCAAAAAGTTTTAATTGGGAAAGAATTAACCCAAGGTTTGGGAGCAGGAAGCAACCCTAAAATAGGTGAAGAAGCAGCAAAAGAATCAGAATCTGAATTAAGAAAGAAAATTGCTGGAAGTGATTTAGTTTTCATAACTTGTGGTATGGGAGGGGGAACAGGTACTGGAGCAGCTCCAGAAATAGCAAAAATATCAAAAAAACAAGGAATATTAACAATAGGTGTTGTAACAGCCCCATTTACAATTGAAGGACAAAAAAGATTAGAAAATGCTTCTTTAGGATTAGAAAAAATGGAATCTATTGTAGATACTTTAATTGTTATTCCAAATGATAAACTTTTAGAATTAGCTCCTGACTTACCTTTACATACAGCTTTCAAAATTTCAGACGAGATTTTAACAAATGCAGTAAAAGGGATAACAGAACTAGTAACTACAAATGGTTTGGTTAATTTAGATTTTGCAGATGTTAAAGCAATAATGTCTAATGGAGGGGTTTCTTTAATAGGGCTAGGAGAATCAGATTCTGAAAACAGAGCAGTTGATGCTGTTCAAAAAGCTTTAGATAATCCTCTTTTGGATGTAGATATTTCAAATGCCTCTGGAGCACTAGTAAATGTTGTGGGAGGAGATAACATGAGTCTTGATGAATATAAAGATATAATTGAAAAAGTAGGGAATGAACTAAGCCCTAATGCAAAAATAATTGGAGGAGCAAGAATATCCCAAGACATGGAAAAATCATTAAGGGTTTTAGTAATTATCACAGGTGTAAAAAGTTCTCAAATAATGGGAGATGAAAATAGAGATTTGAAAAGACACCAAGAAATAGAAGATGAATTAGGTATTGAATTTTATGAGTAAAATGACAACAAAAAATTATAATATTTCCAATAACACACAAAAAAATTTTGCATATTATATAGTCAGAAATGAGGGAAAACATATTAGAAACATAAATGTTGATAATGGAGGACATCCTGATGATATTCTTTATGATTTAAATGAAAAATGGGGTGTGACTGCAATGATTAAAGGAAGAGAAGAACCAAGAACAGATTTACGTCATAAAAGATTTGATTTAACTTTAATAGGTAAGGAATCTGCTATTGATCTCGCATTAAATCAATTTCAGATAAAAGGGATAACTCTTGAAGAGGTTATTAATTAATTTTAAAAACCTTTTATTCTATAAAAAAATATGAAAAAACATTTCCAAAATATAAATAATTTCTATAAGAAATGTAGAAGAGTATGGTATGTTCTTAAAAAGCCAACAAAAAAAGAATTTCAACAAGTTGCTAAAGTTTCTGCAATAGGAATTTTGATTTTAGGTTTGTTTGGATTTTTAATTTCAGTTATTATGGGGCTTTTTGTATAGAAAATTATTTTTATAGGATAATAATATTTATTAAACAATTTACTTAAAATCTTTGATGAAACTTAAATATCTTGAAACATATTTTTGCAATATTTATTCTATGACTCAAGACAATGAAGAATTTAAAGCAATTTATGTGGGAAAAAGAACTTCAAGAAAATTACAAAAACCTTATGTTCTTTTGTATAGGAATCCCAACACTCTTTTACCAGAATTCTGTTATTTTGGTTCTGATTCTAAATTAGAAAACAAAAAACTAAAAATAGACAGACAATGGAGGAGAATACAACCTATAAAAGGATTAATTTATCAAAAAGAAGCAGAAAAAATATTATCTAAAAAAGAACTCTAAAACC
>CAYWWB010000039.1:0-3933 GCA_964462045.1 Candidatus Woesearchaeota archaeon | reverse complement strand
CAACGATACTGCATATAAAACGTTGCGAATAGAAGCAGGAATTTTGAATTTCCCGAAAAGATGATTAGAGAAGGAGTTTGGTTTTAGAAGAAAGTAAGCAATGTTTTATTATGCATTGTTAGGCACTTTTTATTTTTGTTCTTTTTTCTTTGGTTTGTTTTTATTTTGTTTTAAATTAAAAAAAAGGGAAATTAATTTCCAATATCTTACTTCCTGTGTATATGGAAGCCATAAATATCGCCACACCCCCTATAAATATAAAAAAACGAATTTCATCAGATATCTCTCTCAATTTTCTTCCAAATAGCCCTAAATAAGCAGTATTGATTCCTCCTATAATGCCTGCAGATGCTAAAAAAATAAAAATATAATCTTCAAGATTACGTTCACAATTAGGTATTCGGAAAGGATAGAATATACAACCAGAGACCCCTAAAAAAGCAGCAATTAGATATGGTTTCTTCTTTCTCACGAATAATATTCTTTATAATGTTTATTACGATAAAAAACACCGTATATATTTAAAGCAGCTGAAATAATGCCAGAAGCAATACCTATTTTATAATCAAAAAGCAAAGTTCCCACACCCCCGGCCCCAATACCTGTTATAATTGTTGCTTCTAATGATTTTACAGCTAACTGTAAATTAGAAAAAGAATCTTTTGCATTCTCGTTTTCTAGTTTTGAATAACCTGCATAAGGAGTTACTTTTTCTTCAAGGTTTTTATTTTCTTCTACCATTTTATCATCTCCACATTCTTTTAAAGCTGCCCTAGTTTTAAAATCTTTTGTTGGAGCAGGCGCATGTCCTAAAAGATAACTTCCAACACCTAAACTTGAAGCTGCTTTTATAGTTGTCGTATAATAACCTCTAACCCCAATTCTTTCACTGCTCGAGTGTCCTCTGAAAGTGGAAAAAGGCTTTTTAGTATGAATTATCGTTCCTCTAACACAACCTATTTCACTAAAGGCTCTATTTCCCTCCAAATTTGATTTATTATAGTCCTTTAGGTGAAAATTTGAATAATCTGTTGTTATTGTTGACATAATCTTTTTTCGATTTTGTTGAATATTGCTATTACTTTTTTTAATTCTTCTGAATCTAAATCAATCTGAGCTGTTTGTTTTTCTCCTTTGGAATAATAATTAAACTCAATTGCAGCAATAGTTTTCTCAAAATCACTTCCGATATTTTGTTTATCAATTCTCCACTCTACTGAATCAAGTTTATTTTTGTATGGTTGGTTCCGAGCTGATGCTTTTTCACAAAAATCCTCGGCATTCTTTAATTTTTCAATTATATATTCAAAATATTTTTCTGAAAGCTCTAATTTTCCAAAGTCTTCTTTTAATTCCTCTTTATTAACATTTCCTGAAGCATATTCAATTAATATAAATAAGAAAATTCTGAGAATACTTAATTTTGTTTCTTTTTGTGCTTCTCCCAACTCTTTAGAATATTCTTCCCAAGCTTTATCTATGTCCTTTGGATAATTTTCAATAATAAAATTAATTATTTCAAAAATCTCTTTTTCTTCAATTTTCTTTAAATTATCTAAATCCTGAAGAAACTTTTCACTGGGTTCTGTGTCAAAAAATAAATTCAATGATTTTATTCCTTCCATAATCCTAAATATTAATCTTTTTTGTTTTACGTCTTCATTAATAAAACGTTTCACAAATATAATTATTCCTGAAAATTAACAAAACTTTTTGATTATTCATAAAGATAAAAATAATTTTTTAATTTTAATGCTTGTAATCAAATTTTTTCTTTATGAGATTGCTTTTCATTATTTTTGGAATTGGTTCTTTTGTTTTTGGGGCATCAAGTTATTTTATTGGAGTTCCTTGGCCAATTAATTGTAAAACTACTGTTTGTCACATAGGTACTGCAATACCTCTTGATTTAGCTATGATGCTTGTAGGAATAGGACTAATGTTTTTATCTTTGTTCTTCAGTAAAAAGAAAAAGAGATAGTTATTTAAAATAGCATTTTTTTCTTTTTATATGGCTTCCAAATGTTCGGTTTTCTTTAACAAAGGATTCATTGAAGGATTTTATAAGGGCGCTTTGGTAATAATGCTCCTTATTTTTAGTGAGAGGTTAATTCATTATATTATGAATCCACTGCAAGAAGAATTCTATATTTACTATCTCATTTTTGGAAGTGTTGTTTTAATATTGGTTTTATTTTTTATTGTAAAATTTTTTAGAAATTTTGTTGAAAATCTAAAGAAAAGTCAGGGTTAATTGGTATTCTTATCTTACTTATTAGGATAAACCTAAATTAATTAATCTTTCTGTTTTAAGACAGACTGGTTTGGAGTATGAATTGTGCCTAACGTAATTGTATAAACTGCGTTTTAATGCAGTTTTATACCTTGTTGGTTTATTGCTTATTATTCAAATACAATTCATTAACTTTATCCCAATTAATAATATTGAAGAAATTTTCTAAGTAATCTTCTTTTCTGTTTTGATGTTTTAAATAATATGCATGTTCCCACATATCTATAACTAATAGGGGAATCATTCCTTGGCTAATAGGATTTTCATGTCCTGAAGTGTTTACTATTTCTAATTGATTATTATTTAATACTAACCAAGTCCAGCCACTTCCAAAAACTTTTGTTGCAGATTCTTTAAACTGTGTTTTAAATTGTTCGAGATTTCCAAATCTGGAGTTTATTTCATTTAAAATATTTTTATCGTCAGGAGTTGTTCCTTTTTTTAATATTTTCCAGAAAAAAGTATGATTCAAATGACCTCCTCCATTGTTTCTTACAGGAGTTCTTATTTCTTCAGAGATATTTTCAATATTTCTTATTAATTCTTCAACAGGTTTCTCTGCTAGTTCTGGATAGTTTTCTAAAGCTTTGTTTAGTTTATTTACATATCCTTGATGATGTTTGTCATGATGAATTTTCATTGTTTGTTCATCTATTTCTGGTTCTAAAGAATTATATTCATAAGGTAATTTTGGAAGTATGTGTGTCATTTTATTCTTGAAGTTTCATTGGTTTTCCACAACAAACCAATTCTCCTTTTCCCCTCTCTAAAACTTGAACCACATTACCACAAATTTCACATTTATATACTTCTTGTTTTTTCGTCATATTTTTTTTATGATTCCAAACTATTTAAAATTTTCATAAGTTTATTAAATAACAAAAAATTTGTTTTATTATGAAAGAAAAAAAGAGGTTAATAATTGCTACAATCGGGCCATCTAGTTCTAATCTTCCAGTTTTGATAAATATGAAAAAATTAGGAATGAATATAGCAAGAATAAACACTAAACATGCTTCAAAAAAAGAAATAAGAGAAAATTCAAAGAAAATAAAGAATATTAATTGTGACCTTCTTATTGATATAAAAAATAAAGAGTATCTTGATTTGGTTAAAGAGATTAAGCCAGATTATGTTGCCATCTCTTTTGCAAGTTCTGCTAAGAAAATAAAAAGAATAAAAGAATTTACCCAAGTTAAAGTTATATCAAAGATTGAATCAAAAAAAGGGATAAAAAATGTTAGGGATTTGATTAAAGTTAGTGATGGAATTATGGTTGCAAGAGGGGATTTGGGAAAGAATATTTCTTATTCCAAAGTTCCGATTTTTCAGAAACTTATTATTAAAGAATGTTTAAAGAATAATAAAATGGTTATTACTGCTACTGAAATGTTATTATCTATTATGAAATTTAAGTCTCCAGAAGGTTCTGAAGTTAGTGATATTGCAAATGCGGTTTTAGATGGTTCAGATGCATTGATGTTATCAGAAGAAACAGCTATAGGTAAATATCCTTCTTTAGCTGTAAAAATAATGAGAAAAATAATTAATGATACTATAAAATTTAAAGGCAAGAAACTTTAGAATTAATATTCCTCACACTTTGTTTTAAAATATTCTTTTGGATGATTACAAGAAGG
>CAYWWB010000038.1:0-4178 GCA_964462045.1 Candidatus Woesearchaeota archaeon | reverse complement strand
TCTCCTTTTTTGTTATTTAAATGATTATCAAAACTCATAGCTTTAAATTTTAAAGGTTAAAGAATGAAGAACTATTACAAATATACTAAATTTATGTGAGAAACAGAAAGATTAATTAATTTGGATTTGTTTGAGAAGACATGTACTTTGATTTGATGATTTATATTGGAATAGCGTTATTACTAATAGTAATATTCCTAATTTCGGAATTATTAAAAAACAAAAAAATTAAAGAAAAGGCTGAAAAAGTAATTCAATCAATAAAAGATTTTTTTAATTTTCCTTTTTAGACTTGCCTAGCTTAGAAAGAATAAAATAGAGAATAAGGAAAACCGCTATTTTAATTATAATGTTTAAAGGGATATCATTTGTTGGACTGATCCCAAAATTGTATGGATTGATTACCCAAGCAACTAAACCAGAAATCAAAAAAGAAATAACTCTCCAAACTTTATAAGGCATAGCAAATAATTTTGATTTTTGTCTCAAAATTAAAAAATTATTTTTATCTTTATGAACAATCAAAAAGTTTTGTTAATTTTCAGGAATAATTATTTTTGTGATTGAAACGTTTTCTTAATGAAGACGTAAAATAGATAAAACCAATAAATTAATTGGTATGGAAAAAGAAACTTTAAATTTGTTTTTTAATATAGAACCAAATGAAAATCTTCTTCAAAACTTAGATGAATTAAAGAAACTTAAAAAGAAGGAGATTTTTGAAATAACTGATTTTATTATAGAGAATTATCCAAAAGAATTAGAAAAAGAATGGGAAAAATGGACTAAAGATTTGGGAGAAGCACAAAAAGAAACAAAGGAAAATGTTGCGGAAATTGTTTTGTTTATTTTGGTTAATATAATTAATGGAAATGTTAATGAAGATGAATTAAAAGAGGATTTTGAAAAATTAGAAATTTCAACCGAATACATAGATTATTTCACTAAGAAAATAAAAGAATCAAGCATTTTCCAAGAAGAAATATTAACAAATAACCAACCATATAAAAACAAACTACGTGCAGTGCATTGGAGGATTGATAAACAAAATATTGGAAAGGAATTTGAAACTCAAATTGCATTAATTGAATTCAATCACATCTCAAAAGGAGAAAAACAAGTTTCTCAAATAGAACTTAATTTAGAGGAACTAAAAAAAGTGATAGGTGTTTTGACCAGAATAGAAAAAAGATTATGCAAAAAGTAAAAAACGAGAAAAGTATTAGAAGAGAAAAATTAGGAAAAAGAGAAAATAAAAAAAGTAATCCTTTTTCAAGAGGCGAAATTTATTCTATATGTCCAAAGAATAAAATAACTCTCCGCAAATCAAATAAAATAACATCTCACTCGAAATTACATGATATTAGAAAATCAATGAACGAAGTGAACAAACATATTTCCTCTCTCAATAAAATGGCTTTATATGCGTCATTTTATAAAAAAACCCAAGACCAAATAGTAGAATCCCCTTTTATCAAAGAACATGCCCAAAAAACAGAAAAATTATTAAATACTTCTTCTTTTAATAAAGATAAGGAGAATAAGGAAATGGAAAATATAAATAAGATAACAGAACAACAATATTATAATAAATTAGATGTAGAGGAAAAGAGATTTTATGATGGATTGAGTAGAGAAGAAAAAGATTGGTATTTAGAAATGGGCACTACGAAAACAGGTCAAGAATTTGTTGAAGGAATAGGAAATAATATACAAAAGATGGATTCTAATATAAAAAATCTTAAAGATTTTAATAGCAAGTATAATTTTCTTAACAGGTAATTTGTGGAAACAAGAATATACACTCCAAAAGAATTAAACAAAGTTGTTCAGAAACAAGAGGAAAAACTATATTCGCAAGGGAAAGAAATTTCTCTTAATAATAAACTCTTAAAATGGACAACAGGATTTATGATAGCCATTATCATTACATGTTTCATTTCTTTTGTTAGTTTTATCATTGACGCATGGAGATTCCACGGAAACAAAGCAGAACAATATCAAGAAACAATAGAAAAACTAAGAAAAGAAAATATTGAATTAAAAATACAAAATAAAGTAGATTCTTACCTAAAAGAACAAAAACAAAATAAAAACAAACCAGAGAAAACAGAACAATAATAAAAAGTGCCTAACAATGCATAATAAAACATTGCTTACTTTCTTCTAAAACCAAACTCCTTCCTCTAATTATCTTTCTGGGAAATTCAAAATTCCTGCTTCTATTCGCAACGTTTTATATGCGGTCTCGTTAGGCACAATTTATACTCCAAACCAGCCTGCCTTAAAACAGAAAGATTAATTAATTTAGATTTATTCAAAGAAGTATGGAATTGGATGAAATTGAGAAAGGAGATACTTTATTAATTAAAAGTAAAAATTTTCAGGTAGTAGAAGACTGGGATGAGGGATTTGATGAACTCTCTCCCGAAGAATATCGATGGTATTCTATATTTGAAATGATTGAGATTAAAAGTAAGAAAATGACTGCTACCCATACACTTATTTATTATCAGGATGAAAAAGATATTTTTTTAATAAACAAAATCAACCAAAAGAAACAAAAAGTAAAAAAAGAGGAGATAAAACTCCTCTCTTAATTTTTACCATTGACCTCCAGTATTTTTCGTGACTTTTCCTTCACGAAGATCAAACATGGAAGCTTGATAATTGTTTATTGGATTTTCATTGAATTTAGCCCCAGTAATAATCCCCTCTGGAGCGTGGACACTTAGTTTATCTCCATTAGGAAAGATTTTTATGTAATCTGCTTTCCCCTTACTTTTTCCTTGAGAACCTTTATAATCAGACATGACAACCTCCTTTTTTAAGTTAGACAATCAAACAGAAATATACAATAAAACGAGGAGAAATCAAAAATTATTTTTATCTTTATGAACAATCAAAAAGTTTTGTTAATTTTCAGGAATAATTATATTTGTGAATAAATCCAAAATAATGAGAAATAAAAATTATAGTGTTTTTGTTTCAAGTCCTTTTACTTGGATACAACTTCTTGGAACAACAGCCTCGATAATAACTTTTCTTCAAGGGTATCATGAAATAGGATTTATTATTTTAGGAGTATTACTTGTTGCTTTATCTTTTACTTGTATTCATTATGTTAAAAATACTCATAAGTACAAACAGAAAACTAAGGCATTTCATAATTCCTGTTTAAAATTACACGATTTAACTCATGAAACAAGAGATTTGTTAACCACTAATGATCTCTTGAAAATTTATAAATCAAATGATTCTGAAATTTGGTCTCAAATAATAAAAAACATTCTAACAAAGCTTGAATCTTGTTTTGAAATTCTCTCTGGAAAAAAATGCACTGCTTCAATTATGCTACCAGATAATGAAATAAACCCAAAACAAATAAAAACAACAATTTATTCAACAAGTGAAGGTTCAAAAAGAAGGGAGAAAAAGACTTCTTTAATTGTCGGGCAGGGTTTGGCTGGAAAGGCTTTTCAAACAGGAAAATCTCATTTTTCAAATAACTTTGAAGAAAACCTTCAGGATTTTTTCCCAGTAAGAAAAAATTTTCAAGAATTTTATAAATCAGGCATATCAACCCCATTTAAAGTTAATAACAAAACCTATGGCATAGTTAATTTAGATTGGAAAGAGACAAAAGTGGTTGAAGAAGATTTGATTATACTTGTAGAGTGTATTGCAGATTTTATAGGATTTATTGTTCAATTAAGCAGATATAAACCAAAAACTATAAAAATTAAAGATTATGAATAATTTTATGTCAAACAACGATTTTTATGATGAAGAATACTGGAGAGATGTTGAAGAATTTAATAATTATTTGAGAGAACACGGAGATAAAAATCCTTCTTTGCCTAGAGTGGGATGGACTCATGATGAAGTAATTGCAAGACATGAAAGAATTGCAGGTGTCCCTCATGAACATCCTGATTTTAGTGAGAGATTCAATGCAGGATTAGAAAAAGCTGTTAAAAAACTCAAAGAACAATAATAAAAAGTGCCTAACAATGCATAATAAAACATTGCTTACTTTCTTCTAAAATCAAAATCCTTCTCTAATCATCTTTCCGGAAAATTCAAAATTCCTGCTTCTATTCGCAACGTTTTATATGCAGTCTCGTTGGTTTTAAACCAAAAACTATATAAACTATATCTTCTATAGATACTATAGA
>CAYWWB010000037.1:0-4411 GCA_964462045.1 Candidatus Woesearchaeota archaeon | reverse complement strand
TTATCAAAACTTTCTCCTTCAACTAACTTTTTCATAACATCTTTAACATCTCCTTCCTGGATTTTTCCCTTACCCATCTCTCTTAAAATATCTGCATAAAAATCTACTAAAATATTCTCAACTTCTTCTAATGACTTACTTGTTTTACTTGCAATTTCTTTTGGAAAAATCAAAATCATCTTTGCTGTAAAATTTAAATTCCCATAAACCTCAGACAACTCTTTAAACAAATCAACTTTTTCTTGTTTTAACAACAATTTAATCATTTCCTCACTTAATCCTTTTTTTCTTAATTCTTCTTGAACTTCTGAAATTAATTTAGGCAAATCTTTTTTACAAGAATTAATAAAATCTCTAGAAATCTTTAACAAAGGCAAATCAGTTTCAGGATACATTCTATCAGCTCCTGGCATAGGTCTTAAAAATTCAGTTCCACATTCCTTATCATTCAAAGCATTTCTAACTTCAGCTTCAGTAGGCTTACCCTTATCTGAAAGTTCTTTCTGTCTTTTAACCTCATTTTCAACAGTTCCAACAAAAGTTTTCATGTCCTGCATTCCTTTTAATTCAACCCTATTTTCCCCTCTAATAGAAACATTAACATCCTGCCTAATAGTTCCCAAACCTCTCTTAACCTTACAACTTCTCAAAACCCCCCCAATTTTCAAAGCAGCTTCTTTAGCTTGTTCTGGAGACTTAATATCAGGAGAAGTAGCAATTTCAATCAAAGGAATTCCTAATCTATCTAAAGTATAATAAACCTTATCTTTTTCAGTTTTAACTTTTCTAGCAGAGTCCTCCTCCAGGCAAATACTCTCTATCCCAACTTTTCCCTCAGAAGTCTCAACATAACCATCTCTAGCAATTAAAACAGTCCTCTGAAATCCAGAAGTATTAGAACCATCAATAACCGTCTTTCTCATAATCTGAGTAATTGTTTGGATTTTACAATTCAACAAAATAGCTACTTGCAAAGCAATTTTCAGAGCCTCTTCATTAATTTCTCTTGGAGGTTCTTCATCTAATTCAATTAAACAAGAATTTTCATTGTGTCCTTGATAAACAAAAGTTTTTTTCAAACCTGCCTGATATTTCGCAGCAACATCCACTTCTCCAGACTCTCCTGCAACAGCATGCAATTTCCTTTCAACCTCAAAATCAGGTTCATCCTTTCTTAAAACAGAAGGACAATTACAAAAAAGCTTATGAGTATCTAACTGCTGATGAATTTCTAAACCACTTTTAAATTTTAATTTTGAATAATCCATAAAAACAAAAAATAAAATGTATTTATTAAATTATTGTTGAAAATCTATTTTAATATTTCCTCCCGCATCAGGAGAAATTAAAGCATATTTATTTTCTCTTCCAAATTCACTAATATATTTTTCTAACTGCTTTTTAACTTTTTTTTGTTTCAAACTAGCAGGACTTGATTTAACTTCACCATAAATTTTCTCAAAAGAATTATACACAAAAATATCTACTGCACCTCTTCCATCAGACAAAGGAACTTCAAATTCAATAGAATAATTTCTTTGTAAAAAATAATCTCCAACAATATTCAAGAACTCATCATGATTCATTTTTTAATTTTTCTAATTTTATTTTTGTATTTTTAGTAAAATCATTTAATTTTTTAACTAACTCATCGGGAACTTCCCCTAAAATATAAAATGTAGTTTTTCTTTTTTTATCTAGATATTTCTTAATTTCATTGAAAACATCTTTTTCATCTTGAGAATTTATATAAACCCTATCTTTACCAAATCTAGAACCATTGTCTAAATAAAACTCTCCATTAAATCTGTTTCTTGAAAAATATTTGTTTTTCATTTAATCTTTTTTCCAGGCTCTTCAGTTAAATCACCTAAAATTTCATCAAGCCCATTATTTACTTTACTTGCACAATAATTATAAAATTTTTTTAAATTTCCCTTACCTGGATTATCATATTCTACTAATGCATCTCCAAGTAATTTCCTATAAAAATACCCTTCACCAGCAGAAATTATTGCGGGAGGCAAATTTGCATCATAAAGAATCCTATCTTGTATCAACCTAGAAGTTCTTTTATTTCCTTCCATAAATGGTTGAATTGCCGCCATATCTATGTGAGCCCTAATTGCAGATTCCAAAGGATCTATTGAATATAATTGTTTAATATTTGAAATAGAATTCTTAAGTTTTTTTTCAACTTTTTGGGGATTTGGAGGAGTGTAACCCACATAATTTAATGTAACACTTTCATTTTTATCAATATCTCTTCTTTTTCTAATCTCATTTTTTTTCTCACCCATAACAAGCCCATTAGTTTTTTCTAAAATACCAATATTTAAACAATTAATAAAATTCCCATACCTTCCTTTATTACTCAAAAAATACCAAGCATTATGAACATTTTGTATTCCTTTTTGAGCCATTTTCCTTAATGTTTTGGATTGTTTATTTTCTAATAATAATTCTTTCCTCAATTCAGGATTTTCAACCCAAAAAGAATAAACATCTCCAATAGACCTTATATCTTGAATCACTAATTCTTTTCTTTTATCATAATATTCAGGAGTTCTAACTAATTTTTCTTGTTTCAAAAAAATTTCATCTCTTAACACATTATCAATATATTTTTCCATAAAATACATAATAAAAAAGATTATTTAAATCTTTTCAATTGTAACTATTTGATAATTACAACTAATAAATTAAAATAATAGAAATGAATATTGTTTATGGTATTTGAGTGGTTTAATCAATATCAAAATATTGGAATACTTTTTTTACAAATAATATTAGGAATTCTTTTCATACAACAAGGAATCTCAAAATTAAGAAATAACAAATTCTCAAAGGAAATGAAATGGAAACCTTTTTTTGGAAATTTACTTGGATTTTTTGAATTAGGTGCAGCAATAAGCATATTCGGAATATATCCCAAAATAGGAGCATTAATAATCTCTGTGATTATGTTGGGATCAATTTATTATAATGCATTTATTTGGAAAAAGAAAATATTTGCTTCTTGTGGGTGGATTTACAATCTAATAATTTTAGCATCTACAATAACAATAATAACATCCAAAATCAATTTTGCTTTAATATTCTAATCTATTATTAAGCTCACCAGAAATATTTTCTAACATTTTTTCTTTAATCTTATCCTTCCAGTCATCATGCCCCAAAACCCATCCAAGTTTAACTAAAGCTGTTTCTGATAACATATCTCCTAAATAAATTATTCCTGTGTCTAACAATTCCCTACCATTAGAATAAACTAAAGGATCTACCCTTCCATTAATACATTGGGAAGCCCCACAAACAATCAAACCTTTTTTCTGAACTTCTTTTAATTTAGCTGTCCATGAATTTCTTGCTTCTCTTGTTGCAACATGCCCCAAACCAGTCATTTCTAGAATTATTCCTTTGTATCCTTTTTCTAAGTAAAAATCCAAAATTTCTGGAAATTGTCCAGGATAATACTTAACTAAAGCAACTTTTTCCTCAAACTTTGAATCTGATTTTACTTTATTTTTGTTTCTCAAATTATAATTAGAAATTTTCTCAATCTTTCCAGAAAAAACTTTTGCAAAAGGCTTATCATTAATAACTTTAAAAGCATTTCTTTTTGAAGTGTGCATTTTTTTAACTTTAGTTCCTGGCATTGCATAACAAAAATTATCTTCTGAAGAAGCATGCCCCACAATCATTACCTCAGCAATATCACTTAATCCAGCAACTTCAGCAGAGCATTGTAAATTCAAATTTGCATCTGAACTTGCCCTATCTATACTCCTCTGAGAATAAGTCAAGACAACTGGTTTGTTTACTTTTCCAAGAAAAAAACTCAAAGCAGAAGAAGTATAATGTAAAGTATCTGTTCCATGAGTAATTACAACTCCAGAAATATTACTATCATTCAAACATTCTTCAACAACTTTTGAAATCCTCTTCCAATCCTTATAATCCATACTTTCAGAACCTTTCATAAATGGAATTTCAACTCTAGAAACATTTACCTTTTCAAACATTTCCGGATAAAACTTAAATAAATTTTCAGGACTATCTAACCATTTCACACCCCCTGTTTTAGAATCATAACGAGAAGCAATTGTCCCTCCCGTAATTATCATTGCAATATTTGGTTTAGAAGAATCTTTCATAATCTCAATATTTTCTTCCCTAGACTCTTGTTTTTTTATTAATTTAATATCTGAAATTTTCTTTTTATTAAATCCCACATTATAACCGCTATCTAACTTCAACAAAACAATTCCAGAATCAGAACTTTCTAATAAAACTCCTTCATAAATTTCTTTCATTAAATGAATTTCAACCCTATCACCAGGATTTATATTTGTTTTTTCTTTCATAATAAGAATAAATTTAAAACATATAAAAAACTTTGGAAAGCAAG
>CAYWWB010000036.1:0-5119 GCA_964462045.1 Candidatus Woesearchaeota archaeon | reverse complement strand
TTTTTGTCTAATCTTTTTTTGAAAAAGATCTTCATGGTGAGTTCTCGTTTTTGTCTAATCTTTTTTTGAAAAAGATTAACCTCCTACATTATGCACCAGAGAGCATAGAAACTATCTCCTGATGATGTAGTTAATTGGTAAAATTCAATATTTTTGAGGGTTTTTAAATTGTTCGGTTGAGTATTTTAAATAATCTTTATCTAAAATCACAATAATCCTTAAAAAAGAAAAAGATTTTTTTATAAAATGGAACTTATAGCTTTATTATCCTCAGGAAAAGGAAGTTGGGCACAAGTATCTGGTTTAATGAAACACGGAGATTGGGACAAAATAATTATTCTTGGAGATGACTTTGCAAAAGATTTTTCTCATGAAAAAGATTTTGAATTTATTAAAGTGGATTTATCTAAACGAATTAAGGATTTAAAAGAAACTTTTTCAAAGAAACTTAAGGGAAAAATTGATGGAATGGAAGTTGCATTAACAATTGCTTCAGGCTCAGGAAAAGAACATATGGCTTTAGTTTCAGCTTTAATAAATCTTCCAGTTGGAGTAAGATTTGCTGCTTTGACTAAGGAAGGTGTTGTGGATTTGTAAAATGGATGGGATGTTAGGTGGATTAGAAGATTTGCATTATGTGCCTAGTAAAATTTTTTATGATAATAAAGGAAACGAAATAAATAGATTTGAAGACAAGATTAAAAATTGGCGCGGTGAGGCATTAAGTGAAAGAGATTTAAAGAAAATTTTAACTCCTTTGGTTGCAGGAGATTCCAGACAAATAGAAGCAATAGAAGAACTACAATTTCTTTATGATTGTAGAGAATATGGTCCTCCAAAATATTCTTTTGGAATTTTAGAATTATGATTAATACCTCCTTTTATTAAATCTAAATTCATTATTTATAAATTTTCTTTCTATGGCTGATTTCAATAACCACAATGATCAATTCTTTATTTTGTAAATCAAGAATAATCCTATAATTTCCAACCCTTAACGAATAATATTTGCTTCCAACAAGACTTTTAACAAAATGATGTGGGCGAATCCTTATTTTTTCAAGACTTGAAACAATTCTTTTCTGAATTCCTTTGTCTAATTTCTTCAATTGTTTTTCGGCTCTCTTGTCGAAAAGAACAGAATACATTATATTTTCAATTCCTTTTTAATTTGTCCAATATTTTTAAATCCAGATGTTCCATTTTTTTCAATCTCTTTTTCATATTCGGCAATATTTCTCTTTGTTTCCTCCGACAACTCCATTGTATCTTCAATCAAATCAAAAATAACATCTTCAAAAGTATCTCTTTCATGCAACTTTCTCGCAGCCAACAAATCTCTTAACTTATTACTTATTTGTATTGTTGTCATTATAATGAACTATAGTTGACTATAGTTATAAATCTTTCTTCTTAATTTTTAAATCTGATTTCTTTTTTGCAAGAGCATAAGCCCTTGAACGTTCATGTTCCCCTAACAATTTCCATTCCTTACCCAATTCTTTTAACAAAATACCAATAAATTTTTTCATCTCTTCTTCTGTAGGCATTCTATCATAACCTAATCTCTCTCTTGCAAAACCTACTGCCATATACCCTTTTATTTCAACAATCATAGGTTTACTTTTTTTAATCATTTCAGCAAACTCTTTAGCATTCTTTTCACCCATATTAAATCCCTTCACAAGGTTCATTCTAAATACAGTTCCCTTGCCCCTAGTAGACATTTCTTTAGAAATGTTTCGGGGTACGCCCTTGGGTGTTAGCTTAGAAAATAAACTCAAAGTTTTATTCAATTTTTCCCAAGCATCTTTTTTCAAACTTCTATGGAATTTTTTATAATCTTCTTTATTTGAGGTATTAACAGAAACATATAATCTGGTAGGTAAATTTTTTTCTCTGATTAATTTTTCAATAACTTCTGGTTGAAGCCCATTTGTAACTAAAAATGATGTAGCCTTTCTTTTTCTCAATAAATCAATTAATTCTCCAATACGGGGATAAAGTGTAGGCTCACCTGTTAAACTTAATGCAAACTGATTTGGATTTTGAGCTTCTTCTAATTTCTTTTGATTTGCTTTAGATAATTGTTTTCTTTTTGATTTCGGATTAATTTTAAAACCAGTTAATAATTTTCTTTGAGCTCTAATTGCCCCTTCAATTATTTCTTCTGGAGAATCTGGATTTTCAATCATTTTGTCCTGAGCATTTGAAATATCTCTCCAACAATGAATACAACGATTATTACAAAAAATTGAACAAGTCATCTGGCAACACAAATGAGATTTTATTCCATAGAATTTTTCTTTATAACAAACTCCCTCATCCCTCAAAGAATTTTTTGTCCAATTGCAAAGTTGAACTGCAGAATGTTTTCCCACAGACTCATAAGTTTCTTTTCTAACCCGTTTTCTATTTTTTACCATATGAATTAATAAGAATAATTTATTTTAAAGATTTATAAAAAACTTAAAACCCAAAAAACCATTATTAGTAATACTAAAAATAATAAGAAATTTGTAGAAAATCTAAACCAATTTTTAGCTTTCTTTTCACTTTTTGTTAAAGCAAAAATAGTTAGATAAAAGAATCTTCCTCCATCGAAAATTCCCATTGGAAGCATATTAATTAATGCAACACCAAAACTAATTAAAACCAACCATTCAAAGAAATTTTCTAAAATAATTCCTGCATTTGATTTTGCTTCATAATAAATACCTGGTTTTCCTATCCCAGGCATTATCGCTTTATGCCCCTCAATTACTGGTCTCTGTAAAACAAATACCCCTAACCAGGCTTTATTTTTCTCATAAGGGTTTTTTTGAAAGATAATTTTATGTTCCCCTTTATTTGTTTTTATTGTTGCATTATCCCCAATAGAATATTGAGAAATTATTTTAGATATTTCTTGAACACTAGATATTTTTTGTCCATCTAATTCTCTAATAACAAAAGCCCCTCTATTAACAATATTTTTTGATTTATTTATTCCAATATGAGATACAGGGGAGTAAAGATAAGCACTAATAGATTTTTCTGTGGTTATATTTTTATTTTCTAAAATTTCTTTATTAATTATATATTTTTTATTTTGTGTTTCCAGAATACTTGTTTTATTTCCCACATTTTCAAGAAGATTTTGATATGTTGGATTGTTAAGAGAAATATTATTTATCCCCGTAATATTTATGAGGGGAATAGTTACTAAAACATTATTATCTGGAACTACATTTACTCCAGCAGGACTAAACATTGTAGAGATAATTAAAACAAGAATACCAAAACTTACAATGGCAGTTAATAAATTTGCAAAAGTTCCAGCTGAGAGAACAGCCATTTGTTTAAATGGAGATTTCTTTTCCATACTCTTTTCATCTTGTTCAACAAAAGCAGCTAAGAATATTGGAAGAAAGAAAGGGAAAAAACCAAAACCAGTAGATTTTATTTTTATATCATACCTCCTCATAAAAATTCCATGAGCAAATTCATGAAAAATTGCAATTATTGCTAAAATCAAAATAAAATAAATAAAATAAAAAGGAGGAAAACCTGGAATTACTTTATCCATATAAGGAAAAATAGGGGTTATTGGGGGAACTTTAATAGCCTGAACATATGAAGGAAGAGCAACATAAATATAAACAATTTTTCCAAATAAGTAAAGCATAAATCCCATTAACAAATACCCTAAAGTAATTGAAATGTAACTTAAAAATTTCAGGGTTTTCTTATACTTTTTACCAATAGAATCAATTAATTTCATTCCCCATTTTGTCCTATATAAAAAAAGCAAACCTTCTCTCTTTAGATTTTTTCTATTTTTGTAGAGGAAAAAAGATACGAAAATTACAAATATTGCTAACAAAATTAAATCATATATTTGAAAATTCATTTTAAATCACTTCCTTTTTAAAGGTCTAAATGCAGTTGCACTACAGTTCCTACATTTGATTTTTCCTTTAAGGATTTTTTGAGGATCAGCTCTCATTTTTGTAGCACATTTTTTACATACAAAAATATTCTTAAACATTCTATTTTGAGCTTCTGGAATTTTTGTTGCCATAATTAATTTAGAATTAAAGTGTTTTTAAAGGTTTTTGATTATTCTATTAAACCTTTTCCAATACAAATTCCTATTTCAGAAGCAAGATTTTCTAGTTTTTCATTTTTCACTTTTTGTAATTTTTCTGGAGAGTTTATATCTAAAATATATCCTTTAATTTTCATTGGAATAATATAGTCGTTGTCTTTATGAGTCCCATTATCTGTTACTAAATATCCTATCCAGTTATGAGTTATTTTAGCATTAATTGTTCTAGAATTAAAAATAATTCCCGAATATTTTGTTTTTATTTTTTTTGTAGGATTATATGGGGGCAGATTTAAAATTTCTTCAACTCCCCTATTAAAAGTATCTATATATTTTTTAGGGTTTTCTTCCTTTTCAATTTGTCCACTGAATTTTAATTTCTCTAATTTAATTTTACTCATAGAAAAAAACAAACTAATTTCTTTTTTATACTTTTATCTTTTATAGAATATGATTAATGATTTATAGTTTCCTCTTAACAATTTTTTCTCCCTCTAGATGTATTTTCTGAATTTATGAAGAAAAGACTAATAGTGAGAGGAAAAATCACAGTTTACGTTTTACTATTTTTTCTCCCTCAACATCCCAATATTCACAATTTCCATTTTCTTCTAGGGAATCATAAACTTCTTGATCTGGGCAAGGAACTTCAATTGTTTCAAAAGTTTCTAAATCCATCACATTTGCTTTTCCATTTTCTTTAGAAAGAATTTGAGCTTTTCTCTTTTCTACAACAGGAACTTCTATTTTTTCATGTCCTGGAACAACAAAAACTTTTTTTTGTCCAGTGATAATTCCAACAGCTTCAATTTTACATTTAGCATGTCCGTGTTTTCCAGTTTTTGAAATATCCACATTCTTAACCATACACGGAACACCATCAACAATAATATTTGTCCCCTTTTTAGCCTCTGTTGCATTAATTATTTTTAATACCATAATTTAATTAAAAGAAATTTATTTATAAAGTTTGTGCAAAAATATGACTGAAGAACAACAATCCTTTTAATATTCATTATATTTTTTTTA
>CAYWWB010000035.1:0-5142 GCA_964462045.1 Candidatus Woesearchaeota archaeon | reverse complement strand
ATTTTCGTCTGGCTTTCCGCATCCAATATTGGAAAGACGGGCGAACTAAAAATCTGTGATTCACTTAGATTTTTGTAAAAAAAGACATGTGGACTAAAAACCCTGTTTTTTGATTTTTTGTCAAATCCTTGCATCCATATGTATCTTTTCAAAAAAGATATTTTTTATTAATACCCTCTTTTATTATTTTGTATTAACTCCCATCCCTTTGCTTTATCTTCTTGATATTTTTTTTCATCCCCCAAATCCCGATACAAACCAGCTCTTTTTATATAAAACCACCCTCTTTCATTTAAATCAATAGCTTTATTTATATAGAAAATTGCTTTTTTAGTATAACTAAGCCTAAAAGAATCCATTTGACTATATAATTTTGAAATTGCTTCATAATTTATAACTGAATTACTATCAAGTTCAATTGCTTTTTTACATTCTTTTAATGCAACACCATAATTTTTTTTATCATAAGAATGTAAAATTGGAAGAGCTTTATTTATATGTGCAATAGATAAAAATTCCTCCCTATTCAGATTATCAAGATAAACCCTATTCTTAATACTTTTTTCAGTCATAGGAACCCTCATTTCCATTAATACCTTTAACATCTCCTTGTCTGAATTAAAAGTATTTATTATTGTTTCATAATTAAAATCACCTTTATTTACAGAATCATTTAAATTAAAAGAATTATGTTTTCCATCTGCATCATATCTTAATGAAAGATGCCTATTATCATTAAAACTCATAGTAAAAGCATAAATAGGGAGACTTTTTCCTTTTTGCTCTGCTAAATCTCTTGCTGATAAATAAAAACAATTTTCCCTATAACAAGGGTCATTTATTTTTTTGTTTTCATCTAAATTAGAAAGAGAATCTAATTTTATTATAACATTTTTTGCCTCTTCTTTAGTATATTTATTTTTGAATTCAATATTTTTATTAACCCTGTCAAGATAATTATCTAAATTTTTAAAAGTAAAACCTATAGAATCTATTTCTCCCTCAATTTTTATAGCCTCATGTCCAATTGTATTATATTTTGGAGTATGATTTTCCTGAGCATTTGTTTGAAAAGTGTTTGCTAATGATAAGGTTGCTCCTACAAATCCTGCCAATAAAATATTTTTCAGTTTTTTCTTCATTTTTTTAAGTAGAAAAAAGACATTATAAAATTAAATATTTTATAGTAACAATCTTTTTCTAAAACTTAATTAAATTTATATAATGATTTTCCTTCAAAAAAATATGAAGAATAAAAAAGGACAAGTGACTATTTTTATCATAATAGGAATTTTAATCGTTGCTGGAGTTGTCTTGTTTTTTACATTAAGAGAAGACACAATAGAATCCAATACTGAACAAGTTCCCTCAGAAGCCCAATCAATTCAAACATATATTCAAAATTGTTTAGAAGAATCTGTTGAAGAAAGTATTTTTTATATATCTGAAAGAGGAGGGTATTTTGAAATTCCAAGTAATTTAGAATCAGATGTTTTTGAAGCTCCTTATTACATTAAAAAAGGAAAAGTAACAATGATTACAAAACCAGAAATGGAATCAGAACTTTCCAAAGCAATAAAAGATAATCTTAATAAATGTATAGCAGGATTTTATGAATTTGAAGAATATGAAATTAGGGAAGGGGAGATTTCAGTAAGCTCCTCAATTAAAGATGAATTAATTTCTATAGAAGTTAGCTACCCTCTAAAGATAATAAGAGGAGATTTCGTCCATAATTTAAAAAAATTTAAAACAGAAAAAAAAGTACGACTGGGGATGATTTATGAAGCAATATCTCAATATATCCAAGAACAAGAAGAGATTCCAGAAGGATTCTGTATAAGTTGTTACTTAAGTGTTTCAGAAGATTATGATTTTGTTACAGATATTCTTGATACTTCAGAAGATTCAAAAATATTTCTTGTTACTGACTATAATACTCAAATAAATGATAATGAACTAATATATAGTTTTGCAGGAGAATTTTAAAATGAATAAAAAAATATTATTATGTTTTTGTATTTTATTAGTTGTTAATACTTTAATCTTTAGTACAGTTGAAGGAGAAAGTGTTTTTAATTTTGAAGGGCTTACAAATGAATTATCAAGTATAGAAGGAGCAAATACGAATTTTTATAATAATAAAGAAAATTTTAATATTGATGGTGATGTTAATTATAATGTAGGAGAAGGGGGAGAAGTTATACTTAATTCTCCTAAAGAGGGTAGTGCTTTTATTAAGGGAAAAGAATATGATTTATCTGAAGGAGGAGAATTAAAACTAGATAAAGAAGGAAATATTTTAGAGGGAAAAGATATTGCTGTTTCAGATGATAAAGATTTTGAATTAGGTGAAAATCAAAAAATAGAATATATTCCAAAAGATTCAAAATTTTCTTTTTCAAAAGAAGAAGGAACTTTTTCTTATACCGGTCCTAATGGAAAAGAAACTTTTGAAATGAGTAATGTTAATTTTGACAAAGAAATGAATATAGATCTTTCTGATGGGATGAATGAAGGTGCTTTTGATTTTTCTGTTGGAGAAGGAGGAGGAAATATGAAAATTGCAGGAGGTGATTTTACTCTTCCTGAAGGAAGTTATAGTTCCGATAAGGGAGTTTGGGATTTGTCTGGAGCAACAATAAATAAACTCCCCGATTTTAGGGCTAATCCGGAAATCGATTATCGAGATTTTTCCAAATCAGGTGCTACTTCTGCAAGTTTAGATATGATTATGAGTGGAGAAGACATAAAACTTTCAAGAGAATTAACTGGAAGAGAAGGTGTTTCTTTTTCAGGGCCAATGGGGGTTAGTCAAGGAAATTTCCAAATACTTAAGGGTACTACTGACACCAAATTAAATAATGGGATTAGTTTTGATAATTTGGGGGGTGATAAGGGACACACAACATTGTTTTTCAAAGATGATGGATCTATAAAAAATTATGGAAAATCTTCACTCCTTATCACAGAAAAAGAATTAAAGGGGAACAGTGTTGATGGAAATTCTATTTCAACAATAGTATTTGAAAAAGATAATAAATATTTTGGAGAATTGATGAAAGAAGGGGGAGAAGAAAAATGGTTAGCCATAAGTTCTAATAGAGGAGGGTCATATAATCTTCAGGGAATAAGAGAAATTGATGGAAAAAAATATCCGCCTGTATTAGAAAGAACAGGAGGTATTTCTATTGAAAATGGAAATCGTCGTTATGATACTACTTCGGGTAAAGCCCTTTATGAAAGAAAAATCCCCGAATCTATTTCCAGCAAGGAAAGTAATTTAAATTTAAAAAACAAAAAAACAACACCTATGATTATGGTAACAGAAGCAGGAGAAAAAGGAAAGATAACATCTGTATTCACTGAAGATGGAACTACTTATCACGGATATAAATCAGGTATTCCAATTGAAGAAAGCAGTATTGAAGAAATTTCAACAATTAAAAAACAAAATCCTTTAGGAATTCCTACCAGAGCAGATCCAAGTGCACCTTATAAAATTTCTATAAATGATCTAAATACAGATTATAAAGATAGAGTTATTTCATACCAAAAATCAATTGAAAGTGAAAAGGGATTACAAAATACTCTTAAACCAAAATTTAAAAATGAATTGGAAAAAGAATTAACAAAAAGAGAGGCAGATGAAATTATTAATAGGCTTGAAACAGCAAAAACAAATCAAGAAGTAAGTAATATAGTGGATGCATATAAAGCAAAAACAGGTAAAACCTTGCCTAGTTTTTCAGGAAATGAAAGACACGACAAAAACTTATTAAACATTGAAAAAAATTTAGAATATCTAAAAAAACAAGGTCTTTTAGATGAATCAAATTATGAGAAAAGAACTTCTTTAGGTATTAATGAAAGAAATTTAATAAACAGCAAAATGGAGCAAGGGATGTCATTTGAAGAAGCATTTAAAGAAATTTATATTGGAGAAGGGAAACCTAATGTTGCCATAGGGGGAAGAGTTTTACATAACCAATATGAACTTGATAAATCTAAATGGGTATTTTAATTATTCTTCTTTAAATTCCTTATAAATTATTTCTGCTTTATCTTCTTCACCTATTTTAACATAAGTTAAACTTTTCCAAAAAAGTCCTGCTTTTTTTAATTTCTTCATTCTCTCTTTTTCTGAATAAGAAAAAGTTTCATCCATCACCTTATTTGCTAATGTAATAGTAGAATCATAAAAAGAAATAGCTTTTTCATTTTCCAACATGTCTTCATGATTGCTTGCTTTACTAAAATAAATATCAACTTGAGGATTTAATTTCAACGCATCATTAAAATATTTATTTGCCTCATTATAATCTCCTAACTTATTATAACAAAAACCTTTAACATAATGAGCTTTTATTTCATTTGAATCTAAGTTTAAAGAAATATTGCAATTTTTTAATGCATCATTGAATTTTCCTTGGTTTGCAAGTTCTACGGCCTTAGAACAATATGCTTTACTTATAATTTGTGAATCGGATAAATTAGTTAAGTAAATATTTTTTTTAATTGAATTTTTTGATATGAGAGAAGTCCAATATTGATCATCTTCAACAAACTTTCCTGAAGTTACCTCCCACCCAAAATCACCTTTGTTTATTGTATCATTAGGAACTAATGGATTATGTTTTCCATCAGGATCCCATCTAACATATACATGTCCTCCAGATTTTGGAACACAAACTAATTCCAGTGGAAGATTTTTCTCTCTTGCAACTGCTAAATATCCTAAAGCCTTATCAAAACAAGGAGTAGGGGAATCATCAAGAGATTTAAAATTCCTATCCAATATAGAATCTGTTTTTATCATTAAATCCTTTGCCTCTTTTTCTGAATATTTTTTTTTATTAAAAAGAGATTTAGTAGAATCAATTATATTATCTAAATATTTCTGGCCTTTTTCTCCTTTGTAAATTTTTACAACCTCATGTCCAATTGTATTATATTTTGGAGTATAATTTTCCTGAGCATTTGTTTGAAAAGTGTTTGCTAATGATAAGGTTGCTCCTACAAATCCTGCCAATAAAATATTTTTCAGTTTTTTCTTCATTCCTTTAAATAGAAATTATAATTTATAAAATTAACTATTTTAAAGTAACAACTTAAAACATTAGTTTTTTGAATAATTTTTAT
>CAYWWB010000034.1:0-5768 GCA_964462045.1 Candidatus Woesearchaeota archaeon | reverse complement strand
CCAAAATCTATAAAAACTCTTTTTACATTTATTTTTTATGAAAGAGAGAGTGGTTGTAATTAGTCTTGGTGGAAGTGTTATTATTCCTGATAAAGTAGATTATAAAACACTTGAAAAGTTTAGAGAAGTTATTAGAAAAAATTCAAATAAATTTAAGTTTGTGGTTGTTTGTGGTGGAGGGAGTGTTGCAAGAAAATACATTAATGCAATAAAAAAAGACGGACAAAAAGGAAAGTTTTTATCTTTATCTGGAATTTCTGCTACAAGAATGAATGCAAGATTTATGAATTATTTTTTCAGAAAAGAACCTAAACAAGGAATTCCTTTGTCAATGAATGAATTAAAAAAACAATTAAATAAAGAGAGGGTTGTTTTTTGTGGGGCTTTAGGTTATAAACCAGAACAGACTTCTGATTCAAATGCTTCTGAAATAGCATCGGAATACAATACTTTTTTTGTAAATATTACTAATGTTAAAGGACTTTATAATAAAGATCCAAATAAAAATCAAGACGCCAAATTAATTAAAAAAATATCTTGGGAAAAATTCAATAAAAAAGCAAATTCCTTGAAATACAAACCAGGACAACATTTTGTTTTAGATCAAAAAGCTTCAAAAATCATAATGAAAAATCAAATTCCAACATATATTATTAAAGATATGAAGGAACTTGATAATATATTGAATAAGAAAAATTTCAATGGAACTTTGGTTGCTAATTAAGGATTTAAAACAACTCTATTAATTTCTATTTTTCCAAAACCCTTTATTTCTTTTTTACCCATTGATTTATATGTAAAACTTTTTGCTGATTTCTTTGTATCTTTGTCTACAAAAATCTGGTTTTTTCCTGCTGATTTTGTTAATCTAGAAGCAAGATTAACTTTTTTACCTACAACAGTATAATCCATCATTTTTTCATAACCAATATTTCCAGAAACAACCCTTCCAGTTGCAATTCCTATTGACAATCCTCCTTGATTTAAATTATATTTTTTTGATAATTCTCTCATTTTTTTTATCATTTCTTTTGCTGCAAGTATTGCTTTTGAAGAATGGTTTTTTAATGGAACAGGGCTTCCAAAAATAGCCATTATCTCATCTCCAATAAACTTATCAATTGTTCCACCATGTTTTAAAACTATTTTTGACATTTCTTCAAAATAATTATTAAGAAAATTCACAATTTTTCCAGATTTATTTTTATTAACATATTCACTAAAACCATTTATATCTGCAAATAAAATACTGCAAACACGTCTTTCTCCTGTTATGTGTTTTTTATCTGGATTTTTTAAAATTTTTCTCATTGTTTTTTCATCAACATATCTTTCAAAAATATTTCTTAAACTAACTGTTTCTGCCTCGTGTTTAAATCTTCCATCTAGAATATTCTCACTTGCTGATAAACATTCTACATCTTCTTTTGTAAAATTTTTCCCAAAAAAATAAATTACTCCTAACCTTCTTTTATTTAGAATAATAGGAATTGTTATTTTTTTTCTATTAGCTAACATTTTTCCCTTTCTAAAACAATCATTAATCATTTTATGAGATAGGGGACCTACCTTTGCTATTGCTTTTAATGAACTATCTAAAAAATCATAAGCTACTATTGCTCCTCCGCCAGCATGAATTTTCTTTATAAGTTCTTTGAGAATTTTTTCAGTTGCTTCTTTTAAATCAGGATTCAAATCCACTATGTTGTCAGTCTCTTTTATAATTCCAAAAAGTTTTTTGTAATCTATCATAAAGTATAAAAATAGATATATGTTTTAAATGTTATGTTTAAGAGGGCAAATAAATGGAATGTTGTTTAATTCAAGAAAAAAATTTCAATAAAGCAAGAGAAAAAATTAGAAATGTAAAAAATAAAAAAATTTTTTTTTCAAGTAATGATGATGAATTAAATAGAAAAGTTATGGAAAAAGAAAAAATAAATTTTTTATTAATAAAACAATCAAATAGAAAAGACTATCAAAAACAAAGAAATTCTGGTTTTAATGAAGTAATGGCAAAGATTGCAAAAAAAAGGAATGTTTCAATAGGAATTTATCTTGATGAAATTCTAAGTTCAAATAATGAAGAAAAATCAAAGATTCTTGCAAGAATAAAACAAAACATTTTTTTATGTAAAAAAAATAAAATTAAAATGGTTTTTTTATGTGAAAAAGAAAAGAGAAATTTACATGATTTAAAATCTTTAGGTTTAATTTTAGGGATGTCAACATGGATGACAAAGAATCTAGAACTTTTTGAATCAAATAAATAAACTTTTAAACTTGAAAAAGAGTATTATATAATTAAAAGAGGTTTAAACAAATGATTTGTGAGGTGAATGCAAAAAATCATAAGATTTTTAATTTGTTCACTAAATCAAATATTTTATCAAATAAATAAAAAAAATGAAACACAATACAAAAATAACTATTCTAATTATTTCTATGTTTTTAATAACGCAGTTTATTGGATTATTTGTTATAAATCATTATTCAGATATTAAAGTTGTAGATGGAAAACAAATTAATGTTTCTTCTCCAGATTTGCCTTATGGAATGGAACCTCCAGAAATTCAAGAAGAAAAAGATTATAACAATGTATTAATTTCTATTTTAATTGCATTTATTATTGCGATTTCCTTGTTTTTTGTTTTGACTAGATTTAGGTCTGAAATAATTATGAGGATTTGGTTTTTTGTAATAATTGTAATTGGATTGGGAATTTTCCTTAATATTTTTCTAGGAAAATTTGATTATGGTAGCTTAATTGCACTTAGCATTGGAGCCGTAATTGCATATCTAAAAGTATTTAGAAGAAACATAATAATCCATAATTTAACAGAATTTTTAATTTACCCGAGTATTGCAGCAGTTTTCGTTCCAATTTTAAATATTAATACTATTATAATTTTATTAATTATAATCTCTTTTTACGATATGTGGGCAGTGTGGAAATCTGGAGTTATGCAAAAAATGGCTAAATTCCAAATGGATAAGGTGAAAATATTTTCGGGATTTTTCGTGCCTTATTTAACAAAATCTCAAAAAAAGAAACTAAAGAAATCAAGGAAATCCAAAAATAAAGATAAAAAACAGACAATAAGGGCAAGAGTCGCTATTTTGGGTGGAGGAGATATTATTTTTCCTATCATAGCATCAGGAGTAATGTTAAGAACACTTGGATTAATACCTGCATTAATTGTTATATTTGGGGCTCTAGCAGGATTATCATATTTATTGTTCGTTGCAAAAAAACAGCATTTTTATCCTGCAATGCCATTTATAACTACAGGAATTTTTATAGGAATAGCATTAAGCTATATTATCTTTTAAATCATTTTTCCACTTATCTATATCAGAAATATTTTTTACAGGAATTATTGTATCTGCCCCAATCATGTTCATCGAAGCAATATATTCGGAGATATCCTCAAGAGTTACTTCTTGTGAACTAACATAATGCTTTCTTTCTATGGGAGCATAACCTTTTTCTACAAAACCAGCATGTGAAATTTTTGCCCCATTTTGAAGAAAATAAGGCACTTCTTTAACATAGGGAGTTAGATAAATTGTAGATGCATCATGTTTGAGCCATTTACCATAAAAGTCACCATTAGTTGTTATTATTCTCACAAAGGGATTCTCGTCATCATAATATTTGAATTTCTCCTCTATATTTTTACTTAATTTTCCGAATTGAGAATTATTTGAATTTGTTTTTTTCTTTGTCATCTTTATACCAAATCTTTAGGTTTTTTAAATTTAATGATGGTGTATTTACTTTAAAAAAGTAACATACCCAAAGATTTATAAATCCGTGTTATTACTTAATAGTAAACATATTAGGTAATTTAAATGGAATCAGAAAACACACCCAAAAATAAAATGGAAATAAAATTAGAGTCAGTAGGAATACATAGAGATAATACAATCGGAGATATAGAAGAAAGAAAATTGGGTTCAAAAGTTTTGATAATGACAAATGAAGGTTTAGATAAAAGAGAGATTATAAAAGAATATAGAAATTATATGGATAAATTTTTATCTAAAAAATCAAACAGAAATTATCCATTGAATAAAAGAGTAAGAACTGAATTAAAAAAATACATGAAAAATGATAAATAGAATAAATAAAATTTTTCCAGGAAATAATCTTGAAAACAAAAAAAAGAGTATGTTGCCTGAAGAAATTTCTCCAGAATTCCAAGAAAAATTAGCTGTTTTGGATAATATTAATTCTGCAACACCTAGAGAAAGAAATAATGTGATTAGGAATTACTTATCTAAAGGACAATTAAGTAATGTTATGTCTACATATAATTCTGCTTTTGAAAATGCCATTAATAAATGTGAAAAAATAAATGGAAAAAATCTTCCTCAAGAATTAAAAGAAGAATATTGGAATTCTTATGAAAGAGTATCTAATAGGATTGGGAAAATATTTGGAGGACAATAAGATGATAATGAAACAAGAATTAATAAACAAAGTAAAGGATTATTTTAATTTAAATATTTATGAGACTAAAGTTTGGTTAGCTTTATTAGGGAAAGGTGCTGCTTCTGCAGGAGAAATTGCTAAATTATCTGGTGTTCCTAGAAGTAGGACATATGATGTTTTAGAAAGTTTAGAAAAAAAAGGATTTGCCATGGTTAAATTAGGAAAACCAATAAAATATCTTGGAATAAAACCTCATTTAATTGTTGAAAAATTAAAAAAAGAAACTATGAATTATGCTGAAAAAAAGATTAAAACACTTTCAGATATAAAGGAAACTAATGAATTCGTTGAATTACAAAAAATTTATAATGGAGGAATGGACCCAATAAAAAAAGAAGAAATAACAACTGCTCTAAAAGGAAAATCAAACATATCAAATTATTTAAAAGAAATTTTTGAAAATGCAAAAAAAGAAGTTATAATGTGTTTAAATGTAGAAGAAATGCACTTTAAATTAAGATTATTTAAAGATACTTTGGAAAGATTAGAAAAGAACGGGATTAAAATAAATATTGTCTTACATGGTGATGAAAATTTAATTAAAGAAGTTGAAAAAAAATTAGAAAGAAAAGTTAAAAAAATAAAAATTGAAGCTAAATTTTTCATAATTGATAGAGAGCAAATTTTATTATATTTATCAAAAGACAAGAAAAATAGTGATGAGACTGCTATTTGGTTAAATTCGGAATTTTTTTCACAAGCATTCTCAGATTTATTTGAAATTGCATTAAAAGGAGAGAAATAAGATGAAAACAATTGACATGTATAAATTACAAAACCCCCAACATGAAGTAAAATCAATAGAAACTGGGATGGCTGGGGCTGTTTTAGATTCAATAGATAGAGGACAAAATATTCAAAAGATACATCAAATCCATAAAAGATATGAAAAAATTTTTAATAGAAGCAAAATTAAGGACTTTGGATTATACAATATGATTAAAAATAGAATAGAAAATTTATAATATATAAAATGATCAACAATCTTCAACCCTCATGCCTCACAAAAAGGATAGAAGATAATTTACAAAGAGAAATTGATAAAATAAGAATAGTGAAAGAATGTGGTTTTTTATCGAGTACTTCTGAAGAAATAAAGAAAAAGAATTATGATTTGTTAAATAATTATAGAAAATATAGGAATATTGCAAAAACCTTGGGAATGGACTATAAAAAATATGATAAAAAAATGTGTGAGGAAACTTTTGAATTAAAACATGTTCCGATTTCTAATGTGGGTTATAAACATTTTTTAAATTAAAATGAAAAA
>CAYWWB010000033.1:0-5834 GCA_964462045.1 Candidatus Woesearchaeota archaeon | reverse complement strand
AAATTGATGTATTACTTGTTATTGCTCCATCATTGGGTGTTGGATTTTCCCAAATTATTGAAGGTTTTGTTGTATCTCCTGTAGCCCCCCAACTATCTAAAGTAACATTTCCAATTACTAAAGGAGAATAAAAGTTATAAGATGTATTTGTTAGTAATTTTATTGTTAGATTTGCATCAATTTTACTTTCTGTTATTGAATAATCATTTATTTTACAATCTGAAAAATTTTCCCAATTTCCAGAATTAATTTTACCTTGCAAAGCGCTTTCATTATATATTTGACAATCATCCAAGGTTATATTCACAGTACTATTTGAACCAAAATCCAAATTTTCAAATTTCATAGTTCCTGTCGAATAAAATTTTTCATAAGTGGAATTATAAATTTTTTCTATTTCTGTGGAACTTAACGCTTTATCAAAAATCATGAATTCATCTATTTTACCATCCATTTGATTATTTCCTCCATTATTCCAGGCACCTATTTCACCATCTGCACCATCAGCATTAAAACTAACAGCATTAGGTCCATATTCTTTAGTTCCATTAACATAAAGATTAACATTTCCATTTCCAACAACTATTGCTGTATGAACCCATTCCCCCGTAGTTATATCTGTTGTTCCATGGTCATCCCAATCTTCATCATAAAAAAACAATTGTCCATTACCATTAGGATGTATTTCATAATCTCCTCTTCTTGAGAATATTCTTCCATTAGAAGTAGTTTTAATCCATGCCACAATTGTAAAATTATCACTACTTGTAAAATCTCCAGTATCATAAACATCAATATAATCTCCAGTTCCATCAAAATCATAACACCCTCCAAGATATCCAGATGTTGTATAATGCTCTTCTATACCATTTTTTAAATCTCCATCATTTGAATTATTTGTATAGTCATAAGTTTTAGTTGTGGAAACATTTTCATCAAAACTCCAATAAGCTACTAAATTAGGATCTGAAATATTCAGGTGTGAAAAATCATGGGGTTCTGTTGTAACATTTGTGTTTATAGAATCTGTAGATATATTAACTTCAGTGGGATCCACAACATAATCAAAATCTATCCCTTCCAAGGACAATATTTTCAAGTCAAAAATATTTTGACTTCCTTTCAAATTATCCAAATAAATCTTATATTTTTTGTTTTCTTTAATATTTTTAAATTCTGCAATTAAATTATTAGAATTTTTTTCATAAACTTCTATTGAAGAATTTGTAGTGTCTGAACCAGCATAAATTGTTATATCCTTATCAGAAGTCAGATTTTCTTCAAATGTAACTCTTAAATAATGTTTGTTGGGAATTTTAATCCATTCATTATCTCTTTCTTTAACATATTCATAAACATCTTCAACAAATTTTCTGTTTTCATTTAAATGACTGGCCTTTTCTATGTAGATTATCTCAAAAGTTTGTTCAGATAAATGTGGAACCTTCCATTTTACATAATCTATATAACCATTTTTATTTTTATCAAAAACTTCAAAATCAACATATTTGTTTTTATCTTTCCATAAAATTTTCAAATCTTCTTTATTTTTTATCTTATATTTTTCTTTTATTTCTGAATAAGATATAACATCAGTATAATTTAATTCTTTTTCAGTATAAACTATAACCTTTTTTCCTCTATAAGTTATCTCTTCTTTTTTCTTTGGAGCTTCGGTATAATATTCTATAGCTATTTTATTGTTGTTATTTTTGTTAAATATGTTTTTGAGAGTCGTTCGTCTATTTTTTATAGAATTAATCACATCAATTTCTTTGTTTTTACCTTTTTCTATTACATATGGCTTTATTCCTTTTTCTTCAGTAGTCCTTCCAGTTATTTGAAAAATGCCAGCAATCCAAGTAAAAATCCCTTTAATAAAATTTTTATCTTCTAATTTTAAAATTTTTTCTTGAGATATGCTCACATTCTCATAATTTTTTAAAATTTTTTCTGCTTCTTTATTAGTCTTTAAAGAAATATTTTCAGCAAAATTTGGGACATCTATTTTTTTGATTTCATTTTCTGATTCTGCATATTTTACCCATTTTACCTTTTTTCCAACTTCTATTTCACTTTGAGATATTAATACTTTTTGGACAGAAGTATTAAAATTTTTTTCAGATAAATTATTAGAAACGCCTTCAATATTTTTTCCAGTTAGAAAACTTTTTTCTATAGAAAACTCTGAATTAGATAATAAAAACAAAGAAAAAAAAGAAATTAAGATAATTAGTGAAATAGAAAAAATAGCTATTAATTTTTTATTATTCTTTGGAGGATTTACTTTCCTCATACGAGGAATTCCGTTTTCATCTCTGTAACTTTCATAATAATAAGGACCAAAAGTTTTACCCCCTCTTTTAATATACCTCTTATACACCATTTTACTAATTTAAATTAATTATTTTATAGTTTTAAATGTTGTGTTACGTACTGAAACTTTCTATTTTTTGTTTTTCTAGGGTTTTAAATGTACTGAAATTATTTATGATTATCCTTGCACTATAAAAACTAAAAATTTATATATCATCAAATTAATATTTTATTATGAAAATAAAAAATTATATTTTAACAGGATTACTTTCTTTAACATTATCAAATCCTTTGACAGCTCAAAAAGCAGAAGACATTGAGAGAAGAATTCCAAGACTTAAATTAAACACTGGAATAGGAATGATTTCAAAAAACCCAAATAATTATTATAATGGTGCTTCACCTTATTTAAATTTTGGGGCTGGATTTAGTTCTAATTTTATGGAATTTAATTTTAATTCAAATTATACACCAAAAATAAGTAATATAAAAAACCATGTAGATTTATCATTTAAAGTTGGAGGTAATTTTTTAGCACTTGGATCAAAATTTTCATTTCTTTCAGGAGTAGGGGTTTATACTTTTTCAGAACAAAGAGGAGATAAAAAATATTCAAATTCAAATTCTTTGTTTTATATGGGAATGGAGTATAAATTAAATGAAAAATACTCTATGAGACTAGTCCATAATTATACATTTGAAAATTTTTCAAGATTAGGGGATCAGTTTTATACTTTGAAGTTAATGAGAAAATTTCCTCTTAGAGATCCTCATAAAATAGAATGTTTTCCTGAACCAGAACCAAAAAAGAAAAAACTAAAGTGTCCCTCTAATCAAAAAAATTAACGAGCAATAATTTCTAAAGCATCTCTATGATGTAATTCATAATCTTTTCCAAGAGGTTTTTTTGTTCTAGCATCTATGGCTTTAATGAAATTATTTCCAAAATCAGTATGAAGATAATATGCAAAATCTAAGGCAGTAGAATTTGGAGGCATTAAAAAACAATCAGGTAAGATATTCCCCTTACTATCTCCAAGTTTATTAGCAGAAGCAGGGAAAATTGCTTTATATTTTAATAATTTGAAAACAGCAGTATTTAATACCTCTTGAACTCCTGTTCCAAACTCAAATTCATCCAAAACAGTTTCTTTTATTTTGTTTAATGCTTGCTTTTGTTTTCCTTCCAAATCTTTTAATATTTTAAATTTTCTTTCCCCGGGAATATATTCAATTAATCCAGACTTTGCAGCTTGTCTTAAAGCTAATTCAGAATCAGCAGAACAGGGGACAATAATATAATCTGAAAATTCTTTTTTTAATTTTTCATAATTTTCTTTTCCTTTAGCCAAATCAACTTTATTAGCAGCAATTATCATAGGCTTACTTTCTTTTCTTAATTTTGATATAAAATCTTTTAGTTGTTCATCTTCCCAAAGAGAACCTTTTTCTGGAAGATCTGATTCTAAAATTACTTTTTTTACTTGCTCTTCTTTAACTTTTAATCCTGAAAGCTGTTGAGAAATTAAGAAGGATAATTTTTTATCTTCTACTTCTGATTTTCTAATCAATGTTTTCCATGATTTATTTAATATATTAAAAAACCAATTATCTAATTCTTTTTCTAAAAATTCTATATCTTTTATAGGATCATATTCTTCTGTTTGATTTCCTTTCTCATCTGTAGTTCCTGAAGCATCTACAACATGAATAAAAATATCTGCTTCTCTTAAGTCATCTAAAAATTGATTTCCTAACCCTTTTCCTTCTGAAGCACCCGGAACTAAACCAGCAACATCAGTTATTTTTACTGGAACAAATCTTTTATGATTTATACAAAACCCGTGATTAGGATTACATTGAGTGTTGAATTCTTTATCAATACAATCTATTTTAACATAACCTACTCCAGAGTTTGAATCAATTGTTGTAAATGGGTAACTCGCAATAGGAACTTCAGCCATAGTAGCAGCTTTGAAAAAAGTTGATTTTCCAACAGAGGGTTTTCCCACGAGTCCTAATAACATTTTTCAAAAAGGAGAAAAACCTTTAAATATGTTATTGAAATTATAAATAGATACTTGACCAATAATGAGGCTGTAGCTCAGTCTGGTCAGAGCACCAGTCTTATATGACTGCAATCCAATAGGGTTGTAAATCTTTTAGATTAGTCTAAGAGAGCTGGGGGTCCACGGTTCAAATCCGTGCAGCCTCATTGTAAGTTAGGATTTGAAGCGCTTGCGGTTTCGTCTGGCTTTCCGCTTCTGTGTAAGGAAAGACGGGCGAACTAAAAATTTCTAATTTTTTGTCAAATCCGTGCAGCCCCATGTATCTTTCAAAAAGATACACTACAAACCATCCCTTCCAAGAGGGTATCTTTTTGAAAAAGACACGCTCCAAAAAGTAAAACCAATGGTTTTTCATTCATTCCTCAAAATCAAATATTTTATCAAATGAAATCTTCCCTTCCACAACGGATTTGAACTTTAGTTTCGTTTGGATTTCCGCTTCTGTGTAAGGAAAGACGGGCGAACTAAAAATCTTGGATTCACTCGAATTTTTGAAAAAAAGACATGTGAACTAAAAACTCTGTTTTTTGATTTTTTGAATAAAACATTGTAAAATTTCGTTTGGATTTCTATGAAGAAAAGAGTTTTAAATACAATAAACTTACAAAATTAATAGTAACCCTTTAAGGGCGCGCGTCTAAAAAGGTGAAAGGAGGTGAAATAAAAATAAAAAATGTTTTTAGAAACACTTGCAATGAATGCAACACAAACTGATTTTTCTGCTTTAATGGGGGGAAGTATCCTTGCTATGCTCGCAGGATTTGTTTTTGTAGCATTTATCATATCAATAGGATTGTATATTTATACTTCTTTTGCATATATGGCAATAGCAAAAAAAGCAAAACAATCTTCTCCAGGTTTAGCATGGATTCCTATGGTGGGTCCAGCAATTATAGCTTTTAGATCCTCTAAAATGCACTGGTGGCCTTGGCTTATTTTAATAGGTATTTTTATACCTTTGATTTCAGCATATGCAAACTTAGCATTCTTTATTTTCTTTGTAGTTTGGAGATGGAAATTAATGGAAGAAATAAAGAAACCTGGTTGGTGGTCACTATTGATGATAATCCCTGTTGTGAACTTAGTTATGATGGGTATTGCGGCTTGGAGCAAAGATTAATCATTATATAATTGGAAAGACTGAGTCTTTCCCTTTTTTCTTTTTTTAGTTAATTTTAAAAACTAAATTCTTCTAAATTTTATATGCCCCGATAGTACAGGCAAAAGTTATTCAACTTTTACCTCGCCTGTATTTCTAAGGCAAATGAAGAAATTCAGACGAGAGGCCAAGACCTCTTTAAGCCCCGATAGTACAGAGGCCAAGTATGCGGCCCTTTCAAGGCCGTGACCCGAGTTCGAATCTCGGTCGGGGCGTTCTTTTTAGAGATTCGAACGGAGTTTCGTCTGGCTTTCCGCTTCTATAATTGGAAAGACGGGCGAACTAAAAAT
>CAYWWB010000032.1:0-6010 GCA_964462045.1 Candidatus Woesearchaeota archaeon | reverse complement strand
ATCTTAGCACCTAATTTAACAGTTAAATCATCTTTGTCCTTATCAGGGTTTATTTCAACTAAATCCATTGCTCTAAGATTCTTCATATTCTTCATTCTTTGAACCAAATAAATCCCTTGCCTGCTTGTCAAACCTCCTACTTCCCTATATCCAGTTCCAGGAGCAAAGACAGGATCAATAACATCAATATCAAAAGAAACATACAATTCTTTTCCTTGAGCAAACTCCATAATAAAATCACAAGTTTCTTCAATATCTGTAATAAATGAATTTATATTAAAACACTGAATCCCTTGTTCCCTAATAAATTCATTTTCTTTAACATCAGAATTTCTCACACCAATAACCAAAACATCATCAATTGGAAAACCCTCTTCAATTAAATCCCTCAACCATTCTTCATGTGTTGGAATATTCTTGTTTCCTAAAGGAACAGGCATTAAATCGGGATGAGCATCAAATACAATTAAACAAGGCTTCTTATCTTTCTTAATACAATTCTCAAAAAAAGCTTTTCCAAGAGCATAGCTTATAGAGTGGTCTCCTCCTAAAAACAAATTAAAATCATTCTGTTTAAAATATTCTAAAGATTTTTTGTAAATCTCTTCACTAGATTCTTCAACATTATTAACATCACAATCAATTTCTTGAATATTCAAAGAATCAAAACTAACTTCTTTCTTACTTTCATTAGAATAAAAATCATTTTTCAAACTATCTAAAATCTTGTCAGGAGCTTTTTCACATCCTTTTGTCTTACTTAAACCATTAATACTTGGAACCTTTATTATATTCATTATTTTAAGAAAAAATTAATGTTTTTAAAATTGTTTATGAAGAAACAGTACTAAAAGAAAAAGAATATTGTTCACAATTCTCAGAAGTTTGATTACAATATCCACTTGCACACATAGAATCATAATCACAAGATTCTCCAGTTTTTAATAAACATCTATCATTACTACAAGTATATCTTCTTCCACAATCATCTTCAGAAGAACAATCATCAAAAAGATCTAAAAGCCCAAAGAAAGACAAAATTTTATCCCAAAGACTCAAACCAATACAAGATCCCTTAATACAAATATTACTATCACATTCATAATTTTGAACACAACTCAAACCTCTTTCTTTTTGTGTTAAAATATCCCCAGATTCAGAACAATATTCATTAGATGTTCTATGTCCTATAACATAACACTTCTCATTTAATTTACAACCACTGCATTTAGCATTAGGGATGTTTAAAACAGAAACTGCAAATCTAACATAGCTCCTTCCATTAATTTCTTCTATTGATTTCAAATAAAAAGATAATTCGCCTATTACTTTAGAAGCCCCTTTATTTATCTTTTTAGAATTATCTGCAATTAAAAATTCTGCTGAATCATCTGAAACCGAAATCAAAGAAATATTATATCCTTCATAAGTAACATTTTCATTTAAATAAACTGAACATTGTCCATCTTCTGAACACTGACTCGTTATTTGGGATTTTGCAGATTTTGTTGATGAAATTCCAGAAAAAAATTCATTAGAAAAATTAATAGCTTTTTCAACAGCACTTTCTTTCAAAGAATCACAAGACATTCCAGGATAATTTTCTGCTTTTGTATCAGAAAAACAAATACATTCGCTTATATCTACAGATTTGCCTAACATTCCATAACTTGGACACCACATATATGTATCATCTACAGAATCCCCAATATTAGATATCATTAAGATATTTTCATCATAAGGAACATTTGAAAGTGAATTCTTGTTTTGAATAAATTTCAAAAGACTTTCCCCACTACTCCCTTTTGAATAACTTCTAATATCAAAATCAACATCATCTCCATTTTCTAAAACAATATTTGAATTAAGAACACGCATACAACTATTACTTTCTTCATTATCAATAGCAAAATCCCCAGTTTCAACATTAAACAAATCCTCACAACCCCCACACTCTTGAGCAGAAGGATCACAAACATTTGTTGTTGAAGTATCAGAAGTTCCTTCAACAATTATAACTGGAAAAGTTTTTTTAATCCTAGAAGAACGAGTACTAAAAGAAATTGTAACATTTCCCGAACCACCTAAAAGAGCCTCTTGATTAGGCACATTTACAGTAACAGGAAAATCATAATTACCACATTCAGAAAATTCATTCTGAGATATTGAAGTTATTTCTTGCCCTTCATCTATACTAACACTTACAGGCAAATCTGTTTCCCGTCCAATTTTTAATGAAAGATTAAAAGTAACTGAATCTCCTATTTCCATTTCCAAAGGCAAATAAGGACTAACAACACCCATGTTCCCAATAGGACAATTAAAATTAGCACAATCAGAAAAATCCCTAATTACTCCATCATCCTTACAATTAATACCTCCAAGATATTCTATTTCACCTGTATAATTAACATCACAATATTTCCAAGGATCAGAATCACTAAAAGACAAAACACCCTTCCCCCCTTCTGGAGGAACTCTTAACTTATAAGAACCTCCAGTTAATACATTTTTAAAAAGAATTTCATCATCTGAATATTTATCTGTACTCTCAGAATATCCCAAAAATTCAAATAATTGCATTGAAGAACCTGTATAAAATAAAAAAGACTCACCAAGTCCAATTTTCTCTCCTTCTTTTAAAACAACTTTTTTACGCTTATTTTGTAATTCAGCAACTTTTTGTTTTATTTCCTCTGTTAATAAAGAACAATCATCTACACTTTTTTCTTCAACACAAGCACCATCTTTACAAACATAACCTTCTCCGAATTCTTCACTACAGTTATAAAACCGCGAATCAATATTATCCCCCTCACAAAATAATTCTAATAAATAAGGGCCCTCTTCAACATCTTGAACTCCATGAGCTATTGCTTTTGAATTTCTACATACATCACTATAAGTTCCTTCTGGAGAAGTTCGAGTTCCTTTTTCTAAAAGATTTTCTCCACCATCACTATCAGTACATTTATCTGAAGAAGTTGTTGTAGATTTTTCTTCAACAATTTTTGTCTTGCAATAAAATCTAATTTGATAATCAGAACAACCTTCTGGATTATCTGAATTCCTACACTTAAAACCCTCTTCTAAAGAACAAGTAACATCCTCTCCTGTTTCAGTATAATCTTCTCCTGAAATGGTTTTACATTCTATATATAAGGGATTATCTCCCCCACAAGGATTATCATAAAATAAACTATCTCTTATATGACTAAGTGATTCAAAATCTCCACCATCTCCAGGATTATCTGTATTATACCACTCTGTCCATGAACCTTCTGGTAATTCTTTAGGAATTATTGCAGATTTCTCTTTCTTCTCTTCAACAATATTTGCTTCACACACTGAAAGAGTCATATAGTCATAAGATGTTTCCTCACCACAATTCAAGGTTGTCTCACTGCATGTATTTGAATTAGGATCATATCTGTATGTAGTACATTTTTGCGCTTCTTCCCATTCACAACCATAATCTACAGGGCATTCTTCTTCAGTCGTATAAGAATCACAAGGCCTTTCCTTACAAGCTTCCGAACCTGTTTCACTTGAATCCCAATAGCAATATTTTGAAGTAGATTCAGATTCTTCAGTACAAAGATCTTGATAACTTCTTCCCGTATGATAAGCACCAGACTCAACTACTGCAGAACAATCATATCTATCTGTAAAACCTCCAACACAAGAATCACAACTAACAGCTTTCCCAGTAATCTTTGCCCATAAATCTCCAAAAAATCCAGCAGAAACAAATGACATAGAAATAATTAATATTGAAAAAACAAATATTAAAACCACCAAATTTTTTTTATTCATAAAAAAGTTAAACTATTTTTTTTTATAAACTTTTCTAAAATTCAAACAATTAGTTATTTTTCTTCTTCAGGAACTAAAGCAAAAAAACTATAACTTCCTTCTTTTATTTCAGAAGCCATTTTTTTAACATCTTCTAATTTTACTGAATTAATTTTTTCTTTAAACTCATAAAGTTCTTCTGCATTACAACAAATTTCTGTCCTCAATAAATCAACCATTCTGTCTTGTGAATCTTCCATTGAAATATCAAAATTACCTTTTAGTTGTTTTTTTGCTTCTTGTAATTCCTTTTCATCTAATTCATTTGCAACTTTTTTATATTCCTCTAAAATTAATTCTTTGACTTTTTCAACATTCTCTTTTGTTGTTCCAACATAAACAAAATTATATGCAAACCTCTTATTAATATCTGAATCTCCTTTAACAGCATAAGCTAAATTCCTTTTTTCCCTAATTTCTGAAAACAATCTAGAAGACATGCCTCCTGCTAAGATAGTATTTAAAATTCTTGCAGTATAATTCTTATCATCATCAGCCAAAGGAACATGATGAGCAAACACCAAATTTGCTTGATCAATTCCAAGTCTTTTTTCAATTTTAGTTTCATTTTTAAAACCTATTTCTTGTTCTGGAATTTCTCCTTTTGTTTTTTGAAAATTCTCTTCTGCAAATTTAACTATTTCTTCAAAATCTGCATTACCTACAACAGTCAAAATCATATTATTTGGAGAATAAACTTCTTCAAACTTTTTTTTCATTTGTTCCCTTGTAACAGAATTCATTGTTTCATAAGTTCCAATTAAATCCACACTTAAACTTCCAGTATAAAGATATTTCTGAATCTCATTAAAAACATAAATCTGAGGAGTATCTCTTCTCATCTTAATCTCTTCAAAAATAACTTGCCTTTCTTTTTCAAATTCTTTTTCATCAAACTTAGGATTTTTAACAACATCACTTAAAACATCCAAAGCAATATTCAAATGTTTAGAAGACATCTTACACCAATAAGCAGTTATTTCTTCAGAAGTGAAACCATTTAATTCTCCTCCATTTTTTTCAATTTCTTCTGCTATTTGTTTATTGTCTCTTGTCTCGGTTCCTTTATACAGCATATGTTCAATAAAATGAGAAATTCCTTTTTCTTCTAAAGATTCATTAATTCCTCCGTTCTTCACAGCAAAAGCAACACTAACAACAGGTAAATCTCTTTTTTCAAATAAAATTGTCATACCATTATCTAAAACTTTTCTTTTAAAATCAACATCCATCTTATAGAAAAATAGAATCCTTATTTAAACTTTATTCTTTGCTAGTTTATTCAATTGAACTTGACTAACTACCATTGCAACAGGACCTAAAAATATCCACAATGCAAAGAGTCCCCCCTTACTAAATCCAGTCAATTCATTAATTGCAGCACTATACTTCCAAAAATAAATAAAAGGAACAACAAAATTCACCACCGGAATTAAAAATAACCACAAGGTACTTGGTTTTGGAGCTGTTTCTGTATTAGCTCTTAATTCTTTAGTTGTTTTAACTAACCAAACAATTCCGTAAATTCCAAGAGTAATGATAGATAACAACAAAACTATTCCTGCTTTTCTTTTTTTAGGAATTTTCTTTAAATTTTTGTTAGAAACACCTTTTTCTTCTTTTTTCTGAAGTTTTTCTTTTTTATCTTGAATCTTCTTTTTTTCTTTTTCGGATTTTTTGCCTTCTTTTTTATCTTGAACTTTTTTTGCAGGAGTTTCAGGTTTTTGTTGTTTAACTTGAGAAGTAAATTCTTCTTCTACTGATTTTTTAGAAGGTTTTTTTTGAGAAATTTTTTTCTGTGCAGTTTTCTTTTTAACTGCTTTCTTTTTAGCCTCAGAAGTTTTTCCTTGTTTCAAATAATTAACAGCATCGTTAACAGTCTTCTCTTTAAAACCACTTTTTAACAACTCTTGTTTAAGTCTTTGATAAGAAAAACCTCTTTTCTTTCCTTTTTGCAAATAATTTACAACTTTTTGACTAACCATCTTATCCTCTTTTTACAAATATACTAATAAAAATCTATTTAAATAATTTTCTGAAATTAGTTATTCAAAAAACTCCACTTCAAAACTTCCTTCTTTAATTTCTTTAGCATTTGTAACATTTTTCAAATCTTCTAAATAATCTTTTAAATCTTCATAAGTTCCTTTTTCAA
>CAYWWB010000031.1:0-7103 GCA_964462045.1 Candidatus Woesearchaeota archaeon | reverse complement strand
GATACTTTGGCAGAGGTTGAGATTGTGAACGAGCTTAAGAGAATAATTGAAAAGAGTGTAGAGGAATAAATATTCTTAAAAAGTTGTTTTTCCTGTGAAAAATATGGTAAAAGATAAATCTGAATTAAATTTTGAACAGAAACTTTGGAAGGCAGCAGATGCTATGAGGAGTAATATGGATGCTGCGGAGTATAAGCATGTTGTTTTGGGTTTGATTTTTTTGAAGTATATTTCGGATTCTTTTAATGAGGCTTATGAAGAAATTAAGAATGACCCTGAAAGTTTAGGGGTTGAAGATAGAGATGAATATGATAGGAGAAATGTTTTTTGGGTTCCGGAGAATGCTCGTTGGAGTGTTCTAGAAAATAATGCTAAGAAACCAGAGATTGGAAAAATTATTGATAATGCAATGGATGAAATTGAAAAAGAGAATCCTTCTTTGAGAGGGGTTTTGCCTAAGAATTATGCTCGGCCTGATTTGAATAAACAGAAACTTGGAAGTTTGATTGATTTGATTGGGACAATTAGTTTGGGTGATGAAGAGAGTAAGGCAAAGGATGTTTTGGGTCAGGTTTATGAGTATTTTTTGGGACAGTTTGCTGATGCTGAAGGAAAGAAAGGCGGGCAATTTTATACTCCGCGTTGTATTGTTGAGTTGCTTGTTAGAATGATTGAGCCTTATGAAGGTAGGGTTTATGATCCGTGTTGTGGTTCGGGCGGGATGTTTGTTCAATCTAAGAAATTTGTTGAGTCTCACGGCGGGAGAATTGGAGATATTTATGTTTACGGGCAGGAGTCAAACCCTACGACTTGGAAATTGTGTAAAATGAATTTGGCAATTAGAGGAATTGATAATGATGTTAGGTGGAATAATGAGGGAAGTTTTTTGAATGATGAACATAAGGATTTAAGGTCTGATTTTATTTTGGCAAATCCTCCGTTTAATTCAAGTGATTGGAGCGGGGAATTATTAAGAGAAGATGTTAGATGGAGATATGGAGTTCCTCCGACAGGTAATGCAAATTTTGCATGGGTTCAGCATTTTATTCATCATTTAAATGATCACGGGATTGCAGGTTTTGTTTTGGCAAATGGTTCAATGAGTTCGAATACTTCAAATGAAGGAGAGATTAGAAAAAATATTTTGCAAAATGATTTAGTTGATTGTATGGTTGCTTTGCCTTCTCAGTTGTTTTACAATACAATGATTCCTGCGTGTTTGTGGTTTGTTACAAAAGATAAAACTGATCATGGAAAGAGAAAGAGAAATGGAGAAGTTTTGTTTATTGATGCAAGAAATATGGGAAAGATGATTGACAGAAGACATAGGGATTTAACTGAAGAAGATATTGATAAAATAACTAAAACTTATCATGCTTGGCGTGGAGAAAAAGATTCTGGAAAATACGAGGATGTTTTGGGATTTTGTAAGAGTGCAACATTAAAAGATATTGAGAAGAATAATTTTATTTTAACTCCTGGAAGATATGTTGGAATTCCCGAAGAGGAAGATGATGGTGAGCCGTTTGAAGAGAAGATGAAACGACTTACAAAAGAATTGGATGAGCAGTTTAAGGAGAATGATAGGTTGGAGAGGGAGATTAAGGAGAATTTGGAGAAAGTTGGTTTAGATGGAGTGGGGGTTTAGTTTAGAATGGAAACAACTTTTGATTGGATATCCGTTAAGGAATGGAAGAAATTTCATAAATTTGTTCAAAAAGAAGAGGATAAAATAAAAGGCCCAACAACAAAAAAAGAATTTACTGCCCCGGGTTCTGCAATAAATATAATTAGAAATGAAAAACCAATCGTTACAATTTTAAGAAAGGGTAGAATAAATGAGGTAAGAGCAGTTTCTATCCCGGATAAATCAAAAGATGCAAGAGCTATTTCCTCCGAAAAAATAAAATATGCTAAAGAGATTTACGAAAAACTAAAGAAAAATGGGAAGAAAGTTTAAAATGAAAAGTAAAAAAGGACAAGAAAATATAGATCCTCTTCAAGCAATATTTGGAATAATAATCTTATTCATATTTTCAATTTTCGTCGTCTCAATTTTTTCTTCAGTCACAAACACAATAACTAAAGATCAATGTAAACCTTTCCAAGAGCAGGCAGAACAATGTAAAAATAATTTAAATTCTTGTTTAATAGAATTGAACCAAACAAAATCTCTTTTGGAACAATGCCGGAATGATTATATTGAACTAGAGAACAGCACGATAACTAAAAAAGATTTTGAAGAAGTTAAGGGATATTTTAATTTAACTCAAAACGAGATAAACACAATCAACGAAAAAATAGATAGTATCGATAGAGTTTATAATTTTTATACAATAAAGAATTATTCTTTTGCATTAAACTTTGTTCTTGCAATTGAGGTTTTAAGTTTATTATTTTGGAAAAATGAATTTGTTTTAGTGATTATAAATTGGTTTAAGAATAAAAAAAAGAAGAAAGAAACCAAGAAAGAAAGTAAATCAGAGGAGATAGATAATGGCAATTAGACACACTACAAATCAAAAAATTTTAACTCTCTATGTTTATAGCGATGGAGGGAGTCGAGGTAATCCCGGACCTTCTGCCATAGGGGTTGTTTTTTATGATAAGAACAAAAATAAAATTGCAGAATATAAAGAATGTGTAGGTGATTGCACAAATAACCAAGCAGAATATAAGGCAATAATTAAGGCTTTAGAATTAGCAACTGCCCATTGTAGGAAAAAATTAATGTGTTTTATGGATAGCGAATTAGTAGTAAAACAACTAAGTGGGGCTTATAGAATTAAAAACGAAAAATTAAGAGAATTATTCTATATTTTAAAAGATAGAGAAAGAGCTTTTGAGGAAGTTGTATACAACCATACAAAAAGAACTAATCAATTTATTCAACATGCAGATAAATTAGTAAATGATGCGTTGGATGGAAAATGAAATCCCAAAAATTCAAAAAAACTGAAATAGGAAAAATCCCTGAAGATTGGGAAAAATTGCCTGCAGAAGAATTTTGTATTAAAGTTACAGATGGAACACATGATTCCCCAAAAAAACAAGAGAAAGGAAAATATCTTGTAACTTCAAGACATATTAAAGAAGGAAAACTAGATTTTGATAACGCTTATTTTATCAGTGAAAAAGATTTTGAAGAAGTAAATAAAAGAAGCAAAGTTAATCAATGGGATTTGATTTTTGGGATGATTGGAACTATCGGCGAAATTTATTTAGAGAAGAAAGAAAATCCAGATTATGCTATAAAAAATGTAGGCTTATTCAAAACAGGTTCAGAGTTGAAAAGTAAATGGCTTTTTTATTTTCTGAAATCTCCTTTTGCTAAAGATTATATCTTTAGACATAGCGCTGGAACGACACAACAATATATGACTCTTGGCTCACTAAGAAATTTCCCAATACTTTTTCCTAAATCAAAAGAAGAACAACACTCCATCGCAAAAATCCTCTCCTCACTCGACGAGAAAATAGAACTAAATAATAAAATGAACAAAACCCTTGAAGAAATCGGACAGGCAATTTTTAAGAAATGGTTTATTGATAATCCTGAGAAGGAAGGTTGGGAACTTTCAACTATCGGAAAAGAATTAAAAACAATTTTGGGCGGAACACCAAGCAGAGTAAAACCTGAATATTGGAATGGAAATATTAATTGGATAAATTCTGGAAAGGTAAATGAGTTTAGAATAATCAAACCTTCTGAAACAATAACCGAAGAGGGTTTAAGAAAATCTGCAACTTCACTTTTACCTAAAGGAACTGTTGTTTTAGCAATTACTGGAGCAACTCTCGGACAAGTTAGCAGATTGGAAATCAATTCTTGTGCAAATCAGTCAGTGATTGGAGTTTTAGAAAATGAAAAATTTTCTTCGCCTTATGTTTATTATTGGATAAAAAATAAAATTTGGGATATTGTTGGACACCAAACAGGAGGAGCACAACAACATATCAATAAAGGAAATGTAGATAATTATGAGTTATTAATTCCAGACGAACAAACTCTAAAAGATTTTAACAAAATAGCAGAACCCATATTCAAACAAATTTCTATTAATTGTTTTCAAAACCAAACACTCTCGCAAATTAGAGATGCTTTGTTGCCGAAGTTAATGTCTGGGGAGATAAGAGTTCCTATGGAGGGGAAATGAAATGTGGTTTTGGATTATCCCACTACTTATTTTGATAGTAATTTCAGGATTATCTTTTTTGATTTCTAATAATTTTGGGGTTTCAGTTTCTATAACTACTTTTGGTATTTTATTTACAACAATTTGGCTGTATGTTTTACTTCCACTTAAAGAAAAGAGGCAATGGGAATTTGTAGAAAAAGAGGTGAGGAAACAATTAAGAGAAGAGGTCAGAAGTCTTTCAGATATATTTACAGGTTACTTTGAAGGAGGAATTATCTCTCTTAGTTACGAAATGAGCGAGGGAATAGATGAAGAGAAGCTTTGGGAAAATGCAAGATGTGAAAAATTAAAGGAATTCGCAGAAAAAGAGGAATTGAAAATGTCTAAAATGGGAAAAGTTATCTTACATAAAAACGATCCAAAAACACTTATTCGGTATAGGAAAGATTTGAGCAATATCGAAAACAAATATTTCAAGTTTCTAAAACCTAAAGAGGTTTTATCTCTAATAAAGATACAGAAATTATTAACCTACTTAATAAATATTAGTAATTCTGCTAAAATAAATCATTCATTATTAAGTTTTTCTAAGGAACATTACGAAAAAAGTTTTTTAGAATATGGACTAAGATTATTCCAAGAAATTAACTATTTTAATAAACGCATTTTAAATTTATTTGGGGTTGAAAAATGATTAACTACTTTATTTTAGCCGTTGCATTTTTAACATTAATTTTAACTTTTCTTATTTGGCGCTCGGAGAGAGATAAAGAACTTTCCAGATTGAAATCACTTTTTGATCATTTAATTTTTATTAGAGATTCTGCAAAGGGACATGAAAAACATCTAAAATATGGAGGCTTACCTTTACCTTCTTGGCCAGTAGCAAATATGGATTTGAATTTTTATTTAACTCAATTAAATTATACTATGCGGAAAGAGTGGTCTTTATGTTGCCATGAATCAACAAGAAGATTGAAAAAAGGATTAATTAGGATTTTTGAAAAGATAAATAATATTAATTACTTGTGGAAATTAAAAATAGAAAAGCCAAAAGTAAAATCAGATTTAGAAACAAACACTTACTATTCTGATTTATATGGTTTTATAGAAAATGCCTTATATGAAATTAAGAGGATAATAAAATGAAAAAAATAGAAAAAATTAAATTAAATGATTTAGAATTCGCTGAGAAAGTCCTTAGAGATATAAAAGGAAATAATGAGTCAAGTAATAGATTTAATCTGGGTATTTTTTATGGTTTAGTTTTTGGTATTTTAGGAAATCTTTTCGTAGCTTTATTTATAGATTATATAAAAGAGGGGGAGAGGTTTTTAATATTGATTTTTTTAATTATATTGATAATTATTTCAATTTGGATTTTTATTATTGAAGACAGAAAGTTTAGAAAAAATAAAAAAAACTTAAACTTAGAATTAAACAAAACTATAGCTCTTCAAGATAGATTAATTGAAGGGGAAGAAATTACTAGGAAAGAATTTAATAATGTAATAAGGAGACACTAAACCCAAAATCTAAAAACACCATTTGATTATTAATATAAAATGAAATCAATAATAACAGAAGATCATGTGGAACAAACTGCACTCGAAGAGTTAAAGAACCTTGGTTATGAGTATGTTTACGGTCCTGAAATCGAACTGGAAGGAAAAAGAAAAGACCTAAAAGAACCTGTTTTAATTGAAAGATTAAAAAATGCCATTGAAAAATTAAATCCTGAAATCCCAAAAGATGCAAAAGATGAGGCATTAAAAAAAGTAATAAGAACTCAAAGTCCAAAGTTAGAAATAGACAATCAAGAATTTCATAAACTTCTAATTGAAGGAGTTCCTGTTTCTTTTAGAAAAAATGGGAATATAAAACATGATGCTGTAAAAATAATTGATTTCAAAAATCCAAAAAGTAATGAATTTCTTGCAATTAACCAATTTTCAATTGTTGGAACTACTAAAAGAAGAACAGATATCTTACTTTTTGTAAATGGATTACCTCTAGTTTTATTGGAGTTAAAAAATTTGGCGGATGAAAACGCTTCAGTTTATGAAGCTTTCAAACAAATTCAAACTTACAAAGACCAATTACCTCAATTATTTAGATTTAATGAAATAAATATTATAAGTGATGGATTTGAAGCTCGAGCGGGGACTTTGACTTCCAATTTTGATAGATATATGCCTTGGAAGACAATTAATGGAGAAAAACAAAAAGATTCAAAATTACAAATGGAAACTTTGGTTAAAGGAATGTTTGAAAAAGATGTTTTGTTAGATCTAATTCAAAATTTTATAACTTATGAAAAAGAAAGAGATGTTAAAAATAATACTACAAGAACAATAAAGAAATTAGCAGCGTACCATCAATATAATGCTGTCAATAGTGCAATTATTTCCACTTTAAGGGCCATGAAAAAATCCGGAAGATTAAAAATCAAAGAATCTCCAGAATTCTATGGTCTCCCTTCTGTAAAAGAACAATCCAAAGGAGATAAAAAAGCAGGTATTGTTTGGCACACGCAAGGTTCAGGAAAATCCCTTTCAATGGTTTTCTATGCAGGAAAATTAATTTCGTCTGAAGAAATGAAAAATCCCACCATAGTTGTTTTAACTGATAGAAATGATTTGGATGGACAGTTATTTGATACATTTGCAAAATCTTCCGAATTACTTAGAGATGAACCTATTCAGGCAAAAAATAGAAGTGATTTGAAAAAGAAATTAAAAAGAACCTCAGGAGGAATAATTTTTACAACAATTCAAAAATTCTTTCCTGAAAAAAATAAAGAGAAATTTCCAGAATTATCTGAAAGAGAAAATATTGTTGTTATGGCAGACGAGGCACATAGAACTCAGTATGGTTTTAGTGCGAATGTTGATAAGGAAAAAGGGAAGATAACTTATGGCTTTGCAAAATATTTGAGAGATGCTTTACCTAATGCGTCTTTTA
>CAYWWB010000030.1:0-7542 GCA_964462045.1 Candidatus Woesearchaeota archaeon | reverse complement strand
CAAACCAGCAATAAAAAACTCTGCAAGCAAAATAATTCTAGTTCACAATCACCCTTCAGGAAATCCAAATCCAAGTGATGAAGATTTAGAAATAACAAAACAATTAATCGAAGCAGGAAAACTAATTGAAATTAAAGTCTTAGATCATGTTATAATTGGGGGGAGGGAGTTTTGGAGTTGGGTTGAGAGAAGTTGAGATTAATCCCAAAGAATATTGCTTTTTCCTTTTGTTATCAGATCGAATGCTCTTTCCAAATCTCTTTCAGGAATATCTATTTCTTTTGTTTTAGGGTTTATACAGATAGTTATTCCTTCCAAATATTTTTGCATTAATTTCATATTTTTCTTCCCATATTTTGCTTCAGCTTCTTTAGGAGTCATTTTTTATAAAATAAAGGGCTAATCTCTAGCCCAAAAATACCTTAATTAAAAGGAACCAGCAACATGGCATTGGTTTGTTTCTTCTATTAATTGTCTGCTTTGTGCACATGGCATCATTTATCTTTTGCAGACTTTTCTATTGATTCAAAAACATTTATCATGAACTAATTGTCGGAGAAGTTTTTGAAATTTCTTCAATAGATTTTAATGCACTTTCAATTGCTTTAATTTGCTCATCATATACTTTTTCCTTATTTTCAGTTTGTTCTTTTGAATTCTTAAAATCCTGTCGTGCTTTTTCAATTTCTAATTCCTTTTTTCTTTCTTCACGCTTTATATCTTCCTGAATATCTTTTTTCCAATTCTCTAAATCTTTTCCCAACCGAACAATTTTTTGCTCTTTTCTTTTTACATCCTCTTTTATGTTGGATTTAGAATTCATAATCTCTAATTTCTTTTTTGTTAATCTTTCAACAATGCTATATCTTGATTGGCTCTCACTCATGAAGAAAATAATTATGAAGAAATTATATACTTTGTGTGGGAGTTTTTGTGTAAGCAAAAACTTGCCTATATTATTGTACTTCTAATTATCTAAGATTTTTTCTCAGAGGGTGGCAATTTGCCCCCTTCCTTTCAGTTGTCCGCAATTATCGGGCAACTCTATTTTATCTTAAAACATTCAAACTTTAATTATTTTTTCTTTCCATCTAAATAAGTAATAATTATTTTCCTTCCTTTGCTGTCTTCTGCCAAATAAGAATAAATCTCTTTTCCTTTTTCTAAATCACAGCCTTCAACAATTAATTTGTTTATTGAAATGTAAGCTGTCAGCCTTTTGAAAATTATTTTACTTTTCCATCCAACTCCTAGAAATCTCTTTTTCATCTTTTTTTAAATTCCTCAAATTTTATATTACAAAACTCAGAAAATTTATTCCATGTTGCAACATCACAATCGTCGCCCAAATTATTAAAATTTCTATGAAATTCTATGTCTTCTAAAAAAACTTTCCAATCCTGTTTATTAAATATTTTAGAGTTATTTCTTATTAATTCTGTCACCAAACCAGGCATATACGTCTTTCTCCCAAGACTATATCTAAAAGCACAAATCATCAACACCCTTAAATCGTTTCTTTTAATTTCGATATTTTCCTCTTTCATAAATTTATTAGGTGCCTCATGTATTTAAGTTTTGTGGTGCCTAAAGATTTATATAATTATTTTAATTATTAAAAATATGAAAATACAAAAAAGATTCCTTAGAAAACATAAAGATAAAGAATATTATAAGTATGTGGTTAATCTTCCTCCGATGGTTGTAAAAGAAGCAGGTATAAAATATGGTGACGAAGTTGAAGTTAAGTCTGAGAATGGCAAGATTATTTTAGAGAAGAAGAAAGGTGGGAAAAATGAAAAAAGAGATAATTAAAAAAACAGTGATTGCAAGAATTGAATCTCAATTAAAACCAAATTGGAGACTGGCGATTGGAAATAAAAATCTTACAAAAGAGGAAATGATTAACCATGTTAAAAATGAAGATGAAGTTGGAGAGAGGATTATCCAGAGCCATCTCTTGTTTCTTAGATCTGTTGCAAAAGGGGAATTTACGAATGCTTTATGTTCTGTTGATTAGAATTAATTATAACTCTTATTGTTGTCTCTAGAAACTAATTTCTTGTTAAATAAATCATCAAAGAAATCCCAATCTTTAGAATTTTCTTTAACAGATAAATAATCTCTTTTCATATTTAATCTAAATTTGCCATTTTCTGAAACAACAATCCCTCCAATCAATTTTTTGCCTTTCTGATTTTCCTTTTCCACATAATCTTGTAATGCTTCTGCTTTTAATTTATTATCTTCTTCCATATATCCTCCTGCTTTAGTATCAAAGATCCCTAACCTTCCATCTTTGAACATTACCAAAAAGTCGGGTTGGAATGTTTTTATTTCTCCATATTTTTCATACTTGATTCCAAAATTTGATTGCATATGTTCATTTCCGTTTTGCCACCACCATGAAATTTTGTCTTTATGCCTTTCTAAAAATTCTAAAAATGATTCCTCGATTTCACTATCAAAATTAAGATAGCTAGGATCATATAAAGAAAGTTTAAAATCAAACTTCTTGTATAGATTCGGATTGAAGTTTCTTGTTTTTTCAATTTCCCAATTAGGGATTTCGAAAGAAATTTGTTCGATTTTTTTCTCAATTTCTTTGTCCTTCTCTTTCTTGTAATCTTCAATTGCTCTTTGAAGAAACTCCTCAAATAAATCATAGTTATTAAGACAGATACTTTGTATCTTAATTATCCCTTCTCTTATAGGGTCAAGACCTAAATATTTCTTAAAAGAGTTGTATAAAGAACTTCTGACAAAGGGACTGGACCTCTTAAATGCAAATCCTCCTAAATTATTTTTAATTAGATTATAAAAAGCATTTTCCTTATCTTCGTCTGAAAGAAGTAAATTTATGTTTTCTGTTCCTTTAATTCCTCTTTTGTTATTTGTTTCTCGGTCCAATTTATCAACATCAAAATGTTCATTCAAAATTATCTCATCTCTTGCGTCTATCCCAGATAAATCGAGACCCTCTTCCTTGAGAATGTTTTTATTCTTATTAGTGTCATCAGTTAATCCAAAATAATTTTTGAAAAATTTATCCATGAACGAATAAAAACTCGAAGTTATATCACCATAATCTAACCTATTCTTGTAAAATGATCTTAGTTTCAATGGTTTGTAAATTTCTTTTCTCTTTGAAACTTGAGATTTTATTATGTTTGGATTGTATTCTTCTTTTTTAACATCAATACTCTGAATGTTTGTATAAACATAACCTGCATTTAGCTCATCCCCGTTGTGATGTTTTGCTTCAGGCATTCTCAATATTCTTCCAACTAATTGAATTTCAAAAATAGGATTTTTTGATTTTTCTCTGAATCTAACTAAAATCTGAGCACGAGGGCAATCCCATCCAGTATCTATTGCTTGTTTAAATATCAAAAAATCAATATTGCTATCATTCGGGCAAACAATTTCTTTTTCATTGTTTATTTTTTCTTCACTTAACCAAACTGCCAAATTTCCTTCATCGATAGTTATGTTTTTTTCTCCCAAAAATCTTTCTATAAAATCTCTTTTATCTTCTCCTGCGTCACTTGTAGGGATCTGAACTAAAACAAGAGGATTTACATTTGATCCTTCTTTTTTATATAATTCTTTTAATTGCAATCTTTTCTCATAAGCTTTTTGTAAAATTATCTCTTGGGAAGTTTTTTCATCTCCTTCAACCTTATCTAAGTCTTCATTAATTATTATTTCTTTTTTTATCATTCCTTGGTTTATAACTTCATTGGGGTCAACAACAACTTTTTCATCGTACTTCCCTTCTTCTAATATTGGAGTAGCACTCATCTCTAAAGATAAAAAGGGTTTAATAATTTCATTAATAATCTCAAAACCCCTTGAGGTTTTTAATCCAGTATGGCTTTCATCTATGATTAGAATTATTTTCTTTCCAGATTCTGAAGTATTTCTCACAACTTCTCTGAAGTTTGTTTTCTCAGAATCTCTCATTGCTTTATTTTTCCATTCTCCTGTTTTATTATCCTTAGAATTTAATTTTTCCCAATTCACAACGACTACTTCGTTCTTTTCTATTTCCTGTTTTGTTCCAAAAAATTCTTCCTCTAATAAATTACATTCTGGAAAACCATTAAATTCTTTTTTTAAACTATCTTGGCTTTGGACATGTAGGCTCCCTTTCCCTATACTTACCCAAAGAAAACATAGATCCTCTTCTTCAAATTCTGAAATCATATTTTCAATGTATTTGCTCATTACAAATGTTTTTCCACTTCCAGTAGGAGATTGGAAAACAATTGTTCTTTTTCTTTTATCTTCATCAAATAACTCTTTGGTTCTTACGATTAATTTTTCTAATACTTTTTCTTGGTAGTTTTTTAATTTTTTCATTTTATATTTCGAACTTATTTATAAGAGTCTGAACATGTTTATAAAAATTTTTTATTTGCTCTAAATTGTATTCACTATAATCTCCGTGAGAAGCATAATTCCCTATTGCAAGATAGGTTTTATTTTCTTCCCATTCAACCTTTGAAATAATAGAATTATTTTTTAATTCTTCATTTATTTGATTTGTTCTCTTTTCTGAATTTCTTTCAAAGATGTTAATTGAATTATTCCGAGCTATTTTTTTCAAAACATTTTCTAGAGCAATTCTTAATCTTTTTGGAGATTCCTCTATTTCTCCTTCTTCAAAAATTAATTTTTTTGCTTTATTTAATTCTAAAAATAGCAAATCTTTTTTCATTGGAATATTTTGTTTTACAAGTTGTCTGTATATATCCAATATTTTTTGAGGAATTGATTCGATCTTGAAATTATCTATTTCATCAAATAGTTCTTGATCAACAGAGTTATCTAAAGAAAATATGTAAATTTTCTTTTTTCCTTTTATCTTTTTTATTTCTTTTAAAAATTTATCAAATGATTCATCCAAGAAATTATAGTAAATACATAAAAAATCATTTTTGTCATTTGATTCAAATATTTTAAAGTCTTCTGAATCCTTTTTCAAATTGAAAATATTTTCCTTCAAACAAAGCATTTCCGTACACTCTCTTGTTAGATTTACCTTCAATTGTTCTCTATTCTTGGAGCTTTTAACTAAAGAAGTTTTAAGGTATTGCAGGTTTCCACCCAAACCCTTAATTTTTTCACCATTTCCATTTTTCTTATATCCTTTGATAACTTTTTCCAAACGAGGATAAGTTATATCAGAACAAATATTATTTTCATTATTTGTGCATAAAATAAATTTTCTATTCCCTCCATCTTCTTTGTTCAAATCTAAAACAGCATGACCTGTTGTCCCAGATCCTGCCATAAAATCTAAAACCAGAGATTCTTTTTTTGAAGAATGGTCTAAAATAAATTTTATGAGTTGAAGAGGTTTTGGGTTTTCAAACATATCTTTTTTTGAAAAAACAGATGTAAGCAACTTAGTTCCTTCTCCAGTATTTGCTAATGAATAAAGAATACTACGCGACTTTATCTTTTTTGAAGATCCTTCTTTAAAATAAACTTTTTCATAGGGAATCCACTTTTCATTTACTTTTTTCCACTCAATTGAGTTTCCTTCTATTAATTCATTCATCCTTTCTCTACCCACTCTCCACCTTCCAGGATTTCCATCTGGTGCTACGGGATATACTTTTTTCCCGTTAGGAGATTTTATAGGAAAATGCATTTTAGGACGATCTTCTTTTCTAGCAGTATTTCCCCATTTAGAAAGTTTCACTAGGGCAAACTTTCCTTTTTCATCCTCTAGCTTAAAAGAATCGTCTCTAATCTCTAATTCTTCATCTATCCAAACAAATTTTTCAGACTTAGAATAACATAAAACATATTCATGTTCGGTTACAAAGTGAGCTTCTGCTTGTCCTCCTCCCTCTTTTTTTCTCCAAATAAGATCTCCCACAAAATTTCCTTCCCCAAAAATTTTATCACATAATAACTTCAATTGTGCCATCTCATTATCATCAATTGAAATGAAGATAACCCCTGTTTTCTTTAATAGGTTATGGGCAAGTCTTAACCTTTTTTCCATAAAATTGAGCCATTTTGAATGTCTGTATCCATCTTCCTTGTCTACATATTTATCATTATATACGAAATCATTATTTCCTGTATTGTAAGGAGGATCTATGTAAATTACATCGACTTTCTCCTTATGGGTATAATTTAGAACACTTAATGCATGATAATTATCCCCTTCAATCAAAATATTATCTTCTGAAGTATTTGTTTTGATTTCCTTTGTCTTTAATTTTTTCAAAACAGGCAGATTATTCTCACAATCTAAAACAACTTGTTCAGGCTCTCTTTCAGAATCCCAAACTATCCCGTACTTCTTGGATTTTAATTCTTTATCTTTATTTTGAAGCAATTTTACTAAATCTTGTTTTGAGAGGTTAGAATAATCTGAAGCCATATTAAATTTAAAGATAAGAAGTTTTTAAGGTTTATTGGGAAAGTAATTTAAATCATAATTGCTTAGTAAAAATAAGAAGCATGGTAGGGTCTGGAGTCCTACCATGTTGGCCTTCTATCACATGTGATTATTATTTTCATCTTCATTGTTTAAACCCAGATCTTTTTTTATAGATGTTATTAGTTTGGGTTGTGCGAGTTTGAACTGATCTTCGCTAATTATTTTTTCCTCGAACTGTGAAGCCATGAAATCAAAAAGCAGTTTAAAATGGGAAAATTCCTGGTCCATTTCAGGCAATAATGATTTTATTTCGTTGAAGGCTTCTCCAAAATTTCCGCTTAAAAGACCTAAAGAATAGATTAAGTTAAATGTTTTTTCATCGATCTTTCCTGTCTTTTTTTGGATAACTTTTTTGGGCTGAAAATCTTCTTCATCGTCACCAAAATCATCTTCTGATTCTAGGTTACTATCTTCGACATTTAATGCAAAAACTCCTTTCTTAACCTGTTTCAGGAAATTCGCTATTTCATTTGCCTTAAAAAAGTAATATGAAACCCTTCCTGCAAATTTTTTACTTATATCAAATTCACGTATCAAAATATTTGTAAGATATTCCTTTTGGATCTCTCTCCCATTAAACTTATTTATCAGCTTGTCAAATATGGGAACATGTTTTACTGCTTCAATAAGCGCCATTTCTTTTTCATAATCGTTTGTCGGATGAAGAATTCTATCTCCCAGGTCCGTAACCCTTAAATCTTCCCCTTCTTTTCTAATTAAGCCATATTTCACAGCCCCATGAATTTTCATCAAAAACCCTCCTCCTTTTTCAGACATTCCTTTTTGATCGGCAACAACTCCTAGCTTTGTTTCTCCTCCAGAACTATCTATGATTTGAGCTATATCTAATGCATCTTTCAACGTACAATGAGGGTAGTCTACTTTTTTCATGTATTTTCTATGACTCCTTTCTTTATAAACTTTTGGGTTATTCTAATATTTTGAATTATATTGGATTATAATTTTGGGTTAACAACCCTCCTTAATCCCAAAACAATCAAGATTGTTCACTCGCCATCTTTCTTTTCAATTATTCTCTTAAGCTCGTTCACAATCTCAACCTCTGCCAAAGTATC
>CAYWWB010000029.1:0-8335 GCA_964462045.1 Candidatus Woesearchaeota archaeon | reverse complement strand
TTTCTTATTTTTTAAATCACCTAATAATTTTAACTTATCTTCAAAAGGGGCTCCCAGTCCATAATGTATTCCTATTGGAATTTTACATTTCTCTTGGTAGTCTTTAGAAGAATATTCCCACCACTCTTTTGTTTCTTTTTTCATTTCAACCTCTTTTTTCATTTTTTCGGAAATGTGAACCTCCCTTTTTTATCTCTCTTAACTGGAAGAATTTTGTAAGAGTTTTTAGGAAGAGCACCATAAATATGATAATAAGAAGGTTTGATAAATCCTATTCTGGCGTTTACTTTATTAGTGTTTATTTTTAAGAGTAAGAATTTAGTTGAAGGTTTTTCATAATACTTTCCTACTACTTCAGGTCTTTTTGGATAATTTCTGGCCTTGGTAAAAATTAAGTCAGCTATTTTCTTTAGTTCCTCTAAATCTGTTGTAGAATGAATATAGTTAGAGTCTTCAAAACCACTACAATTATAATTGCCCAGACGATTTATTGATTTTTCATAAATATATTTCGGAACCAGATGATACACATATTTTGGGAGATTTTTCTTTTTTCATTTCAACCTCTTTTTACCAATATACCATTGAGCTTTAAATCCTTCTATAATTTCATATTTCCCTCTTTTGACTTTTTTGAATAATTTTTTAGGAGGTTCAAAATCATTTCCTAATATCATTAATATTCCTTCTGGTTTCAGAATTTTATGTACTTCTTTCCACAATCTTTCCATATCTTTTTCAGTAAAATAACTACTTAATGCAAGGGAAAAAACACTAAATATTACATCAAATTTATTTTTAATTTTTAATTTAGAAATATCTTGCTGAATAAATTTACAATTTTTTAATTCTTTTTTCTTTTTTGCTTTGGAAATCATCTTTTTTGAAAAATCTAAAAGAGTAATATCTTTATATCCCATTTTTATTAAAGGAACAGAAGAGATTCCGCTTCCTGCCCCCAGATCCAATATTTTTGCATCTTTTGGAACTTTATGTTTTTTAAACAAAAATTTTGCTGCATCTGAATTTCTGGACTTTACTCCTTTGTCATATGTTTCAGTAAACCTATCATAAAATTTTCTCATCTCGTCTTTTGTATAATCTATTGGAAGAAACAAGGGAAATTCTGTAGTAAGATAAGTCCTATAATATTGTATCTTTCCATTAACCCTCGTACTTAAGAACATAGTGTCTTTTGGAAGATTTTTTACAAATATCCATGCGGGTCTCTTTTTTGAGGTCTTGTCATATACAAACTTGGTATTTTTAGGGACTTCATTTTCAGAAAAACATCTTTTGATTTTTAGATCCATAAAAAGATAAATCTATTTTATTATATAAATCTATTTCTTCTTTAACCCATGGATGTGCTTCTTTTTTCATTTTAGTTCCATCCCTAAGTTATATCCTATTATTTTGAACCCTAATTTTTTGTATAGTTCTATAGCAGGTAAATTTTCTGCCCTTGTTCCTAAGCCTATTCTCTTTACACCTTCTTTCTTTGATTTATCAATAAACCATTTAATTGCTTTTTTTCCAAATCCCTTTTTTCTATATTCTTTTTTAATAACCATATCTTCTATATAGGAAGTAGGAATTTTTTTGTTTTTCCAGATACAGGCTTCCAGATATCCGATAATGTTTTTTTCAGATTCTATTAAGAAAACAAATTTTTCCTTGTTTTCAAGAGTTTTAAGAAACTTTCTTTTTTCGTCTCTCTTTGAAGTAGGAAATTTCTCTTGAGAAATTTTTTCAAAATGTTTTTTTCCTTCTTTGTATATCTCATAAAACTTCTCAAAATCTTTTTCAGTTGCTTTTCTTATTTTCATTTTCTTCTTGCTACCCAAAGTTTAGCCCTCTTTGCTTTTGGATTTTTTGATATTTCTTTTTTTGAAGGTTCAATTCCTTTTTTTGTTTCCAGTCTTATTATTTTTTGTCCTTTTAAATATCTTAGATGTTTTCTTACTATGCTTTCTTCTTTAGTATGGAAGGTGATTATACATAAAATTCCTCCCTTACTTAAAATATCTTTAAATTCTTCTAAAAATTTCTCGAGATTTTCAAAGTCTTTATTAACTTCTATTCTTAATGCTCTAAATGTGGGTGTTGCCCAATGATGTTTTCTTGTTTTCTTGTATTTTTCAGGCAGAGCATTTTTAATTATCTCTAACAAATCATGCGAATCAGTTATTTTATGGGTTTTTCTTTTCTCAATTATTGCTTTTGAAATTTCCTGGGGAAATGCTTTTTCTCCGTGTTTTTTTAAAATCTCTGATAATTTTTCTTCAGAATAATTATTAATCACCTCGGAAGCTGTTAATTCTTGTTCCTGGTTCATTCTCATATCCAATTTACCTTCAAAACCAAATCCCCTTTCCTGATTTCTCAATTGATATGTAGAAACCCCTAGGTCAAGGAGAATACCATCAACTTCTTCTATGTTATGTTCCCTCAATATTTCTTTAATATCTGCAAAGTTTCCATGAATAATTTTTATATCTGAGTAACCTTTTAATTTTTCAGTGACTTCTTTTATTGCTTCCTTATCCCTGTCAACACCTATGACTTTAAACCCAGAATCCAGAAGAGCCTTAGAATGGCCCCCTTTTCCTAATGTTCCATCCACAATTGTTGAACCCTTATTTAATTCTGAGAAAAAATCTAAAACTTCTTCGGGCATAACCGAAATATGACAAAATTCTTTAGTATTTTCTTCTTTTTTCATTTTCAGTTCTTTTTATTCCGTTTGAACAGAGGAGTAATCATACCCTGTGTTTTTGTATCAAAAGGTTCGTACTTTCCTTTTTTGTTATTGAATATTCCGTACCATTTTATGACTTTTGAATTTGTTTTTTTGAATGCTTTTTCAAAATCTTTTTTATCAAAATAATTATGTTCTCCTTCTGCTTCATCATAAGATATTTTATTGTTTTTCTGAGATACATAGACATATTTTATTTTAGCTGACTTGGATTTTTTATTAAAAGTATAGAAAGACAATCTGGCAATCTTAAAATCTTTTTCAGTGTGTTTATTTATTTCTAATCCTGAAGATTGCATCATCATAGAATTCATTGTTTCAATAAGAGCTATTCCTCCGGGGTTGAGTGAATTTTTTATGGATTTAACAGCCTGAGTTAATTCTTTTTGATTCTTACATCCAAACATTATTGGTGCAAAAAAACTTGTAGCTGCATCAAACTTGCCAAAATTAAAATCTTTAATGTCTCCTACATGAAATCTTATATTGACTTTATTTTCTTTGGCTTTCTTTTTTGCAAGATTAACCATTTCTTTACTATAATCAAAAGCAGTTACATTATAGCCTTTTTTAGCTAAAAGAACAGCATGAGTTCCTGTCCCGCAACCGCAATCAATTATGGTTTTTACATTATATTTCCTGAAGAGATTATCAAGCCAATCTATTTGTTTACTGAAATCTCTTGAAGCCCCGACAAGATTGTCATAATAAGCCCTCTTTTTATTTTTTAAATCAACCATATTAAATTTTAGTGAAGAACATTTATTAATTTATCTCTACCAATGCATCACATTAATATAAACAGGAGATTTAGTTGAGAGAACTTTTTTTATGAAATTGTCTTTTCCGTTATAAAAAATTCCATTTCCGTCATCATCATAAGTTTTTTCTCCTGTTTTTGGGTTTACATATACAAATCTTTTTATGAAATCTTTTTTTGTTCCCATGTCTGCTTTTTTAAAGAATTTTGTTTTTCCTGTAAAACCTAAGAGAGATTTTCCTGTTCTCAAGGAATAGTCTATCATAAAAGAAACTAATATTTTTCCGTATCCTTTTCCTTTTTCTAATGAGATTGTACTACATATCCCTCCGATATTATAAGTTTTCCCTAAATGTTTGGCCTTTATTGGTCTAATCCCTCCAAAAGAAACAATTCTCTCTTTCCTTTTTACAAAAAACCATAATGTGTTAGGTTCATAATCCTTTGAAAAATCCTTTTCTTCATCATTTCCAAACTCTTTTTTTCTTGCTTTTTTTATTGTTTCTTTTTGTTTTTTTGATAGATCTTTATTTTTTATTATCTCCACTTCAATGTCCTTTTTTATTTTTCTCCCCAGAGATTTTTCTAACCTTTTAATCTTCTTTAGTATTTCTGCTTTACTGTCTCTTGAATGATTGTATGCATAAGAGTACATCTCCTCCAGTTGTTTTAGTGTTACTATTCTTGCTTTGATTCCGTAAAAGTCTATTCTTTTGAAAATATTTTTAGATAATTTTTCGTCTGAAATTGTTTTTCTTCCTGGACTAACATCATCAATTTCAACTCTTAGATTTCCTTTCTTTAATATGATTGTAGAATGTTCCGGAACATATTCGTGTTTAATTTTATTTTTTTCAAGACTTTTTATGCATTTTTTGAATGAACTTTTTGGAATCACCATGTCAATGTCATTAACATTCATGTTTTTGTCTTTTGTATGATAGAAATGTGCAAAGCTTCCGTAAATCACAGGATCAATTCCTACTTCTCTACAAACCGAAATTACCTTCTGAGCAAAAGGAATTAATTTCTTGAAATGTTCTTTGTTTTTTGGATAAATTTGTTTTTCTTCTTTTTTCATTTCAACCTCTCCAGGATATACTCTACAACTTTTCTTTTACCTAATTTATCTGTATCGACTAAAATAGCATCTTTGTCAAATCTTTCATCATGCATTTTATTTAATTTATCCAGATTAAGTGGGGTATTGTGAGTGTGTTTTGGATCATCAACTCTCTTTACGTTTCTATTGTAAGCTCTTTTTGTAGAAACAGTAAACTGAAAAACAATTACCTTATAGTCATATTTTTTTAAAAAATTTCCAACATTTTTCTTTAAAGTTTCTCTTGAGGTTTCTTCCATAATAATATTTCTCTTTGATTTTAAAACTTCTTTAATTAATCCAAACAAAGCTTTTTTCTGAAGAGATTTTTTAACATCTTCTTCTAATCCATTAAACATGCTCTTTATTTTTGGATGATCAATAAAAACCCAACCAGATAATTCTTTTTTCTTTTTCAAATTATCAAATGCTGTTGATTTTCCTGAAGTAGGCCTTCCCCTTAATACAACAAATTTTGGTTTTTTCATTTTACAATTGCCCAATACATATTATCCAAGTATTTTCCATTTTTACATAATTCTTTTTTATGGATTCCCTCTAGTTTATATCCTGCTTTTTCTAAAATCTTAGCTGAACCTTTATTAAAAGTTCTACATCTTCCACTCAATCTTTTTAGTTTGTGTTTTTTAAAGGCGTACTTTGTAATTAATTTAACTGCCTTAGTCATTAGACCTTTTCCTCTAAAACTAGGATGCATAGCATAACTAATAATACCCTTATGTTCATTAAATTTTTGATTTAAGTCGTGAATAGAAACGTATCCTGCAGGTTCTTCTTCAAATTCAATAATGAAAGTTTCTTCAGAAGGTTTTTTCTTTTTGTATTCTTTTTGTTTTTTCTTTATTGACTCTTTAACTTGATTAATATTCTTATCATAACTCATCATATTTTTTTGGTTTTTTTTGTCTTGCTCTATTTCAAATAACATTTGAGCATCGCTCATTTTAACATGTCTTAAAATAAATCCTTTTCCTTTTATCATTTTACTTTTCCAATCATCTCGATTTCTTTATCTACAAAACCTAATTCCTTGTATAATTTATGTGCCCTAGGATTTTCAGGAGATACACTTAATGTCCAGTATTTAATACCCTTTTCCTTAAACCATTTCTTTGCTTCTTTCAACAATTTTTTGAATATTCCTTTTCCTCTGTGTTCTTTCTCTATGTAAGCATAATGTAACCTTCCTTCTTTTTCAAGTTTTTGTATGGGAGATCTCTTCTTTATTGAAAATGAAATATATCCTAAAAATTCTCCATTCTCTTCTGCTATTAAATAAACAGAATTCTTCATCCTAAGATGGCTTGAAATCTCTTTTTCAAAATATTTTTTAGGATCTCCTTTCATTTCTTCAAAGACATCATTTAACTTTTTCTTTTTTCCTTTCCAAAGAGAACGCTGATAATCTTCAAACTCAATCCATTTCCTTGCTAAAAGAGGTATGTCTTTCCTAGTTGCTTTTCTTATTTTCATTTTAGGGTAATTTAAATTTAAGGCCTTTTTCAAGGAACTTATTTATTATTGGTTTGAAAACTTCTTTGATTTCAGGATGATCATGCATCATTATTAATTCTGCTGAAGAAGAATTATAATCCAATCCAGACTTCTCACTTGGATTTTCTATTCTCTCGAATAATTTTCTTTTTGTGGTTATTCCAAATTTTGGATTCTTCTCTTTATATGCCCAATCAAAAGTATCAAAAGTACACATAAAATCATAAAGATGTCCTCCTTTAGAAAGCCTATTATAGAGAGTGTTTTTGAAAGGAAGTTCATAACCTAATTTTTTTAGCAAGTCTTGTTGTTCAGGTTTCATTTTAAACATAGGAAACCTGAAATACTTGTGTTTCTTCACTACACCTGCTTTTTTATACAAGTCTTCAATAATTTTTTCTGTATTTGTAATTTCTTTTTTAGCATGTTCCATACTTAATTCTCTAAAATCTATATGATTGTAGGAATGATTTCCAATAACAAATCTCTTTTTTAGGGCATAAACAACATCATCAGGCCTTTTTTCTAATTTTTGACCCTCACAAAAGAATATTGCTGGAATATTCTTTTCTAATAAAAAATCTACTTTGTTTTTGAAATCTTCTGAGGGAGCATCATCTATTGTTAAGTAAGTTATCTTTTCTTTGTTTTTCTTGGTTTTGTTTTCAGTCATTTTCTAAAGAAATCTTTTGTTTCTTCTAACAAAAAATCCTCATGTAATTTTATTTTATGTATGTACTCCGCTTTTTGCAAAACATTCCTGCATTTTATAAAAGACCAATTTTCTTGATTTCCTCTGTATTTTGGGTTATTACTATAAACAATTCCTTTTATTTCTGCCCATACTGCTGCTGAAGAACACATGGGACAGGGTTCAAAAGTAGAATATAACCAACAATTCTTAAGAGACCATGTTCCTTTTTTTCTGCATGCTTTTCTTATAGCATCAACCTCTGAGTGAGCTGTAGGATCTGTACATTTTTCTGGAGGATAAACCTTTCCCGAAGAAATTGAAATAATCTTCCCGTCTTTATCTACTATTGCAGCAGTTATTGGTTTTTCTGGACCATATGCAATCAATTTTCTCATTATTTTTTTATTTGGGTGTTTCATTTCAACCTCTTTTATGCCTTCTCCAATATGGTGATGTTTAAATGTTTTTTTGAAATCATAGTTTTTTACAAACATAAAAATAATCTTTATTTAAATTTGGATTTTCTTTATTTTCAATATTATCTTTAAAATCTGAAAACAATAGTTTAAATCCAATTTCTTTTAAATAAGATTTAATTTTTTTAAGTTTACTAAAATGCATAAACATTGGAGGATTAAGATTCAAAAAACAATCTCCATATTCAAAATCCTTAACTCCTGAATATCTATTATTAAGGTTAAATAAATTTGAAAAATAAAACTTAATATATTCTCTTAACAAGAATAATCTAAATCCCTTTTTTCCTTGAAAATATTTTTGAGTGTTTGTTGTAAAGATAAAAATTCCTCCTGGTTTTAAAACTCTATAAATTTCTTTTAAGGCTTTGATTCTTTTATTTTTCCCGGGAATTGCTTCTATTCCATTAAATGAAAACAGAACATAGTCAAAAGAGTTTGATTTATATTTAATATTTGTAGCGTCACCTATTTCTACTTTAGCTTTTAATTTTGATTTTTTTAAATTCTCTTTTGTCAAATCAACCATTAAAGGAGTTATATCAAAAGCTGTAACCTTAAATCCTCTTTTTACTAAAGGAATTGTAGTCCTTCCTCCTCCACAACCAACATCTAGGATTTTTGCACCTTTCTTTGTAAAATACTTATTGAACAAAATTTTTTCAGCTTCCCACAATCCTATTTTTTTATAATTTTGTTGCATTTCCTTACTAGAATAAGTCCCAATAACATTTTCCTTTATTACTTTTTTATTAAATTCTGCCATTTCAACCTCTTTTATGCCTTCTCCAATATGGTGATGTTTAAATGTTTTTTGAAATTCCGAAATTATTATAAATCTCATTTATTTGATTTCTTTATGAAAAAAGAGAGATTTGTGGGACTTGTTGCAACAATTTTAGGATTTGTTTTAATATTAAATTCTTCTACTGTATCAATTACAGGGCAGGCAATTTTAAGTGATGTTGTTTTAAGTATAAATTCTATTGCTGGTTTAGTTTTTATTGCGTTTGGTTTGGCTTTGTTT
>CAYWWB010000028.1:0-9570 GCA_964462045.1 Candidatus Woesearchaeota archaeon | reverse complement strand
AAGATTGTTTATGGCAGGGTTCGTTTTGTAGTGTATCTTTTTTGAAAAGATACATGTGGGAGAGAGGAATCGAACCCCCGCAGGCACTAAGCCACCGGATCTTAAGTCCGGCCCGTTTGACCGCTCCGGCACTCCCACATAATTAAAAACTAAGTAATTAATTAGTATAAATTTATTTAGAAAACTTATAAACTTTTTTATTTTATAGAATTTTGACTTTTTTTAACTTTGTTTTTCTTGAGAATTCTGTTGAGTTTGTACTTTAATTCCCAATTCTTCTAATCTTTTCATATGCCCTTGCATTATCCTTTCAGTCATTTGAGCCATTTTAAGTAACTCATTTCTTTCATTAACTAAAGTATTTATTGCTCCTTGATGAAATCCTATTTCCATTTCTTTTGACATTTTTTGTCCTTGATTGCTTTGTTCAGAAGATTGTTCTTTAGCCCCCTCCTTATTTTCTATAGCTTTTTCAAGATTTTCTTTGTTTATGTTTGCCATATTTTTTTTTAGAATTGTTCCTTAATAAGTTTTTGGGTTTCAAAACGTTTATTAATTCTATTTATTTAATGAAATTATGAAAGAGAAAATAGCGGAAATGTTAATAGAACCTCTTGAAGAAAATGATTTGAAATTTGAAAAAGAAGAAATAATAAGGTTTATTGAAAATCCCCCCTCTATTGAAATGGGAGATTATGCATTACCTTGTTTTAAATTCTCAAAAAAACTTAAAATACCGCCCAATGAAATAGCACTTAAAATAAGAAAAGAAATAACTTCCTTCCCTAAAGAAATTCAAGATGTTCAAACTTCTGGACCTTATATTAATTTTATTTTAAATAAAAAAATTTTAGCTTCAGATATTTTAAATGAAATTTTTGATAAAAAAGATGAATTCGGAAAACCAGAAAAAAAACAAAAAAAGAAAACAAAAACTATGATAGAATTTCCTTCTCCAAATACAAATAAACCCCTACATTTAGGACATTTAAGGAATATGTCAATTGGAGAGAGTATTTCTAGAATTAGAGAATTTAATAATGAAGAAATAATAAGGGCTTGCTTATATAATGATAGAGGAATTCATATTTGTCAATCAATGGCAGCTTATAAAAAATATGGAAAGAATAAAATTCCTGAAGACGAAGAGAAAAAACCAGATCATTTTGTGGGTGATTTTTATGTAAAATTCAAAAAAAATTCAGAAAAAAATCCTGCTCTTGAAAAAGAATCCCATAGATTATTGCAAAAATGGGAAGAAGGAGATCCTGAAACTAAAGTTTTGTGGACTAAAATGAATTCTTGGGCATTAAGAGGATTTAAAGAAACTTTTTCTAAATTTGATATTAAAATTGATAAAGAATATTTTGAAAGTAGTATTTATAATCAAGGAAAAGATTTAATTAATCAAGGAGTAAAAAAAGGTATTTTCGAAAAAAGAAAAGATAATGCAGTTGTGGCTAAATTTTCTGAAGAAGAATTAGGTGAAAAAATTTTGTTAAGACAAGATGGGACTTCTGTTTACATAACCCAAGATTTGTATTTAGCAAACAAAAAATTTGAAGATTTTGATTTGGATAAGTCTATTTATGTTACTGGTAATGAACAAGAATACCACTTTAAAGTTTTGTTTAAACTTTTAGAGATGTTGAAGATAGCAAAAAGGGAAAGAATGGAACATCTTTCTTATGGGATGGTTGAGCTTCCTGAAGGAAAAATGAAATCTCGTGAAGGGACAGTTGTTGATGCAGATGATTTAATCAAAGAAGTAGAGGATTTAGTTGCAAAAACACTTAAAGAAAAAAATAAAAAAATATCAAAAAAAGAAATTAATAAAAGAAGCCCAAAAATAGCTTTAGCCTGTATAAAATATATTTTATTAAAAACAGATATAAAAAAGAATATTACTTTTAACCCAAAAAAATCAATAGATTTTGAAGGAAATACTGGCTCATATCTTCTATATACTTATGCTCGTGCTTCAAGTATTTTAAGAAAAATAAAATCCTCTAAAAAGAAGGATGAAAAAATAGAAGAATTAGAAAAAAAAGAAAAAGAATTAGTTATCAAAATTTCTAATTTCAAAAAAATAATTAAAAAATCTTATAAAGAATCAAATCCCTCTTTAATTGCAAATTATTCTTTTGAATTATCTCAAATTTTTAATGAATTTTATCATGAATGTCCAGTAATGAAGTCAAATAGACAAGATTTTAGAAAGAAGCTAGTTCAAGCCACAAAACAAACCCTCAAAAATTCATTATGGATTTTAGGAATAGAATCATTAGAAGAAATGTAACTACTCATCAAAACATATTTAAATTAAGTTTTCTTTATTTTACAAATTAAAAAGGAGGTTTTAAATGGCAAAAAAATCTAAATCTAGAAAAGCCAAAGCTTCAAAGAAAAAACCAAGAGTTTCTAAAAAAAAGAGTAATAAAACTATTTTAGGAAAACTTCTTAGTTTTGTAGGTTGGCTTACAGGTGTGATTGTTTCTTTAGCTGTTGGTTTTTCAATGACTATGGGGGGAGCTTTAAATCAAAGTATACCTTGGTTATCTGGACTAGCTAGCGGAAATGTGGTAAGCTTTTTTGGATATGTGGTAATTGTAGCTACAATTTTAGGGGCTTTACTAGCAATAGCACACTATTTTTCTAAATAGTTGTTTTTTTAAACTTCTTTTTCTTTTTTTATTTTTATAATGGAATTCCCTTTTAGGAACAAATATCTTTTAGCTCCAATGGAAGAAATCAATGACATTGCTTTTAGATTTCTTTGTAAAAAATTTGGATGTGGTTTAACATATACAGGAATGATTAATCCCTTAACAAAACAAAATATTTTTCTTGATGATAGGCCTGGATTACAATTATTCTGTAATAAAACAAACGGAATAAAAGAATTTATTAAAAAATATGATTCTAAAGTTTCTTTATGGGATTTTAATTTGGGTTGTCCTGCAAAAATTGCCCAAAAAAATAAGGTGGGAGCTTATTTAACTGATTTAAAAATTATAGAGGATATATTAAAAGAAATAAGAGAAAACACAAAAAAACCTTTAACAGTTAAAATAAGAAAATCAAAAATTTCTTACAAGATTCTAGAAATAGCTGAAAAATATTGTGATGCTATCTGCATTCATCCAAGAACAAAAGATCAAGGTTATTCAGGAAAACCTGATTTAGAGTTTGCAAAAAAATTCAAAAACAAATCAAAAATCCCTGTTATTTATTCCGGAGATGTTAATGAAAAAAATGCAGATAAGCTTTTGGAAATTTTTGATTATGTTATGATTGGAAGAGAAGCAATAGGGCATCCAGAAATTTTCTTAAAACTAAGAAATAAAAAGATTCTAAAAAACATCCAATTCAAAGATTATCTTAAACTTGCAAAAAAATACAAACTTCCTTTCAGGCAGATAAAGCTCCAGGCAATGAATTTTACAAAAGGAAAAAGCCAAGCAACAAAATTAAGATTAAGGATTTTTAATTGTAAAACAATAAAAGAAATTGAAGATATTTTTAGAGAAATTAATACTTTCTTATTTTAAAAAATAAATAGGTTTTTTCCTATTTGTTCTTAAATCCTATATTTCCGTCGTTTGTCATTTTAAAAATTATTTAACAGGCTTCATATCTTTCCAAGCTAATTCAAACATTTGCTCTAAAGCTGAAGCAAAAAACTCAGTATTTATCCAAACACCAATATCATAATTTTGATGGAATTTTTCATCATCTAATAACATAAACATTAATTGATTAGAATCCATTACAGCAAATCTTGCCTTTATTTTTTCCATTTTTCTTACTTCTGCAACTTTTTTCAATTCTTTAGCCACTTTTTCATTATTCTTATTAATTGGAGCAGCAATTCTTACTTTAACGCCTCTCTTTTTACATTTTTCAAAACTAGGCATTAATGCTTCCATTTTTCTATTTAAACCTTCAGCTGTTGTAACAATTGTAACTGTCTTTTCAGCATTTCTTACAAGCATATCTAAATGATTGTAAAGGTTTTGTCTTCCTTTTAAACTTCCAGATAATTCAGAAGGTTCAACAAATTTAATTCCTTTTGAAAATAAAGTATTTAACTCATCTAAAACATCATCTCCTTTTAATTTTTCTAATCTTTGTGTTTTGTCTTTTGCATCTTTCATTAAATTCTTTTTAACTCTTTCAATAACTTCCTCTGGTTTTAATGCAACAAATTTAATAGGTTTACCTAATTTCATTACTATGAAGCCTTTTTTTTCTAAACTTTCAAGAATATCATATGTTCTACTTCTAGGAACATCAGAAATATTGCTTAATTCTCCTGCAGTTGAAGTTCCTCTTGACAATAAAGCAGTCCAAACCTTAACTTCATAGAGATTTAAGTCAAAGATTTTTCTTAATCTACTTAAAAATTCTTCTTTAACTATCATATTTTTTTATATGTTTATAGGTTTTTAAAGTTTGTTATAATTTAGAGGAGTAATCATTTGACGCTACCCCTTGATAACAAATAAACCTATTTTACCTCCTTTTTCTTTTATTTTAAAGTCTTGAGTATTTTTAAACTTTTCTCCCCCTTTTGTAACAACACTTAATTCTTTAGAGTTTGTTCTTTCTTTTATAAAATCTTTTTGAGATTCAAGGATTTTTTTGAATTTTTCATCAACAATTATTTCGGTTTCAACCTTATCTTCTTTATTTAAACCTAATTTCTTTCTAAAAGCCTGAATTTTTCTTGAAATTTCTCTTGCATAACCTTCTGATTCAAGTTCTGGTGTTAACTTAGTGTCCAACTTTATATCAAATTCAGTTTCTTTTGAAACAGGAGATTTAAATTCAACATCTTTTACATTTAATTGGTTTTTAATTATTTCTTTAATATCCTTAAATCTCTTCCCTTCTTTAATAAAAATGCTTGCTTTTGGAAGAGGCCATTTTAATCCAATTTTATTTCTATCTCTTTCAGCTAAACCTGATTCAATAATTTCCAAAGTTTGATTAAAAATAGCTTCTAATCCTTCATCAATTTTGCTTTCTTCTGGTTTTGGCCATTCTGAAAGATGAACAGATTCTTCTGAAAAATTTGAGTATACGTATTCTGAAATATATGGAACAAAAGGAGCAATTAATAATGAAATTTTTTTTAAAACTTCTCCCTGAATTTCTTTTGTGTCTTCTCTGTCACGAGTCATTTTAATATATCCTCTGGAGAAATCATTAACCACAAAACTCATTATTTTTTCAAGAGGTTTATTTAGATTATAGTTTTTTAAACCTTCAGTAACTTCTTTAATTACAGAATTTAATCTTGATAAAATCCACTTGTCTTCAATTTTTTCTGAATTTTTCTTTTCTTTTAATTGATTATAAAAATTATTTGTATTATAAAGAACATTCAGAAATCCTAAAACCTGTTCTTTCATTAAATCATAAGAAAATCTTTTTTGATTTCCTGCATCTGAAGTGCAAAACTGAAGTCTTACAGCATCAACCCCTGCTTTTGGAATTATCTCATCTGGTTTTATTACATTTCCTTTAGATTTTGACATCTTTTCACCTTTTTCATCTACAACATGTCCCGCACAAATTACATTTTTATATGCCGGCTTTTCAAAAAGAATTGTCCCTAAAACATGTAAAGTATAAAACCACCCCCTTGTTTGATCAATAGCTTCTGAAATAAAATCATAAGGAAATCTTTTTTCAAATTTTTCTTTGTTTTCAAAAGGATAATGGAACTGAGCAAATGAAGCACTTCCAGAATCATACCAGCAATCAATAACATCAGTTATCCTTTTCATTTCTTTTCCACATTTTTCACATTTGAACTTTACTTTGTCTACCCAAGGCCTATGTAAATCCACTTCTCCTTTTGGAATCTTTTCAGCTTGCTTTAATTCTTCAATACTTCCAATAACTTTTTCATTGTCACAATCTTCTCCAGAACATCTCCAAACAGGTAAAGGAGTTCCCCAGAATTTAAACCTTGACAAAGACCACTCTTTTGCACTTTCTAACCACTTACCAAATCTTCCTGACTTTATGTGTTCAGGATACCAATTTATTTCTTTATTTAGCTCAATTAATTTTTCTTTTATTTTTGGAACATTAACAAACCAAGAATTTAATCCATAATATAACAAAGGAGTGTCACATCTCCAGCAGTGAGGATAAGAGTGTTCAAATTTCTCCACTTTAAACAACAAATGTCTTTTTTTCAAGTCTTCAATAATATCTTTATCAGCTGATTTTACAAATTTCCCTCTAATAAATTCAGGAGCAATATCTAAGAATTTTCCATCTTGCCCAACAGTATGAATTTCTGGTAAACCTGCTTTTTTACCTACGACATAGTCATCTTCACCATACATTACAGCAGTATGAACAATTCCAGTTCCATCTTCTGTTGTAACAAAATCAGCAGGAATTATTTTATGGGAATTTTCATTTTGTAATTCTTTAATATCATAAAGAGGCTCATATTCTAAACCAACTAAATCTTTTCCTTTAATCTCTTCCAGAATTTCATAATCTCCTTTTATTAAATCTAATTTTTCTTTTGCAAGTATTAATTTATCTCCATCTGAAAGTTTTACTTTTACATAATTTATTTCAGGTCCAACAGCTAAAGCAACATTTCCCGGAAGAGTCCAAGGAGTTGTCGTCCATGCTAAAATATATTCTCCTTCTTTAATTTTAAATGCAATATAAACAGAATCTTCTTTCACATTTTTATATCCCTGAGAAACCTCATGACTTGATAAAGGAGTTCCACAACGAGGACAAAAAGGTACTACTTTGTATCCTTCATAAAGCAAATCTTTTTTATATAATTCTTTTAAACTCCACCAAACACTTTCAATATAATTATTTTGTAAAGTAACATAAGGATTTTCTAAATCAATCCAATAACCTAATTGTTTTGTTGATTTGTTCCAATCTTCAATATTTGAGAACACATCTTTTCTACAATTTTCTATAAATTTATCAATTCCATAATTTTCAACTTCTTTTTTATGACTCAAATTTAGTTTTTTTTCAACCTGAACTTCTACAGGTAAACCATGGCAATCCCATCCCCCTTTTCTTGGAACAGAAAATCCTTGCATGTATTTGAATTTACAAATTATGTCTTTAAATGTTCTAACTTCTAAATGATGCAATCCTGGAGGAGCATTTGCTGTTGGAGGCCCTTCTAGAAAAGAAAACAAGGGTTTTTCAGGATTATCTTGAATTGCTTTTTCAATTTCATCTTTCTTAGATTCTTGTTTCTTTCTTGCAAATTCTTCTATTTTATTAAATTCATACATCTTAACAAGCCTGAATAGAATAAGGAGTTTTTAAAATTTATTAGATTGAAAAAGTATATAAATAAAATTTCCAATTTCAATTTATGGAATTATTCTTTATAATCTTGGTTTTAATTTTATTAATAATTATATCTTTGATTTTATCAATATTTTTTGTTTTACCTTTCCTAACTGGAGCTCCTTATGAAGGAACAAAAAAGAAAACCCTTGAAAAAATGATTGAATTTACAAATCCTAAAAAAGGAGATAAAATAGCTGAATTAGGTTCTGGTGATGGAAGGATTGTAATTGCTTTAGCTAAAAAATGCCCTGAAGCAAAAGTTTATGGTTTTGAAATAAATCCTTTTTTAGTTTGGATTTCAAAGAGAAAAATAAAAAAACAAGGTTTGAAAAATGCAAAGATTTATTGGAAGAATTTCTGGAATATTAATCTTGGAGAATATAATAAGATAGTTTTATTTCAATTTAAAACAATTATGCATAAACTTTCAAAAAAATTTTCAAAAGAACTAAAATCAGGAACAAAAATAATTTCTCATTTTTGGAAAATTCCTGAATGGAAGCTAAAAAGGAAATTCAAGAAAGTTTATTATTATGAAAAATCTTCTAAAACTTCTTCTTCAATATGATGAAGTTTTCCCGGAATTATAATACAATAAGGCTTTACAATTTTTCTCAATTCTCTTAATTCTTCTGGTTTATTATAATAAATTTTTGATTTTTTTGTTCCTAATGCTTGACATAAGACTAATTTTTCTACTTCAATTCCATGTTTTTCTGAAGCTGTTTCTAATTGATTTAATGCATCATCAAATCCTAATCCAATATCAACTAAAATTAAAGAATGAGATTCAATTTTTTTATTTTCTTTAACCACTTCCATAAAAGAATCCGGAGTATAACTTTTTTTCCAAGCAGGCATAGATGTTATCTTTCCAAATTTATATAATTGCAAACCAGTCTCAGCAACAGCATCTAAAATAGAACCCGAATGAATAACTTTTGTTTTTATTCCAGATTTTTTTGCTTCATCTAATATTGTTATATGTGTTGTAGCTATTAAAGGACTCCCATAAACCAACAAAGCAACATTTGTTTTTTCAGCTTCATCAATAAATTCCAAACCTTCAACTTCACTTCTGTTAAGAGGCATTATTTTTTTTCCAATAACTTCTTCAAGCTCTTGCAAATTATAAGGAAAATCAACAGTATAATTTTCCAAATAAACTTTTTTACATCTTTTAGCTTCTTCAAGTCCTTCTATAGAAATCCCTTTTCTATTCAAACCTAAACCAATTAAGTATAACATGTTTTAAGAAAAATTAGTTTATTTATTAAGTTTGTTATAGGTTATCTAAAGGAGATTTTATGTTCTTTAAATTTTTATTTGCAACATGAGTGTAAATTTCTGTAGTTGAAGAAGAGTTATGTCCTAGAAGTTTTTGAATATGTCTTAAGTCAGTTCCGTTTTCTAAGAGATGTGTTGCAAAACTATGTCTTAACATATGCGGATGAATTTTTAGATTTAATTTTTTACCTTGTCTTTCTAAAATCTTTTGAACAGATTTTTTAGTGTATTTCCCTTTTCTGCCTTCAAAAACATATTCTGTTTTGAAAATATTATTGCTGTAATATTTTAATAAATCATTTTTCAAATTTTCAGATAAAATTGTTATTCTGTCTTTAGAACCTTTCCCATTTCTAATAAAAATTAAATTATTATCAAAATCAATATCTTTTCTTTTTAGATTCAATAGCTCAGACAATCTTAACCCAGAAGAATAAAGAAATTTTATTATTAATTTGTGTTTGAGGTTTTCACAAGAATCAATGATTTGTTTTATTTTTTCTTTTGAAATTACTTTTGGAAGTTTCTTTTCTTTTTTCATCATAGGAATTTCTTCAAGATTTAGGGGTTTGTTTAAAACTTCTTTGAAAAAGAATCTAATTGACATATGTTTTAATCTTAAGGTATTTCTTGAAGAATTTTGCGACAATAAATAAGACTTAACACCTTCTTGGTTTGGGTTATGTCTACTTTTATCTAAAAAATCAAGAAAATCTGAAACATGATAAGAATATGATTTTATTGTTTGAGGGCTGAAACCTCTTAATTTGCACCTTTCAGATAATTTTTCAATGAATTTTCTTTTTGCAATAAGATAACTCATATTACGACAAAATCCAGAAGATTATTTAAATTTCAGTTTAAATTTTAAAAAGATAACACCTCTTACGACAAATTTGTAGATGTAATAGGTGTTAA
>CAYWWB010000027.1:0-10345 GCA_964462045.1 Candidatus Woesearchaeota archaeon | reverse complement strand
ACATTTTTCAAATCTTCTAAATAATCTTTTAAATCTTCATAAGTTCCTTTTTCAATTATTAAAACAATCTCAGCTTTCATTGATTTTTGAGCTTTGGTTTTTTCCTGCCTGACTTTTGCAACTAAATCCAATAATAACTTCCACTTATCCCAACCCTCTTTTTTATCTTTCTTAACATTGTAATATTCTGGCCATTTAGAAACATGAATACTTTTATCTCCCTCAATCTTTCTAAAATGTTCTTGATAAATTTCTTCTGTAATAAAAGGCATAATTGGAGCAAACATTTTAACAATCTCCAATAAAGATTTATACAAAGCATATTGAGCAGACAATTTCTTATCTCCTTCACCCTGATAAACTCTCTTTTTAACAATCTCTAAATAATTATCACAAAAATCATTCCAAAAGAATTTTTCTAAATTTTGCTTAACTTTTGAATATTCGTATTTCTTAAAATTCTCAGTACAATCCTTTATCAAAAAATTAATTTTATCTAAAAACAACTTATCTAATGATTCTAAATTTTTTGGTTTTTCTCCACCATAACTCTCAAGATTCATAAAAACAAATTTTGAGGCATTTAGTAATTTATTAACTAGTTTCTTTCCTGTAATCAAATCCTTTTCCTGATAATCTAAATCACTTCCTAATTTAGAACCTACTGCCCAAAATCTCATTGCATCAGCCCCATAAGTTTTAAGAACATCTCTAGGATCAACAACATTTCCTTTACTTTTACTCATCTTCTCTCCTTTTAAAGAAACTATCCCTGAAACTATTATATCTCTCCAGGGAATTCTCTCCTCGTGTAAGTAAGATTTTACAATTGTATAAAAAGCCCAAGTTCTAATTATATCATGGGCATTGGGCCTTAATGAAAAAGGTATTTTTATTTTGTTATCAACTAAATTAGAAGCTATCTGCGGGGTTAATGAAGAAGTTGCCCAAGTATCTAAAACCATTGTTTCAGGTTTTGCCTTTTTTCCGCATTCAGGACATTTTTTTTCAGTTTCCAAAGGATCTATAGGAAGCTCTTCTTCAGATGGCAAGATAACCTCGCCACAATCCCCACATTCCCAAACAGGAATAGGAACACCAAAATGCCTGTTTCTTGAAATACTCCAATCCCACTCTAAACCATTTACCCAGTTATCATATCTCTTATGCATAAACTCTGGATACCAATTAACTTTGTTTCCTTGTTCAATTAATTTTTTCTTTTTATCTAAAATCTTAATAAACCATTGTTTTGTTGGAATAAACTCAATCGGAGTTCCACACTTATCATGAACATTAACAACATGATTAATCTCCTCTTGTTTTTCAATGAATCCTTTTTCCTTTAAATCCTCAAGAATTTTCTTTCTTGCTTCTTTAACTTTTAATCCCTTATAATCTCCCTGATTAATTTTTCCCTCTCTATCTAAAATAACTTTAGGTTCTAATTTATGTCTATTAATTGCATCAACATCAAACCTATCTCCATAAGAACAAACCATTAAAACACCAGTACCTTTTTCTGGATCAGCTGATTCATCTGCAATAATCGGAACTTCAAAATCAAACATAGGAATTTTTGCTTTTTTTCCTATTAAGTCCTTATATCTTTTATCCTCTGGATGAACAAAAACAGCAACACAAGCTTCAAGTAATTCAGGACGGGTTGTAGAAATAAGTAACTCCTTATCATCACAAGAAAATTTTAAAGTTGAAAAGAAAGTACTTCCTTCTTTATCTTCTAATTCAGCCTGAGCAATAGAAGTTTGACAATCAGGACACCAAATAGTAGGGAAATCTTTTTTATATGCCTCCCCTTTTTTATATAAATCAATAAAACTTTTCTGTGAAATTTTTCTGGAATTATCGTCTATTGTAGAATAAGAAGTTTCAAAATCACAAGACATTCCAATATCTTTCCAATCTTGAGTAAATTCTGGAGTGACTTTTTTCAAGGTCTTTAAACATAAATCAATAAATTCTTCCCGAGACATTTCCTTGCTTTTTATTTTGTTCTCTTTTTCAACTAGTCTTTCTGTAGGCAAACCATTATCATCAGTACCAAATGGATAAAAAACACTTCCTTTTTCAGAAAGAAACATTCTCATAAACCTAGCAACAAAGTCTTGTTGAGCATAAGAAAAAGAATGTCCTAAATGCATCTTCCCTGAAACAGTTGGAGGAGGAGTATCAACTGAGTAAATCTTGTCTTTTGTTAAATCAGTTTTGTAAATTCCTTCTTTATTCCAAAATTCTTTCCACTTATTTTCTATTTCCTTAAAATCTACTTTTGCCATTTTGATTTATTGATTTTTGTCTAATCTTTTTTTGAAAAAGATTATTTGCCATACAGAATTATAAAAATCTAAGTTTTTAAAATTTAGTTCTTTTTAACTTCAGTTGTCTTTTTCCATTGAACATAGTTTTTATCAAGAATTTCAATTACTTCATTTCTTATATTTGATTTTCCCAAACCCTTCCAATCAACTAAAGCAAAATCTACTTCTTCAATTGTTTTTTCAACAGCCTCTAAAACCATTTCTTTTGTAATTGGAACTACATATCCAGGAATAATATGGGAAATAGCAAAATTTGAATCTAATTGTATTTTATTAAAACTTGGACAATAATGAGGCCCCCCAATTCCAACAGCAATTTCTAAATAAGGATTTTCTTTAAATTCTTCTATAGTTTGACTAATTGTTTTCGCAATAACAAAACCTGCTCTTTTGTCTTTCCACTCTGTTTCAGTTGAACCGATTTCAATAAAAACACATGGCTTGTCAATCAAAGGCCCGTGATGAGTAACTTCCATTGTAACATCATAGTTTTTAAGATTAGATTTTTCATAATTTTCTTTTAGTTTTTCAAATAAAAATTTATTAAACAAAGCAGAAGACTTACAAACTTTTCCTCTTTTTCCCCCATATTCAGCAGTTCTCCAATTTCCCGGACAATGAATTGAAAGAGTTTTGTTTGGTTTTTTTGATTTATGTTTAGAAGCAAAAATAACAAAATCATATTCATTTAATCTTTTTAAATCAAAATTCTCTTCATATAAAATACTCTCTTCAACTAAGGAAATATCAAAAGAAGCATTATCACTAGACATTGCAGATAAAACAGGGTTTTTTTTGAATTGATTAAGTTCTGAAATTATATTTATTCCAGCATAATCTTGCTTACTTGCAATTATCAAATATTTCTTATACATAAAAAAACAAAAAGATTAAATGTTATAAATTTTAGTATTCTTTGGAATATATAAAACAAGCTTAGTGAAATCAAAATTATCTAAAAAATTTGTTTTATCAAACTTTAGGCAAAACAATTATTTATAATCGGGAGGGTTTTCTACGAAGTAGAAATTTTAGTGGGAATTAATAAAACAAAATTCCCAAAAAAATCTAAGTGAGTCAAGAAGCATAAAAAACAATTTATTTCTAAATATATAAAACAATAAAAATTTAAACCCCTTATTCCTAAAATAAACATGTTACAAATAACAAAAATACTTATTGGTATTGCAGTTCTTGCTTTAGGCTTTCCAATAGGAAAATGGATTTCTCAAACAACAAAAGAAGAAATAAGCCAAGGACAAAAATGGATTAAAATCTTAACTTTACTTGGTTTAGCAGGAGGAATTTTAGGATTAATTTTAGGAAATGATTTTATTTTGTTTAGTTCTTTTTTTGTGTCTATTGTTACTTCCAGAAGCATTAAAGAACCTCGGATAAAGAAAAAATAGTTTTAAACAAATGAGATACAAACCGAACACAATTATAAAATATAAAGGGGCTACTGGACATAAAAAATGAAACCAAAAATAAAAATAGGTCCAGCAGGACTTGGCTCAGTAAAAACAGCTGAAAAAGTTCTAGAAGAATATGCTTCAAAAGGAATCAAAGCATGTGAAATTGCCTTCACTTACGGAGTTTATATAAAAGATAAACAAGATGCTGTAAAAATCGGAAAAAAAGCAAAAGAACTGGGAATTTCTTTAAGCATTCACGCTCCTTATTGGATAAACCTAAATTCTGCTGAAAAAGAAAAAATTGAAAAAAGTAAACAAAGAATTTTGAATTGTTGTAAAACAGGGACTCTTCTTCAAGCCACCCACATTGTTTTCCACCCAGGATATTACGGAAAATTCTCAAAAGAACAAACTTACAAAATAATTAAAGAACAAATAATAGAATTAGAAAAAACAAGAAAACAAAAAGAATACACTCCAAAACTCGCTCCTGAAACAACAGGAAAAGTAAATGTTTTTGGTTCAATAGAAGAAATATCCTCTTTAGTTAAAGATACTAAATGCAGTTTTTGTATAGATTTTGCACATGTTTTAGCAAGAGAGAAAAAAGTAGATTATAAAAAAATAAAAAAAGCATTTCCTCAAAAAAACTGGCACTGTCATTTCTCAGGAATTGAATACGGAGAAAAAGGCGAAAAAAGACATAAATTAGTAGAAAAAAAAGAATGGAAAAATCTTTTTAATAATCTTCCAAAAAACAAGAACATAAAAATAATCTGTGAATCTCCTGCTCCTTTTGAAGATGCTGTTAGAGGATTAAAAATATTAAAATCTAAAGATTAAAATCTTTTCTAAAACCAATTGATTCAAACCAACCTAATTCTTCTTCAACATTCTTAAATTCATTTGCAAGTCTTTCAAGATAATTCATCTTTGAAAAAAACGAAATCTCAGAATTTCCTATCTTTTCTTTTATTTCATACAAAGAATCTATTTGATGATTTTGAAGATGTTTTTTATAATTTTCTCCAAGAAGAGTAACATAATTCTGAATAGCTTTTTCTGAAAGATTTCCTAATTTATTGAAATACTCTCTTACTTTCATTTCTTCATCTGTCTGAGGATAATCTACCATTGTAAGAAAACTAATTTAAAATTCCTTTATAAAATTATCTATCAATCACACCAAACCAACAACCATTGCAATTCCTAATAACAACATTACAATTCCTGCAAATAAATGAAGTTTCTTTATATTTCTATCTTTCCACCCTGAAATATCCTGAACTTTGGCAAATCCCTTATAAACACAAAAACTCAAAATAATCATCGGCAATACAAAAATAAAATTATACAATAACAAAGGAGGTATAGTTGCAATTAATTCTGAAGCTGAAAGAATTCCTCCTGCTATAACATAAGGTCCAATGGTACAAGGTAACAGAAATATAGTCACAAACAATCCAATTACAAAAGCACCTTTAGGAGAGGTAACCTTTTCAATCATTTTTTTCATTTTAGGCCTTAATTTTAAAGGCATTTCAGTTCCAAGAGTTCCAGGAGTATAAACAAAAAAATCCCTAATATTTAAAACACCTAAAAGAATTGCCAATCCTCCCAATACCTTATACAATATTAATCTTATTGAAGTCAAGGCTTGAATTAACTGAAAAAACTTAATTATAATTAAACCATAAATTAAATACATTATAAAAACAGAACAAGCAAAAGCTAAACCAGCCCAAAGAAGGTTTTTTCTTTTTTTAGGATTATAAGTTAAAATAGCAATTAACATTAAAGTCAAAACAGCAAGAGCACAAGGGTTAACAGCATCAACAGCAGCCAAAGAAATTAATTTAGCAAGAGTTAATTCTTCTGATTTAGCTTCAACCCCATTACGAGTAGTTTTAAATTCAATAGCATTATCAAACTCAACATTACTTCCAGAAAGAGGAACTTTTTCAGAATCTACTTCACTAAAATCTATCTCACTTAATAATAAATCAATGTCCCCAAAAAGAAGTTCTTTCAAAAAACTATTATTAAAACCATTTTTTTGAACTTTATAATTATCATTCCATTGAAATCTCCAAGTTATCTCAGTTCCATTTTCAGTTTTTTCTTCTTTTTCTTTTATCAAAATTCTCTCTCCTCTCCATATCTTTGGTTTTCCGGGGAGTTCTTTAAGATTTAAATCTTCAAAAGCAACACTGGAATCATTAGAAAGTTTGCATGTAGAATAATCCATTGTTTCTAATTTCTGTCTTGTCCAAGTTGTAGTAGGTCCTCCAGAATTAGATTCCCCAGCCTCTAAACCTTCCCCAATCAAAATCTGTGGAACCCCACTTTGGGCATTAGCATTAGAAATATAATCCTGAAAAATTTTCCCATTTTCAGAAAGTTGATAAATTTCATACTCAATTACAACAAAATTAGAATATTCTCCTGTATGATCTTCTAAAATAACTGGATCTGCAGCTGCACAATGAGGGCAACCTACACCAGTAAAATAAACTCCACAAACTAATTGAGACTCTTGAGAAGAAACAAAATTCAAACTAAATAATAAAAAAAGACTTACAAAAACCAAAAATAAAAACTTTTTATTCATTTTTCAATTCAAAATTTTCATTTAATTTTATTTTATTTTTATTCCCCGACTTTTCAACTTTAACAATATTCTTTTCTTTTAATTTTTTTATTGCCCTGTGTTTTTTGAGTTTTGAAAGTCCTTTAACATTAGACTGCAACATTTCTTTATCATTTTTACTTAATTGTTTTAAAATATTTTTTTCATCTTTATCTAAAAATTGCATTATTGTATTCACATTAAACTTAACTTTTTTGTTCTTTTTTTCAATTTGTAATGAAAGAAGATAATAAATTAAACCTCCAACAAAAATAACTGATAATGCAATAAATAATAAAATAAAATTTTGACTAACCATTTGAGGACAACCACAACTTTTAACTTGCAAATGTTCTCCTAAAAGCAAACTCAAAAATATAATTAATAAAATAAATGAAATTCCTGACACAATTAAAGATATCAAACTCCCTTTTTTCATAAACAAAACTATGATGTTTCTATTTTTAAATCTTTCTGAAGTTTCATTTTTTTGAAACCTCTAAAAAAGAATATCTTTAAAAAAAATTAAGGTTTCATTTTTTTGAAACTTTTAATTAGATAAAAATATTTCATTCTTAACAATCTCAAAATCTTTTTTCAGTGTTTCGAGTTTATTAGGATCATAGGCAGCAACAGCTGGATGATAAAGGGGAATTATTTTTACAACACCTGTTAAAGTAGAAACCTTAAAAACCTGTCCATGAATTTTAGTTATCCCTTGAACTTTGTCTTTCAATCCGTATTTTTCTAAAATATATTTAACAGAAAAATTTCCTAAACAGCAAATAACTTTTGGCTGGATAATTCCTAATTGTTTATCTAAATAAGGAGAACAAGCTTCAATTTCTTCATTAGTAGGATTTCTATTTCCAGGAGGCCTGTGTTTAATTATATTAGTTATATAAATATCCTCTCTTGATAAATTAACACTTCCTAATAATTCATCTAAAACATTTCCAGCTTTTCCAACAAAAGGTTTTCCTTGTTTATCTTCATTAAAACCAGGAGCCTCTCCAACAAAAACAATTTCAGAATCTAAATTTCCTTCTCCAACAACTGCATTCTCTGCTTCTTTATACAATTCACACTTCCTGCAAACATCAACACTCTCTTTTATCTGGTTAATTTTTTCTTGTTTATTCATTTTAGATTAAATGTTTTCAAAAATAAAAATCTTACTAATAAAAATTAATTACTCTTAATATCCTTATAAGCAGAATCAGCTGAAATTGCTCCTTCTCCACAAGCAGTTATAACTTGTTTTAATGGATTATCTGTAATATCTCCTGCTGCATAAACTCCTTTAACAGTGGTTTCTTGTTTTTTATTAACTTTAATATAATCCTTATCTGTTGTATCCAAACCCAAATCTTCAGATAATTTCTTTTCTGGTTTATAACCTATTTCTATAAAAACTCCCTGAACATTTAACTTATTTCCTGATTTTAAATTTAAACTTTCTACTGAATTTTCTCCATTAATTTCTTCAACTTCTTCTTCAAACATAACTTCAATTTTTCCATTTTCTTCAACTTGCTTTACCCAACTTGGTTCTCCCCTATAAAATTTATCTCTCCTATAAATAATATAAACCTTATTTGCATATTCTGCTAATAACAAAGCTGCTGTTAAAGCTGAATTACTTCCCCCAACCACTGCAACCTCTTTCCCCTTAAAAAAACCAGCATCACAGGTAGCACAATAACTAACTCCCTTACCTAAAAGTCTTTTTTCACCAGGAACTTCTAATTCTTGTTTTTCTCTTCCAACAGCTAAGATAACTCTTTTTGAAATATATTCTTTTTTACCTGTTTTTATCTTAAATTCTTCTCCTTGTTTTTCAATACTTTGAACTTTTTCTTGTTTTAATTCTGCTCCTACAGATTTAGCTTGGTCCATCATTTTCATCCCCAACTCTATCCCTCTTATTTCTTTTTGAGAAGGAAAATTACAAACTTTATGAGCCTCTGTCACTGTTCCTCCCTGAATCTCTCCTAAAATCAATGTTTTTAATAAAAATCTCCCTGCATAAATCCCTGCTGTTAATCCTGCAGGTCCTGCACCAACAATCACTAAATCATATTTTTCTTCACTCATTTTCTTTCTCCTTAACATATTTTTCTAGGTTTTTATATTTACTCCTTACAACGCAAACAAGAACTTCTACTAGGGGTTCCTGTAACATATTTCTCATATGATTCTGCATGTTCTTCAGAACAAAAAGGCATTAAACGGTTTCCAGTAAATTCAGGAATCTTTACCTCTTTCCAAACTTCTTTTCCTTTATCAATTTTTGAACCGCAATATTTGCACTTCTTTTTGAATAAGTTCATCTTAACTACTCCTCTGAATTTATTGCTTCTTCAAGCTCTGATTTAAGTGCTTCTTTGGGCCTTAACCCTATAAATTCCTTAACAACTTCTCCATTCTTAAAAAGCTTCATATTAGGAATACTTTGAATTTGATATTTCATAGCAAGTTCTTGATTTTCTGAATTTTCCACATCTACTTTCCCTATCTTAACTTTGCCTTCTAACTCTTCTGACAACTCATCCAAAGCTGGAGCCATCATAAGGCAAGGCTGACACCAAGGAGCCCAAAAATCAATCAAAACAGGAACATCTGAATTAAGCACTTCTTGTTCAAAATTTTCATTTGTTATTTCTTTAGCTTTTGTCATTGTAATTATTCTAAAAAAATAGCTTTTAAATATCTGGTGGAGTTGGGATGTATGTGATTATTTTTTTCACAACCATCAAAATCCTTCAATTCTATCCAAAGCATTTTCATACCATTGCTGTAATAAATTTTTTATTCTATCTTTAATCTCCGCCTTATTTTTACAATAATAGTAAAAAACATATCCTCCTTTTTCAAGATTTTTTTGGCTTCTACTAATTAATTTTTTATCTAATAAATTTTTCAAAGATTTTTGAACACTACATCTCTTTAATCCAAGTTCTTGAGAAATTTCCTGAATCTTTAATTTCTTTTTATTTTTTAATAAAATTCTTAAAATTTTATAAGAAGTTTTATTTATATCAAAAGCACATTTAATTAAATCTTCCTCCTTAATTCTTTTACATGCAAATGTTATGCTCATTTTATAAATTATCTAAATGTTCTAAAACATTATTTAAGATTTTTGAAAACAAAGGTTCAAAATTTTTATCATACTCAATTGTTGGTTTTAGTTCAACCAATGCCTTTACAAATTTTTTATCATAAGGGATTTTTCCTAAGAGAGGAATCTTATTTTCTTTAGCAAATTTTTCTATTTTTTTAGTAAAACTTTCATTCAAATCATACTTATTAATTACTAATCCGTATGGAATTCTAAAATGGTTTGCGGTTCTTAATGCTCTTTTTAAATCACTTAATCCTGAAGGAGTTGGCTCTGTTACAGCTACAATAAAATCACTTCCTTGAATTGAAGCAATTACAGGACATCCTACTCCTGCAGCTGAATCTACTAAAATTAATTCTTTCTTCTCCTCCCGGGCTTTTTCTTCTGCTTTTTGTTTTATTAAAGTAACAATTTTCCCTGAACCTGTTGTACCTACTTTTAATTGTCCTGAAAATAAAGAAAAACCATACTTAGAATTAATCTCTCCAATTTTTCCATTGTGAACCTTAACCAAATCTATTGCATTCTTTGGACAAACTAACTGACAAGCTCCGCATCCTTCACACAACATTGAGTTAAAAACAGGTTTATTTTTTTCTTTGTCCCATGAAATAGCTCCAAAATTACAAACATCTAAACACTTTTTACATCCATCACATTTTTCTTCATCTAAAACAGCTTTTTCATTTGTTTGGACTTTCTCCCATTTTGGAAAATCTTTGTCTTTCATTCCTAAAGCCAAACTAAAATTAGGAGCATCTGCATCACAATCAGCAGCAATTATTTTCATTTTTTTTGAAAGTAAAACTGCTAAATTCGAAGACAATGTTGTCTT
>CAYWWB010000026.1:0-10713 GCA_964462045.1 Candidatus Woesearchaeota archaeon | reverse complement strand
TTATTTTCATTTTTTTTGAAAGTAAAACTGCTAAATTCGAAGACAATGTTGTCTTACCTGTTCCACCTTTTCCTGATAAAATTGTTAATGTTTTCATTTATCCTCCAAATATTTTAGTTGCTACAATCACCAAAGCCAAAGCAACTCCTGCTAAAAATGCCCAAACAGAATGATGCTTTTCATGTTCTCTTGCCTCTGGTAATAAATGTGAAGCTGAAACATAAATTAAAACTCCTGAAACAAATCCCAAAGCCAAACCTAAAATAGAACTATTCAAACTATTCACAAAAGGATAAGCAATAAATGCTCCTATTGGAGTTGTTAAAGCTGCTACAAAAAATGCATACCAAGCTGCACGTTTTGGTTTTACTTTGCCTTTTTTCAAAACTGAAAATGTAATAACTCCTTCTGCAAACTCATGAATAACTAACCCTATTCCTGAAACAAAACCTATTAACATACTTGCACTAAATGTTACAGCATAAATAATACCATCAACAAAAGAATGAATTCCTATCCCCTCAACAGCAGTAATTCCAAAAGCCAAGCTTTTTTGTTTTGTTCTTTTTTTTATTATTTCATTACTAGAAAGCATAAAGAGAAATCCAATTAAAGCAGCAAAACCTGCATAAGCATTTTTTTCTAAAGCATTAGGTAAAGCAAACATCAACGGAGTAGAAATTAAAACTCCAGCAGCAAAACACATTAGATAGGTTTTAGTTTTTTCAACCCATTTCTTATTTTTATAAATCACAAATATTCCAATAGCATTAACTATTGCTGCACTTATTGCAAAAATTGCTATCCATGTAAAGGTATTAAATTCTATCATTTTTTGTTTTCAACTCTCTCCAATTTACTTCTATCTGGCAAAATATTATCATGTGGCTCTCCTTTTTCTTCCATCTGAAATCTTATGCAGTTTTTCCAATTATCTTCAGTTTCACAATATTCTTTTTTCCATTTTTCTGAAATTTTTCCTTGTTCTTCCCATTCTCTTAATTCACAAACTTCAAACCACTTACATACCATTTTCTAAATATTTTACTGCTTTATTTATTCCTGAATTTTCTATAGGTTCTCCTTTTGAATAAGATTCCATGATTGATTTTTTATAAGGAACTTCAGAAACAATTTTAATCTTAAATTTCTTACATAACTTTTCAATTAATTCCTTGTCTCCAATATCTGATTTATTTAATATTATTTGTGTTGGAATTTTTAACGTATCTAATAATTCTAATGAAAGTGAAGAATCATGTTCACCCAGGGGGGTTGGTTCTGTTATTGAAAATGCAAATTCACATCCCTGCAAAGCTGAGATAACATTACAATGCGTTCCAGGAGAAGTATCAAACAAAACATAATCATATTCTTTTTCAAATTTTTTAATATGTTTTTTCAAGGCATTGACTATAGGAGATTCTTCTTCAACACCTATTTCAGATTCTCCTGAAAAATAATCCAAATTCTTATTTACTTTTCCTTTATAAATAGTTCCAATTTTTCTTTTTCCTTTAGAAATTGCACCGAAAGGACAAGCAATCATACATGCAGAACATCCAATACACTGATTTGGAATAAAAATAGGATACTGGTTTTTAATTTGAATAATTGCTTTTTCTCTGCAAACTTCTGCACACTTTCCACATTTTTTACATTTTTTTAAATCAAAAACAGGCATAGGTTGAAAAACATCTTTAACTTTATTTCTTTTAATATCTAAAATCAAATGATCATTTGGACAATCTATATCTGCATCAATCAATAAAACCTTGTTTTTCTTAGAAAGTTCTATAGCCAAAGCTGTTGCTATTGTGGACTTTCCAGTTCCCCCTTTTCCTCCTGTTATTGCTATTTCTTTCATTTTATTTAAGCCCCATATGTTGTGGACCACTCGCAGAACTTATTTCTTCAAGATTTCCTTCCAGAAATTCCTGAACAACATCTTTTATTTTTCCTTGCCCTCTATAAATTTTTATATTAATCTGTTCAAAAATTTGGAAAGCTCGAGGACCCATATTTGTTGTTATAATCACATCTGGTTCCTTATTACCCACTAATTCTCCGGCAGTAATTCCAGCTCCACCTGTCTGAGTTTGAGCTTCATTTTCAACAACTTCAAAGTCTTTTATTTCCTTATTTTCTTTATCAACTTCAACAAATAAAAAATAAGGGCATCTTCCAAATCTTGAATCAACTTCTGAATCCAAATCTTTTCCTGTTGAACTTATTGCTATTTTCATTTTATTACCTCCTTTCATCTTTATTTATTTGATTATACTTCTCGATTCTTATTGCTTTTCCTTTAACAATTGCATCTGAAATTTTTTTCCTAGCATTAACTAAAATTCTTGAAAAAGTGGGTTGAGAAACATTCATTCTTTTTGCAGCTTCTGTTTGAGGAACCTCCTTAACATCAATTAATTTAATCGCTTCTAATTCAGAATAATCTAAAATAGTCTCTTCTAGTTCTATAATTCTCTTTCCTGAAGGTTTGAAGAAGAGAGCATTTGGCCGGCCTCTTACTCTTCTCCTTTTGCATGGACGTGGCATTTTAATCTCTCCTGTTTCTAAAGCCTCTTCCAGCTCCTCTACCTTGTCCTCTACCAAAACCTCTTCTTAAACCAAGTCTAGGTCTTTCTTGAGGTTCTGCATTTTTGCAATTTCCCATTTGTCTTCCTGTCATTGGCCCTTCTCCGTTTGGTCCTGTTCCGTCTCTTTGTGGCATTTTAATTCTCCTGTTGTTTTTAACAACTAATTTAGTTGTTATGAATAGGTATTCATTATTTATAAATCTTTCTATTTTGAATACCTATTCAAAATAATTTAAAAACTATTAAAAAATAAAAGAAAAAAATTAATCTGTTCTGTTTTCTAAATCTCTTTCACCAGATTTGTTCTGGTTTTCCTTCCAAATTAGATATCTTTTGTACCAAGGCCTCATTTCTCCACGAGGGTTATAAGGGGATTTTTTTCCAAAACCATTTCCAAATCCATTACCAATTCCTTGTCCTCTACTCAAACCTCTCCCTCCAAAAACATAACCAGGTTCATCATTTCCAGAACAATATCCTAGACCTCTTCCGGTTTTAGGCCCTTCTCCATTTGGCCCTTTTCTATTTCCACTAGGCATTTTATACCTCCTTATTTATTTAATAGAATATATTACTCAAACTTTATAAATCTTAAGATAAAAAATAAAAAAGGGGTTACTGGAAACCCATTCCCCCATAATAATGTCTTGGGCCTAATGTATCGTTCCTATTTCTAACAAATCCTCTTCCAGGATTTGAGGAATAATAGTTTCTTTCACCCAATCTACTAAACAAACCTTGCTTAAGAGAAGAAGTCTGATTAAAATTTCCTTTCTTATACGGCACGGTTGTTTTATTTCCAAGCTCTTTCCTTGTTTTTATCTCGTCTCTTCTTGACATTTTTCCTCCATAAAGCTATTACTAGCTAATTTATTTAATTAAGAAACTAATTTAAAAATTAACACTTATAAGTCTTTTGGTTAAAAAAACAGGCTCCAAAAAATATAACATAAATTCTCTAAAAAGTAATATAAAAATATCTAATTAATAAAACTTCTAACTAAAATCATATAAAAATATTCAGAATCAGTAATCAGGTAAAGATTCTTTTTCCCCAGAAGAAGCCTCTGAATTATCACTTTCTTCCTCAGAAGAAGCTTTTTCTTCTTTGTTTTCCTCTCCTTCCTCAGAAGCAGACTCGTTCATCTCTTCTTCAGATATTGAGTTTATCATTTCCTTGAATTTTGGAAAATTATCCGGTGTTATTCTTACACCTGCCTTAGTAAAACCTGTATATCGGTCATTTGTAACAAACTCTCTTATTGTTAAACCTCTCTTACCTCCAAAGTCATCTACTCTTACAACGATGTCTGTATCGTCTCGTTTCTTAAGTCGTCCAAATTCTTTTTCCATAATAAGTATTATCTTCTTTCTTTTTTAAATGTTTTTATTAACTTAAATTTTTAAACTCTAAATTCTAAATAATTTTATAAAGAGGTTAATGTAATAAATGGCAGCTGTTCCAAGTTTTGTTTTTGAATTAGGAATTATAATTGTAATTGCTGCAGGACTTTCAATATTTGCTAGATTAATTAAACAACCCCCTATAATTGCTTACATAATTGCAGGAATTATATCAGGACCTCTAGTATTTGATTTATTTCACTCAAATGAGTTAGTAGATTTTTTTGCAACATTAGGGGTTACATTTTTACTTTTTATTGTAGGATTGAGTCTTAATTTTAAATCATTAAAAAATACAGGTAAAACTGCTTTAACAGTAGGTGTTTCCCAAGTTGTAATAACCGCTTCAATTGGTTTCATAATTTCATTAATTTTAGGTTTTTCATATACCCCTGCATTTTATATTGCAGCTGCTTTAGCTATTTCTTCCACAGTAATAGTGATAAATTTATTATCTCAAAAAAGAGAAACAGACACTCTTCATGGAAGAATCTCTATAGGTATTTTAGTTGTTCAGGATTTTATAGCGGGCTTGGTTCTTTTAATAATCCCTTTTATTAATAGTAGTTTTTCTTCTTTAATTGGACATATAGGTTTGGGGTTAGCGTTAATAGGAGGAGTATTTTTATTATCTTATTTTATAATGCCCAAAATTTTTAATATAGCTGCAAAAAATCAAGAAGTCTTATTTTTAGTGAGTCTTGCATGGGCTGTAGGAGTGGCTGCCTTATTTAATTCCTTAAATTTTCCTATAGAATTGGGAGCATTAATAGCGGGTATGTCCCTTTCTTCTTCTAGATTTAGTTTTGAAATCTCCGGAAAAATAAAAGGATTAAGAGAATTTTTTATAATAATTCATTTAATCTTTTTTGGAAGTTTATTAGTTGGACCTTTAACATGGAATATGATTTTGTATGCAGGAATTTTCTCTTTACTTATTTTAATAGGGAACCCCCTAATTGTGATGACCATCATGAGACGTATGCATCACAAAAGAAGAACTGGTTTTCTAACAGGAATAAATATTGCACAACTCTCAGAACTTTCATTGATAATTGCTTTCCTAGGATTTGCTAAAAATGCAATAACTCAAGAAACATTTTCTCTAATAATCTTAACAACATTAATAACAATCATAATAAGCACATATGGGATTGAAAATGGAAAGAAGATATATTCAAAAATATTTCACTTGTTAAAACCATTTGAAGAAACCAAAAAATATACTGAAGAAATAAAAAAGAAAACATCAAAAAAATATGATGTTATTTTATTTGGTTATAATAGGATTGGCTTTAATCTCCTTAAAAAACTAAGAAAAGAAAAAAAGAAACTTCTTGTAATAGATTACAATCCCGAAACAATAAAAACTCTTGAAAAATACAAAGTTCCTGCAATTTATGGGGATGCTGGTGATCCTGAGTTCTTAGAGGATTTAAAACTTGAAAGGGCAAATTGCATAGTCTCAACTATTCCAGAATTAGAAACCAATAGGACAATAGCAAAACACCTTCCAGAAGAAGTAACTTTCATTCCAACATCCCATACAATTCAAGATACAAAAAAACTATATAAAGAAGGAGCTAACTATGTAATAATGCCTCATTTTCTCGGCGGAGAACACATATCTAATCTCATAACAGGAAAGAATCTAAACAAGATTCTGAAAAAAGAAAGTAAAAAACAAAACAAAGAGCTTAAGGAAAGAACTCGTGAAGGACAAACTCACCCTAATAAAGAAGATTATGGGGATTAGAAATTTTAGTAGAGTTTATATAAAACAAAATTTGAAAATCCTAAAAACACTTTTAAATCTAAACATCCTTAATTAAACATGGAAAAAGAGGGAATAATAAAAAATTCTATTGAAGACTATCCTAAATTTGATTTACAAATAAGTAAAGACAAAGAAAGATTTGATTTAACTGTTTCAGAAATTTCAAAAATATCTGGAAAAGGAGCAATGGATTTTTCTGATAATGAAAGAGTCATTCCAGAAAAAGAAAAAATTGAACCAATAAAAAAATCCAAAGAGGATAAATACGGGTGGTGGAACCTGGAAGAAGGAGTTTATAAAATAAAAATAAATGAAAAAATCTCTCTTCCTAAAAACAATTCTGCTAAAATTTACTCTCGTGCTTGTTTTTTAGAAACAGGAGCTTTTATTATTCCTTGTTTTTTAGGAAAAGGATATAATGGACAACCAGAATTTACACTCATAGTTCAAAATCCTCAAGGGATAGATATAAAGGAAAATGCAAGAATTCTTCAACTAGTTTTAGAATAAAAAATTTTAAGAACAAATCACTCTAACATCTGAATCTTAATATTAACAGATTTTGGAATTTGCATTTTCATAATATGGTGCAAAACTTTTTCATTTGCAGGCAAATCAATAAGTCTTTTATGAACCCTCATTTCATAATTATCAAAAGTAGCAGTCCCATCTCCACACGGAGATTTTCTTGTTGTAACTTTTAATCTTTTTGTAGGCAAAGGAACAGGCCCACTTACAGTAATCCCTGATCTCTTAGCAATATCCCTAACAGAGTTACAAATATTATTAAGCATTTCTATATCTGTGCTGTTAAGTTTTATTCTTACTTTTGACATTTTATAATTTTGATAGTTTTACCTATTAAAAATACTAAAAATTCCTTTAAAAACCTTTTTATAGTTCCATTACTAATCAAAAATTAAAAGAGGCAAAATGGAAACAATATTTATTCAACTTGCAGCAATTCTTTTAGTGGCTTTTATAGTTTCATACATAATAAAAGCATTTAATCAGCCTTTAATAATTGGATATATTTTAGCAGGTATTTTGGTTAGTCCTTTTATTTTAATGATAGGAGGTTCAACTGAAGTTATAAGAATTTTATCAGAATTTGGAATTGCTTTTTTATTGTTTATTGTAGGTTTACATTTAAATCCAAAAGTTCTTAAAGAAATTGGTTGGCAGTCAATTTTAATAGGAATAATTCAAATAGCAATCACATTTGGAATCGGATTTATAGTTTCATGGAAAATAATTGGTTGGGATATCCTGGCTTCAGGAATTATTGGTATAGCTCTCGCATTAAGTAGTACAATTGTTATTATGAAACTTCTTTCTGATAAAAGACAATTAGATTCTCTCCATGGAAAAATTTCAGTAGGTATTTTAATTGTTCAAGATATTGTTGCTGCAATTGTTTTGATGGCAATTTCTTCTTTTAATAATGGGGCTGGTTTAGGAAATATTGCATTAAAAAGTATTTTAAGTGGGGGGGCTTTAGTTCTAGGAATAATTTTTATTGGATATTTTATTCTTCCAAAAATAACAAAAAACATAGCAAAATCCTTGGAATTACTTTTTCTTTTTTCAGTATCTTGGTGTTTTGTTATAGCAGCCTTATTCAATGCATTAAATTTTTCAATAGAAATAGGAGCATTAGTTGCAGGTGTAGCTCTTTCAGTTTCTCCTTATAGCACAGAAATAAGTTCTAGAATAAGACCTTTAAGAGACTTCTTCTTGATTATCTTTTTTATAATAATTGGATTAAATATAGAAACCCCAAATATAGCACAAATAGCACAAAATGCATTAATTTTTTCTGGAATCGCACTAATATTAAAACCTCTAATAATAATGGGATTAATGGGAGCTTTCAAATATACAAAAAGAGTAAGCTTCTTAACAGGAACTTCAATGGGACAAATTTCTGAATTTTCTTTAATTATTTTAACCATGGCTATTTCAGCAGGTTATGCAAGTTCAGAAATGCTCCACACAATAACATTGACAATGATATTAACAATTGCATTATCCTCATATATGATAACTTATTCAAGAAAATTCTATAAAATGATGTCAGGATTTGCTTCATTATTTGAAAGAAAAAATGCAAAAAAAAGAAAAACAATTGAAAAAAAATATGATGCAATTCTTTTTGGTTATAACAGAATTGGTTTCAACTTATTAAATTCATTCAAAAAAATACATAAAAATTATTTGGTTGTAGATTTTAATCCAGATACAATTGCTGAATTAGAAAAACAAAAAATACCTTGTTTATATGGGGATGCTGATGACCCAGATGTTATTGAAGATCTTCCGTTAGACAAAGTAAAACTAGTTGTTTCAACTGTTCCTGATTTTGAAGCAAATGAACTTCTTTTAGAAAATGTTAAAAGAGCTAATCCAAATGCAATTGTTATTACAAGAGCTCATTCAATCAAAGATGCATATGAATTATATGATAAGGGTTCTGAATATGTTTTAACCCCTCACTTTCTTGGAGGAGAACATCTTTCAAAAATGATTAAAAAAATAAAAACAAATCATAAAGAATATAAAAAAGAAAAAAATAAGCATATTAAATTACTTGAAGAAATAATACAAAAATCAAAAAAGAAACATAGATTAACAGAACATTCTACTCAACCAGGAAGAGAAACTTAATCATTGTTCTTCAACTTCTTCTTTAGATTTCTTTCCATCTGATTTTTCAATCCCTTCTGAACCCCCATCTAAAAAAGAAAATAAAAAATCAAATAATCTCAATAACAATTCAATAAAAACAAGAAATCCTAAATAATATAATACCTTGGGAATCGCAATTGGAATTTGACTAAAGTGAGAAAGTAAATTAGAAAAATCAAAAAAACCTGAAGCAGTTATTGTTGTTGCCAAAAGAGTTATTGGAAGAATCTTTGCTATTTCATCTGCAAGTTTTTCCCCATATTTAGGTATATATGAGGTTATTCTTACTGCCCCTATAATTGAAGCTGAAATAACTAAAATAGTTCCGACATCTAAATCTTTAGTAAGTAACATTAAAAAAACTGCAAAAACTACAAACCACATAAAAACAAAAATAGGTAAAATAATAATGTATTCGAGAAAATATAATCCTAATGCAAAGAGCTTCCCTAAAACTGGATGCTGACTTGTATTATATTTACTAAGATTCAAATCAATAAGGTTTTTTTGAGAGATAAATCCTTTGAATTTCCAAACAAAAATACCATAAATAACTAATGTTAAGATAATAAAAAATAAACTTATGAATGCTCTAAATTCTTCAGGAATAGCAGATACAAAAGTATTGTAAATATCTGGAAAACTTGAAAAAAAATCACCTCCTGCCATAATATGAAATAATTTATTTAGTTTATAAATATTTTCAATAAATTTAAATATCTAGTCTTTCTTAAAATCATATGATAGACATAAATTTCATAAGAGAAAATCCCGAGGAAGTAAAAGAAAACATAAAAAAGAAATATCAGGAAAACAAACTCCCTTTAGTTAATAAAGTTTTAAAACTTGATGAAAAGTGGAGAAAAATAAAATATGAAGAGGATAGTTTAAGGAGTGAAAGAAATTCTATTTCTAAAAAAATTGCTGAATTAAAAAAATCAGGAAAAGATGCTTCTAAAGAAATGAAAAAAGCAAAATCTATCCCAAAGGAAATAGAAAAAACAGAAGAGAAAAGAAAAAAATTAGAAAAAGAAATTAATGAAATAATGATGAAAATACCTAATATTATTCATGACAGTGTACCTCTGGGAAAAGATGATTCTGAAAATATTGAAATTGAAAAAATTCCTCAAGGAGAACCAAGAAAACCAAATTACAAAATTTTAAATCACATTGAATTAGCTGAAAAAATTCAGGGAGTTGATTTTGATTCTGCAAGAGAAACTTCCGGACATGGTTTTTATTATTTAACAGGAGATTTAGCCATGCTTCATTCAGCAGTTTTAGCTTTTGCAAGAGATTATATGATAAAGCAGGGATTTGAATATGTTGTCCCTCCATTCATGATTCGTGGAGGAGTGGTAGAAGGAGTTATGAGTTTTGAAGAAAAAGAAAACATGATGTATAAAATCCAAGATGAAGATTTGTACTTAATTGGAACTTCTGAACATTCTATGATAGGAAGATTTATTGATAAAACATTAAAAGGAAAAAAATTACCTTTATGTTTAACAAGTTATTCTCCTTGTTTTAGGAAAGAAGTTGGTTCTCATGGAATAGAAGAAAAAGGGCTTTATAGATTACATCAATTTGAAAAACAAGAAATGATTGTTATTTGTGAACCAGAAGAGTCTTATGCTTGGTATAGTAAAATGTTAAAATATACAACAGACATTTTTAAAGAACTTGAAATTCCAATAAGAACTTTGGAAATATGTTCAGGAGATTTAGCAGACTTAAAATCAAAATCAGCAGATGTTGAAGCTTGGAGTCCAAGACAAGAAAAATATTTTGAAGTAGGTTCTTGTTCAAATCTAACAGATGCTCAAGCAAGAAGACTAAACATAAGAATTGACAACAAAGGGAAACTTTACTATGCTCATACTTTAAATAACACTGTTCTAGCCTCTCCAAGAGCCCTTATTGCATTAATGGAAAATAACCAACAAAAAGACGGAAGCATAAAAATTCCAAAAGTTTTACAACCTTACATGTTAGGAAAAACAAAAATCATTCCCAAGAAAAATGAATAAGAAAACAAAGAAAAAAGACAATATTCCTTATCGTTCTTTAGAATATGAAATATTAAAAGCAAGATGGAAAACTCCATGGTGGCAATTTGGAGTAATAACCTCAAGAATAAAAAGAATAAAATATGAAAAAAAAATACGATTGTTATTTAGGTTATCTTGATTTAAGAAAAAAGGACTATGGAAACAAAAAACTTCTCCAGTTCCAAAATTAATA
>CAYWWB010000025.1:3848-11410 GCA_964462045.1 Candidatus Woesearchaeota archaeon | reverse complement strand
TAATTTCTAAAAAAACAGAATATAAAAATCTATTCTATATTAATTTATAAATAATTTTTTCATCCTTATATATCCCTTTAAGAATATAGCTAACAGTAGAAACATTTTCCCAACTATTTTTTTGCCCTAAAAAATCTGGTTCTCCAGAAACTTCAAAAAGAGCAGAATATTTTTTTCCAGGTAAAAAATAATTTAATTTTTCTTTATCTTTCTTATTAATCTCAAAAAAAGAATAAGGAAAATTTTTTGATTTATAATTAACTTTAAACAAGTTTTCATTACTCCCTTGTTCTAAAGAAATTATTTCAATTTCACTTAATTTTTCTTCGCTAGGCATATATTAAAAAAGATTCAGAAATTTAAAAACCTATTCAAAATTCTTAAAAAGAAAAAATTTCTTTTGCTTTATCAGCACTAAAAATATCTTCTAAAAACCTTGTAGAAGAAATTATCTGCCCATTTTCTTTTTTATAATTCCATACACCAAAGCTAAGAACATATTCTTGACCTTCTAAAAAATTACTTATCTTACTTTTAGGTACACCTATATTTGAATAAAAGTCTTTTAATGTCCTAGGAATATTTTCAGACATATAAGATAACTTTAGATTATAAAAATTCTTACTTTTCTCTTGTATTTCTTTTATTTTAACAAGATAATATTCATTATTTTGTTCCATAAAAAACCCAAAAACAAAGATTATTTAAATATAGTTATTTTTAAGAATATGCTTCTTGAGAAATTTTTTCAAGTTCTTTTCTATTTTTATCAATTAATTTTAACATTTTAGAAATCTCTTTTGCAACAGAATTTTTTAAATCTAAAGGATGAATTTTTTTATCAATAAAATCTTTTTCAAGTTTTTCATAACTTTCATATTCTAAGTTACCTCCATATTTTTCAGGCCTTTCAATAACAAATTTTTCTCCTTTATCCTTTTTTATTGTCATAATAACATATTTAATAAAAGCCATAATTCCATTATCAGGATTCCCTTCAATACAATCTGCTCCTTTTATTTTCTTTTTAACTTCTTCCTCTTTATCAAGCAAATCAATTTTAGATTTTCCTTCAGAAGAAGACATTTTTTTACCAATCAAACCAGGAATTAAAGGATGCATTATTTCAATTCTAGATTCATAATTTAACTTAGGCAAATTCTCTCTTGCTAAAACCATTATTTTTCTTTGATCAGTCCCTCCTAATTGTGCATCTGCTTTAAGATATTCTTCATCAATTGCTTGCATTAAAGGATAAATTAAACCGGAAAGTTTTGCTCCTTCACTTTCTGCACTTTTAACGACTTCAGAAGCTGCTTTTGTTGAATCTCTTACAGAAACATTACTTGACATTTGTAAAACATCAAACATATATTCGGGTTTTAATTGAAAATCACTCCCCTTTACAAACTCTAAATCTTTTGTATCTACTCCAATAGATTGTATCATTAGAGGAATTATTTTTGAATAATATTCATATCTTTTTTCTAAAGCAGGCCAGTGAACATTATCTAATGCAGCATGTAAATCCGCTAACAAAATTTTAACATGAAATCCTGCTTTTAACAAGTCTGCAATTTTTAATGCAGGAAAAAAATAACCTACATGAGGCCTTCCAGTAGGAGCTGTTCCCCAATAAACAACAGGTTTTTTCTTTTCTTTAAGGAGTTTTTTCAAATCTTCCTCTCCAATAATTTCAAAAGTATTTCTCTTAATTAAATCCAATCTTTCATCAAAATTCAAAGTGTTATTGGTCATGATAAAATATAAAATACCTTACTTATAAATTTATTTATGCTCTTGGAAGTGATAATTACTTTACTAATAGGAATTTTATTTGGAACTCTTACAGGCCTAATACCGGGAATTCATATAAATCTTATAGGAGTTTTTCTAATTTCTCTTTCAACAAGCCTTCTTATTGGAATAAATCCAATATATCTTATCGTTTTTATGGTTTCTTTAGCAATAACACATACTTTTATAGATTTCATCCCTTCAATACTTCTAGGTTGCCCAGACACATCAACAGAACTAAGTATTCTTCCTGGACATGATTTATTAAAAAAAGGGCAAGGATATGAAGCTATTATTTTAAGTACTTATGGAAGTCTTGCAGCAGTAGTCTTAATCATAATTTTTGCATATCCTTCTTTAATTGTTTTTCCAAAAATAAATTCATTTATCAAAGATTTAATTCCTTTTATACTAATGGCAGTTTCTTTATTTATGATTTTAATTGAAAAAAATAAAAAAACAGCTTTTCTCGTTTTCTTAATAACAGGAATTCTTGGATGGTGTGTTTTAAATCTTGAAACTTTAAATCAACCTCTCCTCCCTCTTCTAACAGGACTTTTTGGAGGTTCAATGCTAATTCAAAGTATAAAAAATCAAACAGAAATTCCAGAACAAAAAATAACTAAACCTATTTTCAATAAAAATTATCTAAAACCAATAACAGCTTCTTTAATTTCTTCTCCTTTATGCAGTTTCCTTCCAGGACTCGGAGCAGGACAAGCTGCAATAATTGGAAAAACCTTAACAAAACAAAAAGACGATAAAAAGGGTTTCTTAATTTTATTAGGAGCAACTAATACTTTAGTAATGGCTTTTTCATTCATAACCCTTTACTTGTTTTCAAAAACAAGAACAGGAGCTGCAGCAGCAATAAAAGCAATTTTCAATAGTTTCAGTACAAATATCCTCATATTAATTCTATTTGTAATTTTAATTTCAGGAATAATTTCTTTCTTCCTTGCAAAAAATATTTCAAAATTCTCAATTAAAAAAATTCAAAACTTAGATTACAAAAAAATTTCATTGATTACATTAGGTATTTTATCAATAGTAACATTACTAGTTTCAGGAATTTTTGGTTTATTTGTTTTAATCCTTTCAACACTAACGGGAATTTATTGTATAAATCAAAATGTAAAAAGAACACTTATGATGGGATGTTTAATGATTCCTGTTATTTTGATTTATTTTGGGGTTTGAATAAAAACAACTAATTACCAAAATAAGTACCTAATTTTGAAAAATAATTCCTTAGTTTTCCTTTAAAATTTAAATTGTCTCCAGGAAGTTTTAATTCTTTAACCCTGTTTATTCTTTCTTCCCATTCTTTTTCAGAATAAAAATTTTCAGGATTAATTCCATACCTCTTCATAGCTTGTTTATCTTTTTCATTTCTAATAATTCCTCCTTTATAATTCATATTAATAACCTCGTTAAAATCATTAACTCTTAAAATTTTACAAATTATTTCTTTAGAATTTTCTGACAAATCATCTGACAACTCTTTTCTCACAACCATAAAACAAAACAACAAATAAGATTTTTAATTCTTTCGTTTCTTCAAAAACCCCCTCCTTTATTTACGGAAATAAATTTCCGTAAAAATCAAAATTACTTAAATTTGTTTAAGAAAAACCAAAAATAAAAAACAAATAAACCCTAAAACAAACACTCTTTAAATTTAATCAAAACCAATTATTAATATTCTCTTGCTTCTCCAACTCCTTCCCAAAAATACTATCAATATATCTTTTAACCAACTCAATATTTTGATGAGTATATGTTGAAAGATGATATTTTTTAGAAAGATTTAGTGAAGGTTCTAAATATTTTTTAATCCCTCCTTCATGAATTGTAAAAATTATTTTTCCTCCACATTTAGGACATTTTCCTTTCAATGGAGGTCTTCTTAAAATCTCATTGCAATTAACACATCTAAAATCCTGTTGAGAAAATTTCCTTAAATTACCTAACATATCTCTTAAAAAATGCCTGTCTATCATAAGTTTAGCAGTATCAGAAGTATCAGCACTTCTTAATTTTTCAACAAGTTCCATCTGGTGATTTACTTTTTCCTGCATCTCACCTAATTTTTTGTAAGCAGAACAAACAACTCCGTGATTAATATTATTAGTATTATGAGTAAACCCTATATTTCTAAAAGGATCTTTCCCTTGTTTTAAAACATCTGAGATTAAATCAACATCTTTAACTTCAGAAGAATGTTTTCCTTGTTCTGCCAACCTATAAAAATCTAATGAATGCCCCCAACTAACTTCTAAATCTAAAATCTGATCATCAACTTCTCCTGCATCAATTTTTGCATTTAAAACTAAAGGAGCATCTTGAGTTCCTCCTCTATGTCCAGGAAGAAACTCTTTTGAAAAATTCAATAAAACATCTCCCAATAACATAACAGCAGCCTCATCCCCATCACAGTCTCTCCTAATAGCAGCATGCATATAAGGACTAGCAACAATCCCTTGAGCATTAGAAAAACCAATAATTCTTGAAATAACTCCTGCACAATTATGAGGAGCCATAACAGTTCCTAAACAACCAACTAAATCATCTCTTGTTTTAACATTATAAAATTTCTTCATTCCATAAAATTTTTCTAATTCTTCATCAACAAAATTAGCTATTTTAACAAAAACATCATCTCCTTTTTCATCAAAAGTATCACTAGGAGAAGGCAATAAAATATCATGAGGCATTAGTTCTAAAAGCTGTTCATCATTCTCTAAAGGTTTTCCATAAATATCTTCATCATAACCTAATTCTTTTAATTTCTCAACACTAACAAAAATTTCTTTTGGTTTAAAATAGAACAAAGGCAATTCTGTTCCATCTACTCTTGTTGTTCCATCTTTATTAACCCTTAATCCGTGTTTAGCCCTTAACACTCCCTTAACCATATTTTCCATTATATGATTTTCAGAACTAGTTCCCCTAATTCCTTTAATTAATTCAGGAGCTTCAAATTTCTTCATACCTAATTTTTCTAAAGCTTTATCATAATAATATTTAATATTGATTTTTCTAATAGAATAAGGAACCCCTTCTCTTTCAGAATGTTTTTCCTCTTTATTAAATGATTTTTCTTTTATATCTGAAAAATAATACATTTGTTTGGTTCTTGTATCACAACTCTCACAAACAGGATAAATTGTTTCTGTTTTACATTTTGGACAATAAAAAAGAGGAAAACTATTATTAACAAAACCAACATCACAAGCAGTTTGAACACTTCTCATTCTTCCTCCCTGATTTCCAACAGGAAACAAAACATTAGGACTTCCTTGTAATTTTCTTAATTTAGCTTTTTCAGGCCTACCCATTCTCGCACCAATAAATTCTCCTGCCTTGTCTTTTATAGTAAATTTAGAAACATCATTAACAGCATTCAAAACATTTTCATATTTTGAAAAATCCTTTGAAATTTTGTCTTTTAAATAAACTTTTTTATCATTAACAACTTCATTTAAATCAAAACCTAAATTAATCAAAAAAGCTTTTGTGTTTTGTTCATTTAAAACAACATTCTCTATAGTAACTTTATGTTCAATTCCTAATAATTCCAAAGCTCTTTTTCCTAATGAAAATTTTTCTTTATCTTCTCTCTTATAAGGGAAGATTAACTTTCCTGAATCACTCCAAGAATTTCTCAACCAATCAATTAAACCTAAAAATTGTTCTTTAGAAATTTGTGTCCAATAATAAATATAATTTGGATGTAAAGGGAGATTATATTTTTCACTTAATTCAATTGCTTTTTCAACTGAAACATCATAAGGATTTAATTCTTGTTTTTCATCTGCTTCTTTTAATTCTAAATTCCACCATTCTTCAACATAACCTGGTTTAATTAATTCTGCATTTCTATTTGCTAAATCACTAAAAGGAAAAAGCATATCTCCAAGATAAATAATTTCCTCAACATCTGAATAGATTTTTTTTGCCTCTTCCTGAGTATAAATTTTTTTAACACTTCCAGAATGTAATTTTACAATAGGTCCATCAATATTATCGCAAGAAGTAACAGCACACCCTTTTGTAGGTTTTTCAATTTTTAATTGAGTTCCTGTAGCAATAAACCCATCAGTTATAGCCATAGTAGCAGGATGAACACTTGCAGCAGAAAAACCCGAATTTCTAGCCCTCCCATACCTAAATCTAAAACCTCCTGATTTTCCGGGATGCCCATACACAGGCCTTCCAGCAACTAAATCTTTAATATATGTTGGTCTTGTATCTCCATCTCCTGCTTTTCCTGCGGAAGTTTTTTCATGTAATTCTAAATACTCTTTAAGAAAATCAAAACCTGTTGCATTAACTCCATTTTTCTTTGCTTTATTATACAACCTAAAACCTTTTGGAGCTTTTTGAGCAAGTCCTTCTGCCATCACTAAACAAAAACCACTCCTTAAAAAATTTGTATCAACCCTATCAAGATTTTTATAATTAGGGACTTCAACTTTTTCTGAAGGATCGCCCGCCACTAAAATAGGCATATGTCTAGCCAAAAATAAAACCTCTTCTTCAGTAGGCATATATTGCAAATTAGTTACCCTGTCATGAAAATGTTCAAGTTCTGCCCAAACTCTTTTAACCTCTTCTTCAGTAGGATCATATTTAGCATAACCAAAAACCTCTCTTAAATAATCTATCAACATTAAAACAATACAACTCGCAGTTGTTCCTGCACTCCTAATTGGCCCAGCAAAACTTGCTTCTAAAAATTCTTTTCCATTATCTTTTCTTTTTCTAACCTTCAACCCAGTAAAACCCTCAATAGGAGATGAAACAACAGCTAAAGTAATATAAGCAAAGCCTACTCTAATACCTGCATCAATTGCCTGAACTAAAGAATCAAATTCACAAAATTTTTGTCTAGCTACTTCTTCTCCAATTTTAAAAACAACAGTAGGGTCAAGTTTTCCAAACTCCTTTTCTAATTCAGAAATTCTTTTTGCAATTCCAGAATTTTTCATTTGAGGATATAAAGTAGAAATTAATCCTACAACTTTTTCAGCCATAGACATAGCTAAAGGAACCTCTACATGATCAACAGGATCATAACCTTTAGCTTTAGCTTCTTCAGCCATTGCATAAACTTTATCTACCTTCTCTTTAAAATCCTTAAAATATTCTTCAGTTTTCATTTTAACAATAACTTAACAGCCTCGTATCTTGGTTTAATTAATTTCTTGTTTTCTTCAGACACTTGCCTATATTTGTTTTCTAATTTTTGTAAAACAGATTTTTTTGCTTCTTCTCTTGATTTATTTTCATGTAAAAATGCAGCTTTAAACAAACCTGTTATATCCTCAAAATTACTCATTGCATCAGCTTCTGCAATAACTTGTTCTTCTTTTGTTTCTCTATAATCATTTCTTGAACCTCTATGATTCAAAATACATTTCTTAACTATTTCTATTTTTTCATTAGGATATTCTAATTCTTTTAATTTTTTTTCTGCAATTTCCGAACCTGTTAAATGATGGTCTTTTCTGCCTTTAATAATAGAACCTATATCATGTAACCAACCTGATAATTCTACTATTTCTATGTCTGCTTCTTGTTTTTTTGCTAATTTTTTAGCATATTTAACCATAGGGACAAAATGATAATCATAAACATCATTTCCATATTTACTAGTATTTTTGTTACACTCTTTTTTTACAAATTCCTTTACTTTTTCAATTATTTCACTCATTCAAAACCCCCATTAATCCTATTCAAAACTTCATCCCAATTATTTA
>CAYWWB010000025.1:0-3748 GCA_964462045.1 Candidatus Woesearchaeota archaeon | reverse complement strand
TTCACTCATTCAAAACCCCCATTAATCCTATTCAAAACTTCATCCCAATTATTTACTTTAATTATGTTCTCATGTTCCTGACAATGTCTATTCCAGGGTTTATCTAATAGAAAAGTTTTAATCCCATGTTCAGCACAAATTTCAGCATGTTCTTTACTATCTTCAATCATAAAATCTATTTTTAATTCATTACATATTTCTCCTTTAGTTTTTCCTTGATTTCCTATATAAGGATTAGAAGAAAAATATAATTCAAAATCAATATGATTAAAATGTTTATTCAAACTTTCTAAGGTTCCTTCTTTTCTAGACCTAGAAGTTATAAAAAAAATCTCATGCCCCTTAGATAATTTATCAATTGAGGTATAAGCTAATTCACATAATTCTAAATTTTCAAATTTTTCTTTATTAAAATAAGAAAAAAACAAATCTTCAAATTCTTTTTTTGAAATATTAAAAACATCATAAAAATGATAATTTTTAACTTCTTCATAATTTATTTTTTTTCCATATTCTTCTTCATAATGTTTTAATAAATTAACAACAAATTCAAATACTACATCATCTAAATCAATTCCAATTCTCATCTTAATTTATTCAATTTTTTAGTTTCTTCAATATCTTCAAAATCTAAGATTTTAATATTTCTTGTTTTCAAATCTAACATAGGAACTTTACAATGATCTGGTTTGTTTCCCATCTTCTCCTGATAAGAAGTCATTGCTTCCCAACAAGAAACAGAAATAATTGAAATATTATTATATGAAGAAATATTACACTTATGAGTGTGTCCTGAAACAAGAATGTCAGGAACTTTTCTAATTAACAAACCATCGTTTTCTAAAGGGTAATATTGAGTTGAACCATGAGCAGGAGCCAAATGTCTTTGTTTTAATAAGTATTTCATTATTTCCTCAGGAGAATTCATAGCATCTTTAGAAATTAAATCAGGAATATTATTTGCATAATAGGGAAAAGAAAAACCATGATAAGTCAAAATATCTATTCCTGAAAAACCTTCATAAGACCCAACATTAACATAAGAAGGATTTTCAGTTAAAATAACATTTTCCATTTCAAATAAAGGCCATGCAAATTTTTTATCTAAAACAGGTTGAGGTTCCATAATTCTCACACAATCATGGTTTCCTGGAGAAATAATTATTTTAATATCTTTTTTAATTTTTCCTAAAAGTTCTGCTAATTGTATAAATTGTTCTTCTAAATCATTAATTTCTAAATCTTTTTCTTGATTAGGATAATTTCCTACCCCTGTAATTATATCTCCAACTATAAACAAATATTTAATTTTTTTAACTTCTTCTTCAGTTCCAGGAATATTACCATTTAAATAATTAATAAAATTATTAAATCCTTTTTTCAAAAACATTTTACTTCCAAAATGAAGATCTCCAATAAACAAAGCATATTCTTGTTTTTTTGAATTCTTTTTTTCAGGTAAAAGGGATTCAGGAAAAACTATATCATTAACAAATAAAATTTCACTATTTCCACTTCCTTTAAAACCAAGCACAGAATCTAAACAAATATTATCTGCTTTTTCAAATAATTCTTCCTTGTCTTTATTTATTAAAATTCTTATTCTTCCAGTTAAATCTTCTACTTCTAATAATAAATTTCCATTTTTTGTTTTTCTTTTATCTAAAACAATGCCGATAGTAGAAATTCCTTGCCTATTTCCAGATATTTTATCTATTGAAACTAAACTATCTAATTCAGAATGATCTTGAAGAATATTTCTCATTTCAACAAACCTATTCTTATAATAATTTGTAAAATCAGAAACTTCAAGTTTTTTTTCTAATTGTTTTGATAAAGGGGAAACTGAAACAAAACTATCATAATTATCTTCATTTTCAAAATCATTATTTAAAGATTCATCTATTTCTCTAGAAATCTCAATACTCAATCCTAATTTTATTTGTAATTTTTCTAAATTTTTTTGTTTATTTTCAGGCAGATTAGAAAAAACTCTTTTAAATTTCTCTTTATTTTTATTAAATAAATCTTTATTAATAAATCTTTGATTTGTTTGATTTTTTATTTTTTCTATAACAAATTTAATAGAATCAAAATCAGAAGTTTCACTAAAAATTTCTAACATATCTTTATCTACTAACAACCCTTTTTCTACACAAAAATTTAATATTTCATTTTTTTGAACCATTTTAATATTTCTCTATGAAAAAGCAATTTTATTAACAATAACTTAAAGCTTCTTCAATAATTTTTTTAGCTTGTCTTATAACAGGATTAGATATTGCTAATTTTATTTCCCTCATTCTTCCTCCCCTTCCCTTTGAAATAACTCTAACATTAATTATTCCTAACATATCAAATTCTTGGATAATATCTGAAACTCTTCTTTGAGTTAATACTTCTGTTTTATTTTTTTCACAAATATTTTGATAATAATTATATACATCTCCTGTAAAAATAGGGCTTGATTCTTGTTTTTCTGTTAATTCAATAATAGATTTTAAAACTAATTGAAATTGTCTAGGTTCTGAACTAATAATATCTAAAATTTTATCTTTTTCAATTTTATTATTTGCATCATCTATATATTTTAAAGAAATTTTTTCAACACCTTCTCTTTCAGCTAATTCTCCTGCTACCCTTAATAAATCTAATGCCCTTCTAGCATCTCCATGTTCTCTTGCAGCATAAGCAGCACACTTAGCAATAACCCCTTCTTCCATAACCCCTTCTTTAAAAGCCTCATCAGATCTTTTATTTAAAATATCTTGTAATTGTAATGCATTATATGGGGGAAAAACTATTTCTTCTTCACTTAAAGAACTCCTAACTCTTGGATCTAATTCATCTAAAAACATTAAATCGTTACTAATTCCTACAACACAAATTTGACTTTTACTTAATTCAGTATTTAAACGTGTAAGATTATATAAAAAATCATTTGAAATTTTTTTAACAGCTTGATCAATTTCATCTAAAATTAAAACAACTAATTGCTTTTCAGAATCAACAACATCTACAAATTTAGAATAAACTGCTTGAGTAGGTAAACCTGTAGAAGGAACTTCACCCCCTAATTTTTTTACTAATTCAGCTAAAATTCTATACTCTGTATCTGAAATTTTTCTTAATTTACAATTTAAATATTCTATTCTTAAATTCACTCCATTACTTTTTGCCCTATTTAAAAGCTCATTCCTAATATATTGTATTGAAAGAGTTTTTCCAGTACCTGTTTTACCATATAAAAATAAATTACTAGCCCTATCATTTCTTAAAACAGGAGCTAAAATTGAAGCAACTTGTTTTATTTCATTATCTCTATGAGGTATATTTTCAGGAGAATAATTAGATTGCAAAATAGATTTATTTTTAAAAATTCCTTTCTTATCAAACGAATCAAATATTTCATTTACATCTAATACCATATTAATACACCCACAGCATCATTTCCTATGGAAATAATATTGTTATAAGTTTATTCAACGAGAAAAATTTTTATATTTTTTTAAATGATTATAACTACTAAATAAGAGAAACACCTATATTTCTTATGGAAATATATTATTAAATAATTTTAAGATAACTAAATAATATTTTTTTTAAATTAAAAGTAATAAAATTATTTTTTAATTCAAAAAAATTCTCCTGAAGAAATTGTAAAAAATTAAACTAGATAATTAATTTGTTAGGATTAATAGGATTATTAATAATAATAATAATAATAATAATAATAATAATAATAATA
>CAYWWB010000024.1:0-11842 GCA_964462045.1 Candidatus Woesearchaeota archaeon | reverse complement strand
TGCCGGAGCGGTCAAACGGGACAGACTCAAAATCTGTTGGCTTAGTGCCTACGAAGGTTCAAATCCTTTCACCCGCATTTATTTTAAAATCAATTTTTAACAAATATATTCAAAAATATAAATTTTTTTAAAATAAATTTTGTTTTATAATATATGGAAAAAAAATTACAAAAATTTGAATCTGAAATAGAAAAACTTTCTCAAGAGCAATCTACAATAAGTAAAGATAGAATAAGAAAAATAGCATATAAATATACTTTTGCAAAAGGAATGATGGATTGTTTTAAAAATATTAATAAAATGTATCAAAAAGCAGAAAAAATACTTACCCAAAAAGGATTTTATAAATACAGGAAAGGATTCTTACTTTATGATTAAACCCTAAGATTTATAAACCTTCTAAAACTAATTTTTTTACCTGCGAGTTAAAAGCGGAGAGCGGGAAGCTAGACTTCTCTCTCTAATACAAAAATGACAAAATCAAAAACAAAAATAGAAAAACAACTTAAAAGAAAAACAAATCCAGAAATAGTTGAAACTATAATAAAAGCAAAAAAGAATGATGCTTGGAAAAAAGTTGCTGGAATTTTATCTAGTTCAAAAAGAAACTGGATTTCAAAAAATATTTTTCAGATAAGTAATGAAGCTGAAAGTTCTAAAAAAATTGTTGTTCCAGGAAAAGTTCTTTCTCAAGGAGAAATAGATAAAAAAATAAAAATTATTGCTGTTAGTTTTTCAGAAAAAGCAAAAGAAAAGTTGTTAAATAAAGGGTGTGAAGTAAATACAATACTAGAAGAAATTAAATCAAATCCTTCAGGAAAGGACATAAAAATATTAAAATGAAAATAATAAATGGAAAAAATACTGTTCTAGGAAGACTTGCTACATTTGTAGCCAAAGAAGCTTTGAGGGGAGAAGAAGTTTCTGTTGTAAATTGCGAGGAAATAATTATTACAGGAAATAAAAAGAATTTAAGAGAAGAGTTTTTTGAAAAAAGATCTAAAGTAGGAAGTAGTCAAAAAGGTCCAAAAGTTTCAAGAGATATTGAAAAATATGTTAAAAGAACAATAAGAGGTATGTTACCAAATCATAGAGAAGGTAGAGGGAAAGAAGCATTAAAAAAAATAAAATGTTATAAAGGAGTTCCAAAAGAACTTGAAGAAAAAGAAATGATTGAAATCAAATCAAAACCAAAATATAAATATAGAAAATTAAAAGAAATAATAAAGAAATAAAATGCCAAAAAAAATAATTGCTTCAGGAAAAAGAAAAACTGCAATAGCAAGAGCAGTCATATCTGAAGGGAAAGGGGAGATTTCAATTAACAATAAAAATCCAGAAAATTATCAAGAATTTGATAAATTAAGAGTAAAAGAACCACTTATAATTGCTGAAAAAGTTTTAGGGAAAAAGGATTTTGATGTTATAATTACTGTCAAGGGTGGTGGAGAAAAAGGACAAATAGAAGCTGCTCGTTTAGCTTTAGCAAGGGCTATTCTTAAATATACTGGTTCAAAAAAAGTAGAAAAAGCTTATTTAGATTATGATAGGAATCTTTTAGTTGCAGATGTAAGAAGAAAAGAAGCTTACAAACCTGGTGACTCTAAGGCCCGTGCTATGAGGCAGTCAAGTAAGAGGTAGTTTTATGCCTTCATTAATTCCTTATTTTTTAAAAGAAATTAAAGTAAAAATAAAAAATAGTTTTTATTTAAAAAATAAAGAATGATGAGAAACAATTTAATTAAAAAAATTAGAAAAGATATTTTCTTGCCTTTAATTTTTGTTGGAGCTATTAGTGGTTGTGGAGAAACATATAATATTGGGGAGAGGGAAATTAGAAAAAGCCCTATTTTTAATATGAAGGAAAAGTATCATGAAAATAAAATAATTTATATTAGAGAGGTATTTGATATGGATTCGGAATTAAAAAAGGTAGATATTAATGGGAGATTATTCACTCAAAAAGACTCTGTTGTTTTTTTTAGTGCTAAAAAAAGATATATTTTTTTAAAGGACACTATTAAAAAAATAGATAAAGAAAAATATAATCCCAAAATAGAAAAAAATTAAAGAGTTTAAAATAATTATTTCTTTCTCAAACTATCTAATTTATCCTGGACTTTATTAAATAAAACTGGAGAGATTATTGCCTGATGATTTCCTTGATGAATTTGTCCGTCAAATTTAACTTTTCCTAGATAAGCAAAATTTCTAAGAATTTTTTTAAGTCCATTAATTGAAAGGTGGTGTTTCTTAGCAATAAGGCTTAATGTTATTCCGTTCTGTAAAAACTCTTCAAAGATTTCCTCAACTTCTCTATAATTTTCAGCCGGAATTATTTTCTTATTTTCAAAATCCCACTTATATCCAAAAGGAACTCTTGAAACATGGTTTCCTTTAGAAGATTTTTCTAACATTCCTTTTTTTTGTTTTTGTCCTCTAAATCCAGAATATTTTCTAAAAGAATTAATGGATTCTGAAGAGATTTTTTCTTTAATAAACTTATCAAGTTCTTCTGGAGAATCTGGAGCAAAAGTATAACAAACACTACAAAAATAAAGTCCTCTTTTTGGTTTGTTTTCTTCAGAATCGTATCCACATTTTTCACATTTTTTTGTCATTTTCTTTGAATTCTTCTATAGGAGATTTAATTTTTTTAAGTTCTTCTGTTGAAATATGTGTATAGATTTGTGTTGTAGAAAGATCACTATGTCCTAATAATTCCTGGATTTTTCTTAAATCAGTTCCAGATTCTAAAAGGTGTGTTGCAAAACTGTGTCTTAAAGTATGGCAATGAACATCTTTATTAATTCCTGCTCTTTTTGATGCTAGAGAAACAATTTTTTGTAAATTTCTTGAAGACAATTTTCCTTTTGGTCCTGTAAAAAGATATTCTTTTCCTTGTTTTTTTTGTTTTTCTGCTTGTTCTTTTAGATTTTCTTTTAAAAATTCTGGAATATTAAATATCCTGTCTTTTCTTCCTTTACCACTTTTAACAAATCCAATCATTTCATCAAAATTCAAATCATTAACTTTCAAATTAGTTAATTCAGAAACCCTTAATCCACAAGCATACATCATAGAAACCATTAAACGAGATTTTTCAGTGTCTAGAATATTAATAAGTTTTTTTGCTTCTTGTTTTGTTAAAACAACTGGAATTTTTTTATCCCTTTTAGGTCTTTTTATTGTGGAAGTTAAATCTTTTTTTAGAATAGAAGAAAAGGCATATTTTATAGCAGAAAGAAACAAAATAATTGAAGAAGCAGAAGAATCATTAAGTTTTTCAGCAACATATGATTTAACATCATCTTCTGTAATTTCATCAGGTTGTTTATTAAGGTGTTTAAACAGCTGTTCATTTGATTTTACATAATTTTTAATAGTGTAATTTGAATTTTTTGAAATTTTAAGTTCAACTTCAAGTTTTTTTAGGAATTCTTCTGGTGTCATTTCCTCATCGATAAAAAAGTTTAAACACCCTGTTTAAACAGGCTGTTTTTCTAACATTTTATTTAATTTTTTAATAGTTTGTTTATTGTTTTTATAATGAATTGTTTTCATTCCTAATTCTTTTGCTGGTTTTAAATTCCATTTTCTGTTATCAATAAAAATCATATTTTTATATGAGATTTTTTCTCTTTTTTCCAAATCTTTTTTAGATAATCTATAAAATTTTTTATTTGGTTTTCTCATACCTTCTTTACAAGAGATAATATTTGAATCAAAAAAATCAAAACCATTCTTTTTTACTAAAGCTTCATAAGAAAAATAAGTTTGATCTGATAAAATTCCAATTAAATAACCTTTTTCCTTAAGCTTTCTTGCAAGTTTAAACAGTCCTTTGTTTTTTCTAAAATATTTTTTATGTGCCTTAATAAATAATTTTTCTAATTTTTCTGAGGAAGTATTTAATTTTTTGGATAATTTTTTCAGAATTTTTCTTTTGGTTTGTTCCCCTGTTATTGATTTTTCATAATCTTCTTCTATCAAATCAAACCATTTTTTCAAACTTAAATTAAATTTTCCAGATAAATATTCATGAACATTTATGTTTTGATGTCCGTATTTTACTTTTTTATCTCCTAAAAAAAGAACTCCCCCAATATCAAAAACTACTGCTTTTATCTTCTCTTTATTTAATTTCCTCTTTTCCATACTTAAGATTATGCGAACTCCTTTATTAATCTTTTTGAAAGATATTCTAATAAATAATAAACTTTAAATCAAATAAAGGCATCATTTAATTATGACTTATAGGATTTATGTTGGAAATATCCCAGAAAGATTTAATGAAGATTTGTTAAAGAGAATTTTTTATCAATATAGAAAAATTATAGATGTTGAAATCATAAAAAACAAAAAAACAGGAAAAAATAAAGGGTATTGCTTTATTTCTTTTGAAGATGAACTTAATGCAGAGAGAGCTATTGCGGAAATGAATAAGAGGCAGGTTGCAGGAACAGAATTAATAGTTAAAGAAGCCTATCCAAGAAGAAGTAATTGGGAAAGAAAAGTAAAAAAATTTAAAAATAAAAAGTTTAGAGAAAGAAATAAGGAAATTAAAAGAAAAAAACAAAATCCAAAAAAGTAGAAAATATAGAAAAATAAATAATAAAATTAAATAAAAATTTTTTCTCTAAACAGTCTTTTAAAGAATATAAATACTTAAAAATCATATTTAGTTTCTTTTTATATGGATTTAAAAAAATATTTCCTCGGATTAAGTATTCCATTTCTTTTGATTAATATAAATTCTTTTTCTCAAAATTATGAAAAATTTGTTTTGAAAGAAAAAAAAGACATAATTTATTTTAAAAATAAATATAAAATGGCTAAAGATGAACAAACTTTTTTTGTAGATACTAATTCAAGAAAAAATGAAAAAAATGTAGATAAGAAGAGTTTGATTGATATTGAATATGTTACAAGTAAAGATAAAGAAAATTTAGGAAAAATAAAAGATACAATATATGTTTCTGCAGATACTACTTATATTAATAATAAAAATGAATATTATTTAGAGAAAATAATTAAACAATATGAAAAGGGGCTTCAAAAAAAATTAGATTTAAAAGATTTTAATGAACTTTGTTATTATATTGATGAAGATCAAATAGGAAACCATAACAAAATTTTAGATAGAAAAGAAATAAGATGTAAGGTTTTGGAGGCTAAAATTTGGGAGGAGAGAGATTTTGTCAAAAGAGTAAAAAAATTTACAAAAAATAGAAAATGAATTTAAAAAAATTTAAAAAATCTTTATTAGGATTAGTGTTTCCAATAATTTTTAGTGGAAGTTCTTTTGCACAAAGCGATTCTATTATTAAAGATACAATCAATTTTCAAAATGGGTTTAGAATGCCTGAAGATGAAAGAACTTTTCAAATATACTCAAAAGATACTTCATTTATTAATAATAAAAATGAATTTTATCTAGATTCATTAATTAGTAAATATTCAAATGCAAAGGGAAGAAAATTGAATTCAAATGATTCTCTTGAGATGTTTCAATATATTGATTTTATTAATGGAAACAAAATTTTAGAAAGAGAAGAAATTAGGTATAGTTTGTTTAATCTTAGACTTTTGGGAAAAAACAAAACATTGGAAGCTGTTGAAAAAGGTAGAAAAAAGTATTTAAAAGAAGGTATTGAAAGAAACAGAAAAGAATTTATTAAGGCTCAAAAAAAAGGAATAGATTACAAACCCCTTATAATGAACACTCTTTCAAAATATGAAAAATTAATAGAAATAGAAAAAGATTCAACAAAACTCAAACTATATAAAAGTGATACTTCAGATATAAGAAATTATTTAAGAAAAATAGAATAATTATTTCTTTTTCATTAATTCTTTTTGATTTAAAAACATTAAAATAACTGCAGGAATGATAAAAAGCCAATCCACTACAAAACTAAGGTAAATACATCCTAAAGCAATTAGAGAAAAAATTACTACCTTGATTTTCATAAAATAAAAAGAAAAAAGATGTTTTTAAAGATTATTAAAAATCTTTCTTAATATTTCTATTTCTTATATGTTGATAAGATTTATCAATTATTTTTAAATTTTCTCCTGTCTTTTTCATGTAATTATTAATATCCTTCATAATTTTTGAATGCAATACATTTGAAGAAAGATTATATTCATCTAATTCATTAATTAGGTTTCCTCCAGATGAAATAACATATGAAAAAGAAGGATTTGGAGATAAAAATTTCTTATGAAAAGGGGTCACTTTTCCAGATGAGATAATTAGCCCATTATGTTTTGCCACCATTTCTAAAGCATTCTGTGCTGGTTTATTTGAATTTATTTCAATTTTGTTTGTCATAGACTATTTTTATAATCTTCATATTTTTAAATCTTTTGGTGTTTGATTTATTTTTAATTATTTAAATTAAAATCTAGTTTTGGATCATGAGGGATAGAGAAACAATTATTTTTTAATTTCTGTATAATTTTTTTTCTAAACTTAAAATTATGAAGCATTTTATGATGATTTGGACATAATCCCACAAGATTATTTTCATTATTATTTTTTTTATTTTCATCAAGATGATGTAATTCGACTATTTTGTTAAATCCACAAATACAACATTTTTTTGTTTTTTTATTATATAATTCTTGAGAAATAGAGTGCCATTTTTCATGATTATCTTTTTTGGTTTTATTTGAATGAAACACAAAATTATAACATCCTGCACAGAGACCTTTAGCATGGAGTGGCAATTCCCTTTTACATCTTTTACAAATTTGTTTTTTTGGTTTCCATGAAATTTTTTTATAACAAGAATAACATAACCCTTTTGCATGATGTTCTTTTAATTCTCCACAATTAATGCATTTTTTAATCATATTAAACCCCAAATATTTGGATATAAAAAAGAATGTAAAAACTTTTTAGAGGTTACGTTCGAATATATTAAATATGCGAATTACGGATAATGTATATTGTGCGAAGTTTTGGGGGTTTTTGAGGGAACATCGCACAATATAGCGCAGATTATTCAAAATTTCATATCGCATAATCTGCTCGTACGAAGTTTTGGGGGTTTTTGGAGGGATTTTGAAAAAATTAATGTTCGTTTGCTGAATTTTTATGGTCTTTATTTCGAACATAGTCAATATAACCACAATCTTTTGCACTTAGGTTAGCTTTGTTATTTTTATCTTTTCTTAAATGAGTGGGAACATAAATCTGTTTTTCTGAAGCATATTTAACAGCTTGTTCAAGTGCGTAATCTGCTCGATCTTTTAATCTAAAAGAATATCCTTTTTTCTCTGCAATTTTTTTTGAAAAATCAAATGCAACTTTTTCAAGTTCATTAATATTTTGGATATTCCCTAAATAAACCTTTTTTTCTCCAGGAGGACCAGAGATTGAAGGGATTTCTTTTTTATAAATTAGTGCATATTCGGTATTATTTTCATTTTGAATTGCACTAATTTCCCCAAAATAAGAGTCATTTAAAGTTAATCTGAATAAAGATTCTTCAAAAACCTCACCTTTTAATTCTTTTTTTACCATTTTCTTTTAAACATTAAAAATTATTTAAAGATTATTGTGTTGTAATGATTGGATTTTTTTACACTTAGGTTAACTTTGTTAAATAGTTTAGTTAAGAGTGTTTTCCAGACATTGTATTAGGAAAAATGCTTGAATTTTTGTATTTTGAGAACAAATCCTCTGGTTCTTCCAGAAACAATTCTTTATTAAAAGGGGGTTTTAAAATTGAGAGTATTTGTTTATTAAAAATTATTGTATAAGTAAAAATCATTTACTACAGGATAAATTGTCCTAAGATAATTATAATTATTGTTATCTTTTTGATAGAAAGATATTTTAGTTTCAAATTCATTGATTTCTAAATTTAATTTTTGCGCTTAATTTTTTTAATTAATTTTTTATTTACCGGGATTTATGCACTTAGGTTAAGTAAGTTCAATAAATAAAAAATTGTCTTTTGTTTTGAGTGTGTAAACAGGTGTTTATCGACGAGAAATCCTTAAAAAAGGGAGGGTGTTTAAACAGAGTGTTTATTGTTTTTAGGTGTTTAAACAGGCTGTTTTACCCTAAATTAAAAATTAAACAGCTGTTTAAACTAAAAAAATTATTAAAATTTATTAAAAATTTCGAAATAAAAAAGAAAAAATTTTTTATTGATTTAGCGACGAAAAATAGAAAGGTTTTTAAATTAGAAAACATAGAAAATAATATGTTTGGTTTGTTTAAAAGAAAAAAAGAGATTGAAGAAATAAAAGAAGAAACAAAAAAAGGGTTTGATTCCGTAAAAAAAGATATTGTTTCTGTTAGTGGTTGGATTAAACACCTTGATTCTGAAAAAAACACCCAAAAATCAAACATAAATGAACTTAAAGAAGAATTATCCTCGATAAGAGATGAGATAGAAGGGATAAAAAATGCTTTTGAAATTATGAATCAATCAAGTTTAAACAGGCTGTCCAAAAACAGCAAACAGGCTGTCCAAAAACAAACAGCCGTTCAAGGTGTGCAAACAGGTGTGCAAACAGGTGTTGAAACACCTAATTTAGATAAATTTTCAATAACAGAAAGAGCTATTTTATGGGTATTATTAAATAGTGATATGAAATTAAGTTATGAAGATATAGGGGCTATGTTAGGAAAGGAAAAATCAACAATTAGGGGGCAAATAAACCGTATAAAACAGAAAAGTGAGAGTTTAATAGAGGAATTATATGAAACAAATGGTAAAAAAAGGGTATATATACCTGAAAAAACTAAAGAAAAACTTCTAAAAAAGGCAAAAGTGAGAGTTAAGGGTGAAAAAAAAGATAAAAAAAAGAAAAAAGTAAGTGATTATTAATCAAATTAAAAAATAAAAAGATAAAAAGTGAGAGATAAATAAAAAAAAGAAAAAAATGAGGGTTAAAAAATAAATTAAAGTGAGGTGAAAGTAAAAAAAGAATAAAGAAAAAATTAAGTTATATCGACGATAAAACAAGTTTTAAAAAGAAAAGAAAGGAGAGAATTTAAAGAGTTATTTTAGTTAAAATAAGTTAATCCCTATACCGAATAAATAAAAAATTTGTTAAAGATCTCTTAATTTAACAATAGTATTTAATGTGGCAATTTTTCTTAATTCAGATGAAATTTTAAGATGAATTGATTTATTATTTATTTTTGTTTTTTCGACGGGAATTCCTTTTTTTATAATTCTCCAAACATAATCTCTTACAGAACTTTCAGAAAGATTTATTTTTTGAGAAACAGCTTTATAGTTAACTAATTCCTCTTCTTCTTCAAGTTGATAAATTGTAGAAAAAACAAGCATTTCTTGGGGTGTTAACCTTTTGAATTTGTTCCTTATTTCTTTTTTTATGTTATCTAATGAATTTAAAACATCTAAGGCATCTCCCATTTCTTTTTGTGAATTAAAATAATTTGTATTATTTTTATTATTTTGATTTTTAGAATAATTTTGTTGGAAATTTGTCTGTCTGTTTGTCTGTCTGTCTGTCTGTCTGTCTGTCGAAACCCCTTCATTTCTTGTGGAAATACCTAAATTATTGGGTTTAGAAGCCTTAAAAAAGGTATTATGTGTCGAATTATTTGTCGAATCTGTCTTAATTATTTGTCTGTCTGTCGAATTATTTGTCTGATTATTTAAATTATTTTTTTTATTAAAAAGTTCGTATAATCTATTTAAAGAATTATTTGTTTGAGATATTTCATTTTTTAAAATATTTAATTCATTTTTTAAAAAACTAATATCTTCTTTAACTTTTTGAAATGCCTCTTTTACTTGATTCATATTAACTCTAAAAAATTACATTATAAAAAGATTAGTCTAATTTAAAACATATTTTGTTTTGAATTATAAATGTGAAAGGTTTTTTCTGTTAGTTTCCATCTGCTCCTTCTGGTATAAGGAATCCCTTTAGGATTCATTTTTATTTCTTTTACAAGGTTTTTCTTCTTTAAATTTAATAAAAGTTTTTTTATATATTCTTCATCTCTTGCAATTTCTTCTGCTATTTTAGAAGTAAAAATAGGTTTAGGGTTTATGGAATATAAATATGCTAAAATATGTTCTAATATTTTTTCTTCCTTTTTTTGTGATATCTTCATCTTTAAATGAATAAAGAAGAGATTTTAAATTTTATTAAATTATTTTTGATAACACAAATATTTAAAAACCTGTATTAAATTTAATTATAAAATGAAATTAATAGGATTTAATTATACAAAAATAAATGGAGAAAAAAACAAAGATAGTGTAGAAAATCTTAAAGTAAATACAAATATAGATATTTCTGAAATAAATGAAGCAAAAAATAATTTTTTTAAATCAAAAGATTATTTATTAAATATAAAATTTACATATACCCTTAATTATTCTGAAGAATTTGCTAAAATTGAAATTGGAGGTAATATTTTATTATCAGTAGAAAACAAATTAGGAAAAGAAATATTAAAAAAATGGAAAGATAAACAAATGCCTGAAGAATTTAAAACAAAATTATTTAATTTAATTATAAAAAAATCAAATATTAGGGCTTTAGATTTAGAAGATACATTAAACATTCCACTACATATGCCTATGCCAAAAGTAGGTGTAAAAAAGAAAGAATAATTTTCTTAAATATAATAAATTTTTATAGTCTTTATATCTTTATATTATATGGGTAAATATTATAATTTAGATGAATTAATAAATATGGTTGGTGAACCTAATAAAAATTCTTGTAATAAAATTTATATTGAAAATAAAGAAATTTTTGAAAAAGCAAAAGGTTCAAAAACAAAACATCAAGCTTGGGAAGGAGGATATTTAGATCATATAACAGAAGTTATGAATATAGGTATTAAATTATATAATGAATTAAATAAATTCAGAGAATTACCTTTTTCTTTATCAGATAGTTTATTAGTTTTATATCTTCATGATTTAGAAAAACCTTGGAAATATTCTAATAATCCAACAAAAAAACAAGAATTAGAAAAATTTGAAAATAAAGAAGAATTTATTGAAAGTAAAATAAAAGAATATGGATTTAAATTAACAAAAGAGCAATGGAATGGAATAAAGTATATTCATGGAGAAGGAGAAAAACACAATCCTGATAAAAGGGTTCAATCTCCTTTAGCTGCTTTTGTGAATAGTTGTGATAATCTAAGTGCAAGGATTTGGTATGATTATCCTAAAAAATAATAAATAATTGTTAATTTGAAATTTATTTTAAATATTCTCTCTTAAAAAACAATTAAATTAAATCTTCTTCAGAAACTACTACAAAATCTCCAACTGCAATTATAGAATTATAAGGAATCAAAAATTCGCTTAATTGTGTTTTTTCTAAATTAAGTTCTCTTGTATATGAAGTAGGTTCTTTTAAAATCAAATTAATTAATTCTCCTGAACCAGTCTCAAAAGAAACATCTTTAACAGAACCTAATCTTTTACCTTCTTTTGTTACAATCATTTTTCCTAATACAGAGCTAAAAGGAGTTTTTTCATCTGACATGTAAACAAGAAACCGAAATATTTTATAAACTTTTCTATATAAAAAAATAACTAAAATATTAATAAATTATTAAAAATAAAAAAATAAAACAAAACATTAATAAATAAACTATATTTAATATAATAATAAATATAATTTAAAAAAAGAGGATGAGGTACCCTCACCCTATGATTTCTCCTGGAAACATTTTTTTAGATTTTTTTTATTTTATTTTTTTATTTTATTTTAAAATATTTATATTATATATTATATATATTAGTTCGTATAATATATTTATTATTATTATTATTATTATTATTATTATTATTATTATTATTATTATTATTAT
>CAYWWB010000023.1:6313-12568 GCA_964462045.1 Candidatus Woesearchaeota archaeon | reverse complement strand
CTGTAAAATTATACATAGAATTCTTAACTGTTTTTTCTGTTAGAGATTGTTTTTTCTTTTCTGGTTTTTTGTTCTCTTTGCTCTTCACTTGGTTCACTTGGTTTTCAGTGTTTTCTGGAATCTGGTTTTCAGTATCCTCTTTTTTTGGTTTTTCTTCTTTTGTCATTTTGTTTTTTGTTGGTTTAATTTGATTAAATCTTATTTAAGCGAATTAGTCAAAAATTCACTTTTTGTCTTGTATGCTATCTTCTCTTTGTTTGGTTTTGGTTTGTAGTGTATCTTTCTGAAAGATACATTTGAAAAGATGCTTTGTCATTTTATATTTGTTTTTTTATTTTTTGTCTGGTGTTTTATTAAAAATCTTATTTATTGAAAATAAGGGCAAAAATCTTATCTCTGATTTGTTTATATATTTTCTATGTTTGAGATTAAATGAAAAGACAAAACCTCTTTTTGGTTTATACTCTTCAACAAAATTTCTAAAAGACCGTGTTATTTTTATTTTGTTTTCATGGAGAGATGTTTTAACTTCTATAGGAATTATTTCTTTTCCTCTGTATTCTAAAACAAAATCTACTTCTGCCTTGGATTTTGTCCTCCAATATTTTGGTTCTTTTCCTTGTTTAATTAGTTCTGAAGCAATAAAGTTCTCATTTAATTCTCCTAAATCATTCCTTAAATTTTTTTCTCTAAAGTCGTTTATTGAGATATTTCTAAACCCATTATCAAGAAAATAAAATTTAGAGGTTTTAGATAATTCTTTTCTCTTGTTCCTAAAGAAAGGCCCTACTTCAATTCCTACAAATGTCTTTTTTAAAATTTCAATGTATTTTTTTAGTTCATTAAAACTTATTCCTGTTAGAGATGAAATTTTCGAATGATTGACCAGGCCCCCTATTTGTAAAGATAAAGCCTTAATAATCTGGTTTATTTTTTGGTCTTCGTGTATCTGCATAATTTCTTTTATTTCCCTTAAAAGATATGTATTGAAGATGTTTCTTAGAATTTCTTTCTTTTTTTCATAGTCTTCTTCTAAAACAACTCTTGGGTATCCTCCATAAACAAAATATTCAAAATAAGGTTTATTTATTAATTCAATTACTTCTTTAGTTGTTCTGTCCTTTTTATAGAGATTATACAATTTAGGGTCTTTAAATTTCAAAAATTCTTCAAAAGAAAAAGGATAAAGTGTAAAAACAAAAACCCTTCCTACAAGATATTTTATGCTGTGGATTGTTAATTCAGGGGCAGAAGATCCTGAGATAATTATCTTTGTTTTATAATTATCAAAAATATACTTTAGATTTTTCCCTCCTTCTTTTGCATACTGAAATTCATCTATAAACAAATAATCATTTCCTTTAACATATTTTTCTACAAAAGATTTAATATCATTAGAAAAGAGATTGAGAATGTCTCTGTCTTCAAAACTAATAAAATCTGCATTATCGAGTTCATTAAAAATCCTCTTCATTAAAGTTGTTTTTCCACATTGTCTTGCTCCGACTATAGCTATTATTTCCCTGTCCTGGAGATATTTTTTTATGTCTTTTTCTAAAAATCTTTCAACATACATTTGATTTACCCCTGCTAAAATTTATCATACCTTAATAAAAGTAAGGTTATTTATAAATGTTTTGTTTTTTCCTCTTCATTTTATTAAATTCAAAAATCCCTCTATATTGTTTAAGACAACGTGGTTTTTGATTATTTCTTTTTCAAGGGGTTGTTTTTTATCAAATTTTCCTGATTTTATCTCTATTCTGTCTGATAATTCTTGAATAAAGTTTTTTTCTTTTTCTGAATTGGTATCAATATAAATATCTATATCACTATTTTTTGTTTCTTCATTTTTAATATAAGAACCAAACAAAATAATGATTCGGTCTGTTTTTATTTTTCCTTTTTTTATATGCTTTTTTATCTCCTTGAAAATCTTCCTTATCTTAGGTTTTTCTAAAAACAAAAGTAGTTTTTTATTTTCAATTACTTTCTGATAAACTTCTGCTTCAACACTGTCCTTGATACAATAAATTGTGTTTTTTCCTTCAACACGAGAATCAACAATATTACCTTTTTCTAATTCAATTAATTTTCTCCTTATTTGTGTTTGGTTCGTATTAAGTTTTCTTGCTAGTTCTCTTTGATGAAAATAATTTTTTCTTAATTCCTCAAAAAGTTTAATATTGATTTTTTCTTGTTTCATATGAAACATATATGTTTCATTATTTAAAAGTCTTTTTATTTATTTTCTAGAGTTTATTTTTTTGACTTTAAAAAATCATGGATAATTGAAATTTTATCTATTCTATTTCTATGTCTTATTTCATTTAGAATATCAAAAAACAAATGTAGTGAAACCCCTATCAAAATAAAATAAAAATATTTCGAAACAAAAAACCCTAAAATAAATAATAAAATTATAATTTCAATTCCGTGAAAAATTAAAGGTCTTGAAGGGAATTTATCTCTTTCTTCAATAGAGGAATTTTTATATTTGTGGTGTTTTTCAATAAACCATTGATATGCTTTTTTCAATGAAACATCTTTTTTAATGTAAATATAATACAAATAATGGTCCACATCAATTAAAAAACTTGAAAGAAAAATTAAGGAAGCTGCAATTAAATCTACTTCTGGAAAAATTAAAAATAAAATAATTGAAAATATTAATCCAGTAAAAAAATGGAATTTGGGAAGCATTTTATTTTTGTATTTCTTTTTTTAATTTAGTTATGATTCTTTTTATCTTTCCTTGATTTCTTTCAACATATTCTTTTTTTATTGATAAACCCTCATAAGATATTTTATTTCTAAAATCCCTTAATTCTTGCAAAAAATTTCTTTCTAATTCAGAAAACCCTAAAATATTTGAAACATATTCAATTAATTCAAAATGAGCTTTATCTCCTTTAAATTTTATTCCCTTAAGACAAGCTAAGGCTTCCATTAGATAGTGGATAACATTATAATAATCATCTAAAGTATTAGCAGGGTACTTTAATTTATCTGTATCATCAAGCCTCTCTAGGGTTATTTTAGCCATATTTTTTAATGAATTTGATTTTTGTTTATCTGGAGTTATTTTGTATTTCATTTTAAAAAGCTTCTAAATAACCATAAATTACAGTTCCATTTAAAATATTGTTTTTCATTTCAGAGTTATATTCATTAAAATTTTTCTTAAAATGAAGCTGGATTTTTCTTCCTAACTTTTTTTCAAATTTTTTTAAATCAATATTTTCTTTTTCTGATTCAATAAAAAGATCTATATCACTTTCTTCAATATCTTCCCCCCTTAAATACGAACCAAATAAAACAATACATTGGGGCATTAATTTTTCTTTTAAATTCTCTATTAAACCAGAGGAAAATATTCTATCAAGATTGAATAATTTTTTATTATGTTTATAATTTTTGTTTTCTGTATCTACAAAATATACAGGGAATTTTCTCGACTCTCTTGTATAAATCTTTTCTTTTATTATTCCCTTATTTTTTAAATCCTGGAGAACTTTTTTAACAGATGTATGTGCGAGAGAAGATTTTTTTGAAATTTCTTTAAGATAATGTTCTTTAGAGGGTTCTAAAAAAAACACTTTTGCAACTTTGAATATATTATATTTTTGTAACATATGTTATTATTTTGTAATATAACTATATAAATCTTTTGAAAAATTATTCCTCAATCTTTTTAACAATATCTGAATAAGCTGGACGAGTAATTAAAACACCCACAGTTAATCCTATTATTGTTGTTATTGCAAATCCTTTTAATAATCCTGCTCCTGCCCACATCAATGGAATCATAGCAACCAAAGCAGTAAAATAAGAACCAATTATAATTGATAAAGCTCTTTTTAGTTTTTGCTTCATGTTTATTGATGTTTTTTGTCTTGCTTCATCTAAAATAATTATTTGCTGGTCAATACCAGTACCCATTGTAACTAAGATACCTGCTATACTTGGTAAATCTAAATTCCATTCAATTAAGGAAGCCACACCTAAAATAATTAAAATTTCGGATATGCTTGTGAATAAAAGAGCTGTGGATGATTTTACAGTTTTATATCTAATAAAAATGATGATAGTTACCACAATTAAAGCTGAAATTGCGGCTATAAAAATAGAATTTGTAAATTGATTTCCTAGGTTAGGGGAAATAGTATCCAATTTAACTATTTCTAATTTATATGGGAGGCTTCCAGTAATCAAAACTGTTTGTAAATGTTTCATTTCTTCTTGAGTATCTTTGTAAGCATCTTCTCTTGTTTTTCCAGAACCAGATCCTGAGATAGATATTTGTGTTGTTTGCCTTCCTTTTAATCCTTCTCCAATAAATAATGAATCAACTTTTTTATTATCTAAATATAAATCTAGTTTTTTAGAAAGATATTGAGGATTTGTTTCATTTATAGGAACTTTGTCTGTTATTTCTGCGTGTCTTTTTGCTGCAGCTTCACTTAAATAAATTGCAAATCTAAAATTACAAACTTGTTGTCCTTGATACTCGTCACAACTTTCAATAATTGCATTTGGGGGATTTCTTGCAACAGAAATTATATCTTTATCTCCTCCACTAAAAACAGTTTCATTTCCAATTTTAGCTTCAAATCTTCCTTGTTTAGATACTAATTCCTTAATATCTTCTGGTGTTGCTCCTGCAATTTCTATTTTAATTCTATTATTTCCTTGCAAATCTATTACAGTTGAAACATCTACATCTTCAATACCATAAACATTTAGTCTTTGATTAAGTATTGCTGCTAAATCTTGTGTTTCTTGACTAGTAAGTTCGTGATTTTCTGCTTGAACTAAAGCTCTAGAACCTCCTGCCAAATCTAAACCTGTTTTTAAATTTGTTAAAGATGTTTTTGAAACAGTTATTTCAGGGGAATGATTTGAATAATAAATTATTTCAGAAGTATCTGTCTTTATGTTTAATTTAACATCTTCTTCAGAAGGAAAATTCTCTTGAATTATTTTTGCATAATCTTCCATAGATTCTATTGTTTTTCCATTTATAGAATTAATTAATTGTCCTTTTCTTAATCCAAAATCAAATGCTGTTGAATTAGTTTCCACACTCTTTACAATAACTCCTTTCTGTAAAAAATAAGGGGTAATGAATATAGATAATAAAGATAAAATTAAAAAGATAATTAAAATCCAAATCCTCCAAGTTAATTTAAATTTCATTTTTTATTTTCAACATACCATTTAATTAAAGAAACATTTGTTATCCAAGTATTAATTAAATCAAATCCTAATCCAATAACTAAGATAGTTAATATTTGAGAAAGAATTATTGAGAAAGAACTTACAATAATTAATGCTATTGAAAAAGCTAAAATAGAGGTCAGCGTCATTGTCATACCTGTTTGAAAAGATTTGGAAAGTCTCTCATTTAATGTCCCTTCTCTTCTTTTTAAGATCCTGTTTGTAAGTAAAATATCTGTATCTACAGAATAACCAATTAACATTAAAAATGCTACAATACCTGCACTAGACATCTCTATTCCTAAAATATTCACTAGAGTCAATGTCATAAAAATATCTGCAAAAGCAGAAATAATAACTGCAAAACTAGGCATATTATATTTAATATAAATAGATAACCCTAAAAACAAAACTGCAAGAGATAAAATAACTGAAACTTGTAATGAAATTATATTAAACCCAAAAAATAAAATTGGAGGAAGAATAGACAAAATCACTAAAAGTATTTTCAAATTTTTTTGTTTTCCAAAAATTAAAAAAACCACTACCCCCATGAAAGTAAATGCATAAACTATAGCAAGAATTAATTGATTGAAAAAACTTTTACTTAAACTTGGGCCTGTGAATTCAAAACTACTATTTTCTTCTGTAAGCTCATATCCTAGATAATTTTCTAATATTTGTCTTGTTTGATTTCCATTAGTTTTAGTTTCAACTATTAATGCTTTTTGTTCCCTTGTTGTTAAATCATAGATTTTTCTTGTTTTTAAACCATCTAATTCTGATGAAAGAGAATTTTCTAAATCTTGTTGGTCTATTTTATTATAAATTGTTACTGAAGTTCCCCCTGTAAGAGAAATATCTTTGTAAATAAAATCGTCATGACTAGAATAGAAACTAATCATATAAATAATTGAAATTAATAGAAGTATTGCTGGAATAATTAATAATTTCTTATAATTTTTATCATGCCAGTTCTTTTTATTTTCATTCATTCTAATAATAACCTATTTAAAGTGCGCGGGCTGGGATTCG
>CAYWWB010000023.1:0-6213 GCA_964462045.1 Candidatus Woesearchaeota archaeon | reverse complement strand
TGCGCGGGCTGGGATTCGAACCCAGGTCAACTGGTTGGAAGCCAGTTATTCTGCCACTGAACTACCCACGCATATTATAATCTATTTCATAGGAGTTTTAAAGGTTTTTGTTATGGGAGGACGCCCGGGACAGGATTCGAAAAAAACTTACCTTGGAATTTGGAATTTTTTAATTCGCCCGTCTTTCCAATGTTGGAAGAGGAAATCCAGACGAAACCCAAGGCTTCGAATCCTTTTTTATGTTATGGGAGGACGCCCGGGACAGGATTCGAACCTGCGACCTATTCCTTTCTTCATCTCTTGATGGAGAATAAAAATTCTCCTGAATTTTTTTAGGAGGGAATCGCTCTAATCCAGCTGAGCTACCCGGGCAAAGTTTGAAATTTTTTGATTTGTAGTGTATCTTTTTGAAAAAGACCTCTCGGAGGGGGAAGTTTTTTTGTAGTGTATCTTTTTGAAAGATACATGTGGGAGAGAGGATTCGGGCCTCACTCACTTTGTTCGTTCAACCTATTGCGCTTTTCTTTCAGAAAATCACATAAACCCAAGGCTTCGAATCCTTTTTTATGTTAGGGGTATTTTGCAGTGTATCTTTCAAAAAGATACATGTGGGAGAGAGGATTCGAACCCCTGTAGGCACTAAGCCATCAGGTCCTTAACCTGACCCATTTGACCGCTCTGGCACTCCCACTTATAAAATTTCTAAAAATCAGGCATATAAAAAACTTTATAAACTATCATCATTACAAATAATTGAGACAGCCATAATAATTGGGAAACACCTGGTCTCTTTCCGAACCCAGAAGTTAAGCCAATTATGTTAGTTGTGTTAGTATCACCCAGATGCGAAGCTCTAATGCTGTCTTGTTTAATTTTTCATAAATAATAAAAACAATTAATTCTTCTTTTGATTATGAAATATAAAATTTCTAAAAAAGAAGCTAAAGAAAAAATTGAGGACTTTTTTGAAAATATAAAAAATAAAACACCTAAAGAAGTGAAAAAAATAAAGAGACTTGCAGCAAATAAGAAAATTCCCCTAAAAGAAAAAAGAAAATTGTTCTGTAAAAAATGCCTGAAACCTTATTCAAGAAAAGAAAAAGTAAGAATAAAATCAGGAAAAAAATCAATTGAATGTTTGAATTGTGGCCATATTAGTCATTGGAAGATTAAAAAATAAACATAAGTACAATTTCAGAATTATTAGAATTAGAATTTTAACTCTTCTTAAATTTAGAAACAAGTTCTATGTTGTCTGATTGTCCTAAAAACACGCTTCTGCAACAAAATCTTTCTAATCCTAATTCATCCATTACTTTTTTTGCAGATTCACCTTCAGAAGTTCTTTTTTTGAATTCTTCCCACAAATGACCTACAGGTTTTCCACAACTAAAACATCTAATTGGAACTATCATAATTATGAAGATATATCTGGGTTTTTAAAACTTATGGGTATTTAATACAAATATTTAAAAAGAAAAATATTTTTTAATAAAGATTAAAGGTGAAAATGACAAAGAAATGTATTTATTGTGGTTGTGAAATTCCTTCTAATTCTGTTATTGATTTTTGTGAAAGATGTGGGATAGGTGTGTGGGGAGAAAAAATGTTTAGAGCAATTGTAAAGAATATGGAAGATGCCCGTGAAAATGGAGATTTATGTAATCATAGAGTTGAAGAAGCAAAAAAAGAGTAAAAAGATAGATTTTTAAATAGTCTCTTTCTGAAATAATTATGAGAATAAAGAAACCTAAAGAAAAAGGAAAAATTCAATTTAGTAGATACTTTAGAAAGTATAATGAAGGAGATATTGTAGCAGTTGTGAGAGAGCCTTCATGTAAATGTAATTTTCCTGATAATATTCAAGGAAGAACAGGTGTTGTTGAGGGCAAAAGAGGAAAAGCATATATAATAAAAATCAATGATTTTAAAAAAGAAAAACAATATATTATTGAGCCAATACATTTAAAAAAAATAAAACAAATAAAAAAACAAAATGATAAGAAAAAGTAATCCACTAAGTATAGCAGAATCAAAAGAATACATAGATAGCAAAGCAGAAATTAATTCATTTATAAATAAATTCACAAAATTAAGTCCTGAAAAAGCAAAAGAATTAAGAAAAAAGATAGAAGAATTAGATATGGTAAAAATAAAAGAAACACATATTTGTAAGATCATAGATCTTTTGCCTAAAGATAAGGAAGACATAAATAAAATTTTTGTAGATGTTAGTTTAGACCAAGATGAAACACAAAAAATTCTTGACACAATTAAAGACTTTAAATAGAAAAAATGGACAAAGAAGAATATGCAATTATACTAGAATATCTACCAAATGGGTATCCTTTGGAGAAAAAAACAATGCCTGTAGCTCAAGCTATAGGTAAAGAAAATTTAATATTATTGGAGTTAGTTCCTAGAAGAGGAGTTTCTCTAGAAATAGATGAAGAAGTCTATATTGGGCCAGGTAAAAGAGAAAAAATATATTATATTTCAGGGAGGCTTAAGAGAGAGAAACTTACAGAAAGGGCAAAAGAACAATTAGAGGAACACCTTCAAAAATATGTTAAAGATAGAGAAGAAAGGTTTGTTGAATTTTATAATACAGCAGACCCTATTAATAAAAGAATTCATCAAATAGAATTTCTTCCTGGTATGGGTAAAAAGCATATGCAGGAAATAGTAAAACAAAGAGAAGAAGAAAAATTCAAATCTTTTGAGGATATGAGGAAAAGAATACCTCATCTTCCTGATCCTAAAAAAGCGATTGAGAAAAGGATTTTTAAAGAACTAACAGAAATGGAGAGATATAATTTATTTGTAAAATAAAATGACAGAAACAAAAAACTACCAAGGAAACATGGTAAGAATAATGACAAAAGACATACCTGGAGGTATGAGTGTTTATTCCGGATTAACAAAAATTAAAGGAGTATCATGGGGTTTTTCAAATGCAATATGTAATTTGTTGAATCTAAATAAAAATAAAAAAATCCAAGAATTGAGTGATGAAGAAAAAAATAAAATATCTGGAATCATAAAAAATATAGAAGAGGTTCCTTCTTTTTTAGTTAATAGAAAAAAGGATTTTGAAACTGGAGAGGACATACACCTTAATGGAAGTAATTTAGATTTAGTAAAAAGTTTTGATATTAAAAGATTAAAAAACATAAAAAGTTATAGAGGATTTAGGCATATGGGTAACCTCCCCTCAAGAGGACAAAGAACTAAAGCAAATTTTAGAAAAAACAGGGCAAAAGGCGCTGGAATTAAAAAGAAAAAATAGGAGAAATTAAATGAAAAGAAAACATAAAACATATTCAAAACCAAAAAGGCCTTTTGATAAGGCTAGAATTGATGAAGAAGCAGGGATAAAAAAAGAATTTGGGTTAAAAAACAAAAAAGAAATTTGGAAAGCTGAAGCAAAAATAAATGCAATGAGAGAAAAAGCTAAAAAGCTTATTGGAGCAAGTGAAGAAGAACAAAAATCATTATTTGATAGATTAAATAAAATAGGTATGGATGTAAAAACCATTGGAGATATTTTATCATTAGAAAAAGAAGATTATTTAAAAAGAAGGCTTCAAACAATTGTATATAATAAAAAACTTGCAAAATCTGTTAAAGAGGCAAGACAATTAATTACACATAGAAAAATTTTAGTTGGAAAAAATGTTGTTAGTGCTCCTTCCTATATTGTGCCCTTAGAAATGGAAGAAAAAATAATAAAAAAAGAAAAAAAATCCATTCCTAAAGAAAAAACTAAACCTACAAAAAATACTGAAGAAAAATGACTGAAGAAAAAGAAAATAAAAAAGAAGAAATAGTTGAGTCTAAAGAAAAAAAACAAGAAACTGAAAAACCAAAAGAAGAAAAAAAGAAAAAAGAAAAAAGCTATGAAGCAGTTGTAAATATTTATACTTCTTTTAATAATACAATTGTTCATGTTACAGATATGTCTGGTAGAACTATTTCAAAAGTTACTGGGGGAATGGTAACAAAAAATAATAGATTAAAAGCAAATCCTACAATTGCAATGTATATTGCAAAAAGAATCTCTGAAGATATGAAGGAGTTAAAAATAAAATCTCTTTATGTTAAAATAAGGACAAAAACAGGAAACCCTGCACCAGGTCCTGGAGCAAATGCAATTATAAAAAGTCTTTCAAGAGAAGGATTTAAAATAATAAACATCCTTGATACTACAAGAATACCTAAAGGCGGACCTAAAAAACAAGGGGGAAGGAGAGGAAGAAGACCATAAGGCAAATAGAAACAATTTTAAATGAAAAATTCAAATTTATAAAATGGAAATAATAAATAATCAGGAAAACAAAATAACTTTTTCAGAAAAAATAGAAGATAGTTTAGCAAATGCTATTAGAAGGTATGTGGGAAGAATCCCTATTTTAGCTATAGACGAAGTAGAAATTTCAAAAAATGATTCCCCCTTATATGATGAAACTTTAGCACACCGTATAGGTTTGGTGCCTATAAATTCAAAAAAAATTAATAAAAGTAAAGAATATAGTGTAGCATTAAAAACAAAAAAAGAAGGAATTGTTTATTCTGGAGAATTTCAGGGAGACGTTGAAGTTGTTTATGATAAAGTTCCATTAACCTTATTAGATAAAGGGCAAGAATTAGATATTAAAGGTATTGTGAGAGCAAAAGTAGGAAAAAACCATGCAAAGTTTTCTCCTGGAATGATTTTTTTTAGAAATTCTTGTGAAATAAGTTTAGATAAAAAATATTTAAATGAATTAAAAAAAGTAATTCCTGAAGAAGAAATAAAAGAAAAAGGAAACAAAATAATTGTTATGGACAATAAAGAAAAAGGGGTTTGTGACTTCTGTGAAGGCCTTGCTGAAAAACAAAGAGAGAAAGCAGAGGTTAAAGAAAATGAAGAAATGATTATAACTATTGAATCCTTTGGACAAATTACATCTAAAGAAATTTTTAAGGAATCAGTAAAAAACCTTAAAAAAGATTTAGAAGAGCTTTCTAAAAAAATTAAGTAATTTTTCAAAACGAGTTCTTAATCCACACTAATAATTTATAAAATATAAAAAATTATTTTTAATATGGTATTTGTTGATATTTTATTGAAAATTGCTCTTGTTTTAATTATGTTTAACATAGGGCTTTCTTTGAAATTTAAAAATTTTAAAGAAATTTTCAAAAAACCAAAAAAGTTATCAATAGGACTAATTTCTCAAATAATTCTTCTTCCTTTAATTGCTTTTTTAGTAGTAGAATTTTCTGGGCTCCCTGTTGCATTGAAAATGGGAATAATAATTCTTGCGAGTTGTCCAGGAGGAACTTCTTCTAATTTTGTTTCTTATTTAATTAAAGCAGATGTTCCCTTATCTGTTTCTCTAACAAGTGTGAACACTGTAATAACTTTGTTTTCAATCCCATTAATAATAAATTTATTTCTTAATTTTTATTATGGTTCATCCCCGTCAGTAATCTTGCCTTTTTGGAACACTTTTTTTAATCTCTTTTTTATTATTTTAATTCCAGTAATTTTAGGAATTTTAATAAAAGAAAAAAATGAAAAAACAGCATATAATATTGAAAGATATTTAAAAGTGGTAAGTATATTTGCTCTTGCTGTGGTTTTTGCAATAAAGTTTTTTGCTCCTGAAACAGCTGGAGGTTCTGGAATAAATTTAGAAAAAGCTTTTTTCATTTTCCCGACCCTAATTATCTTTCATTTGGTTTCTCTATTCATGGGATTTTTTAATTCAAAATTATTTAAATTGAATAATAAGAGTGCAATAACAATTGGTATTGAAGTTGGATTGCAAAATACTGGTTTAGCCTTGTTAATTGCAGGGACTGTTCTGAAAAATAATTTAATGACTCAGCCAGCATTAGTTTATGGGGTGTTTTCATTTTTTACTACAGCTTTATTTGGATTTTTAATGAAAAGGCATTTGGTTAAAAGAGAGAGAAAAATAGGATGGAAAAATATGATTAAAAGAGGGTTTGAAAAAATAAAATATTTAAAAAAGAAAATAAAGAAAAATTCTAAAGATTTTTATAATCTCAAATTCAATCAATAATATGCGGGTGTGCCGAACCTCACTATGTTCGGTTTAATTCGCCTTTCCTAAGGAAAGTCAAATTAGAGCATAAACATGCGGGTGTGCCGGAGCGGTCAAACGGGACAGACTCAAAATCTGTTGGCTTAGTGCCTACGAA
>CAYWWB010000022.1:0-12625 GCA_964462045.1 Candidatus Woesearchaeota archaeon | reverse complement strand
ATTAATAAACTTAACCCCCACTCGCAACTAAAACTTCTCTAACAACCCCCCCTAAAAAAACTAATAGTAAGAATATAATGATAGGCCAATTTATAGGTATGGAATATTCTGGTTTTCTGTCCCCTTTTTTCTTTGCATTCTTTATTATAAATAAAATCAAAACAGCAATAATTCCTCCTGAAATAACACCACCAATTGCAATAACTTTTGTAAAGGTAAAAAAATTAAAAATTCTTGTAAGCAAAAATAAAATAATTGGAACTATTGCTGAAAAAAACCAAGCTTTTCTTTTATTAAAGCCCTCATCAAACAAAAAATCTTCTCTTAAAGCATTTCCAACAGCTAGATAAGAAGTAAACATTGTTAAAACACCTAAAAGAACAAAAAATTTCCCTAAAGAAAGCGTAGCAACTTCAGGAGTATTTATCCCTTGAGAACCCACAACAATCAAAGTAAAAAAAGCATAAATAATAATTGAAGCAAGAGTCCCATAAATTAAAATTTTCTTAAATAATTTTTTGTTTTTCCTTAGATAAATATTAATTTCAGGTATTGCATGAAAAGAAAGTAATGCAAAAAGAACAACCCCAAAAGGAAGAAAAATATTTCCTAAATTAAAATAAATTAAATTACTCATTTTAACATCTCCTGCAAATATAAAGAAAATAATAATCAACACAGCAAAAATAATTGCAACACCATATTTTTCATATCTTTTCAAAGCTTGCATACCTCTCCACAATAATAAAGACATTACAAATCCAAAAAACAAACCAAATAAAATACCATAATTAAGATTCCCAAAAAACAACTGACTTAAACTATCTCCAACACCTAGTGAATAAGCAACCATTGAAGAATAAATACCAAAAAAAACAGCAAATTTCATTATTCTTGCATAATGTTTTCCTAAATATTTTCTTGAATAACTAACAATCTGATGTCTTCCTTTTGTTCTAAGACAAATCTCTCCCAAATATAAATTAGCTAGCATAATAATCCCTCCAACTAAGATAATATAAAGCAAAGCAATAAAAAAACCAGCTTGAGCAGCAACATAAGGCAAACCTAAAATTCCTGCCCCAATACAACTACCCATTAAAATGGACACTCCAATAAAAAACCTCTTTTTTTGATTCATTTTATTCTCTTTTATTATGGACGCACGAGGATTCAAAAAAAACTTACCTCGGAATTTGGAATTTTTTAATTATCGCGCTTTTCCCACTAGGTTGCGGAAAATCACAATAAACCTAAAGCTTCAAATCCTTGTTTTCCCATAGGCGCACGAGGATTCGAACCTCGATCCTTTGGGCCGAAACCAAAAGTTCTATCCATTGAACTATACGCCTTTTAAATAAAACAAAACCAGGATATTTAAATTTATCAAAACCATTTTAAATCCTTTTTTATTAAATAACTTATGGCAAAAAAGTCACAAGAAGGTTTGACAATAAAAAAAGGACAAGATTTTACAGAATGGTTTACTCAATTAATGATTAAAGCAGAACTAGCAGACTATTCTTCTGTTTCTGGTTGCATAGTTTTTCGTCCAGCATCTTACCAAATATGGGAAAAAATAAAACAGGAATGTGATAAAGAATTTAAAAAAATAGGAGTAAAAAACACTTACTTTCCTTTATTAATTCCAGAAAAAGCTTTTCAAAAAGAAGCAGAACACGTAGAGGGCTTTGCTCCTGAAGTCGCCTGGGTAACTCATGCAGGAAAAACAAAACTAAATGAAAAATTAGCAATACGTCCAACTTCAGAAACAATAATGTATGAATCTTATTCTAAATGGATTCGTTCCTGGAGAGATTTGCCTTTGATTTTAAACCAATGGAACAATGTTTTAAGGTGGGAATTCAATAATCCTGTTCCTTTTTTCAGAACAAGGGAATTCTTATGGAATGAATTACACTCTGTTTTTTCAAATGAAAAAGAAGCATTATCTCACGCAAAAAAAGTTATGAAAGCTTATGAAAAAGTAACTAAAGATTTAATGGCTCTTCCTGGAATTTATGGAAGAAAAACAGAAAAAGAAAAATTTGCAGGAGCAGTATTTTCAGAAAAAAACCACCATTATCTTGAAAATGGAAAAGTAATAGAAGGGACTTGTTTTCATTACGACGGACAAAAATTTGCAAAAGCTTATGATATAAAATTTAAAGATAAAGATGAAAAAGAAAAATATACCTTTCAGAACACTCATGCAATCTCAACAAGAATGTTAGGAACAATGTTTGCGATTCATTCAGATAATAATGGGCTCGTAATTCCCCCAAAAATAGCAGAAAACAAAATAGCAATAATTCCTATTTTATTTGAAGATACAAAAGAAAAAATATTGAAAAAAACAAAAGAAATTGAAAAAATATTGAAGAAGCACTCCCCTATTTTAGATGAAAGAGAAGAATATTCTCCTGGTTGGAAGTATAATGAATGGGAACTCAAAGGAATTCCAATAAGAATTGAATTAGGTCCAAAAGATTTAGAAAAAAATTCCGTAATGGTTGTAAAAAGAAACACCAGAGAAAAAAAGCAGATAAAAATCTCTGAATTAGAAAAAGAAATTCCAAAATTACTTGAAGAAATTCAAAAAGAATTATTTGAAAAAGCAGAAGAAAAATTAAAGGAAGCATTAAAAAAGACAACAGATAAAAAAGAATTAATGAGTTTAATTAAACAAGGAAAAGTTGTAAAAGTTCCCCTATGTAATTCAATAGAAGCAGAAGAACAACTTAAAGCAGATACTGAAGGAGCAAAAACACTTTTTCTAGATTCTGAAAAAATCAAAGACGAAAAATGCGTCATAACAGGAAATAAAGCAGATTATTGGGTTTATGTTGGAAAAACATATTAAATATTAACAAATAACAAAACTAAGCTCTATATTGAATTTTCTTCTATTCAATTCTAATTGAGTTGATTTCGTCTTCCAAACTAAGTGTTTGTGAAAACAACTGACTAAGTTCAGACTCAACTATTTGTTTTTCTGTCATTTCCTTATTATCCATTTTAATTAATGGCTCAAAAAAATCCTTGCCTTAGCTTAAATTAATCAAAGAACTCTTGCTCCTTCTTAACCTAAGCTAAAACTCAGATTAATAGGAGCCTGTAAATTTAATTGAAGCTATTTTACAGACTAAACAGTAATTTAAAACATTCCACATAGGATAGTTTAGTCTCTGCTTCATACAAAAATAAAAGAGCAACTTATTTATATATTTTTCGAATCTTCAGAAAGTAACAACTTAAAACAAATCTTCTAATCTCTTTTTAAAAATATCAATGTCTTCTTTTTTAATCCTCGCTCCAACAGCATTTTCATGCCCTCCTCCATTAGCTCCTTCCAAACTCTCAATAGCCCTGAGGATTATCTTTTTAACGCCTTCCCCCCTCGCGGAAATATTAACTTTTCCCCCAGATTCATAAAGAACAACTATAATTTTTTCAGGATAAATAAAACTTAACCTATTTGAAACCTCCGCACTCATACTTGTTTCCCCCCCATATTTAAAAAACAAAAGATTGCTTTCTGTGGCTTGTTTTTTTGCTTCTATGATCAATTTTTCATATTTTTTTCTCAAAACCTCAAATCTTTTTTTAAATGCATGTTTATTTTCTTCATTCAAAATTTCATGGGGACCGCGAATATCTTTTAAAAATTTCATCATCCTAATAACATTTGTTACTTTGTCCTTTAATCCAAAACCCAAAATCAAAGAAATTTTACCTATATCTGAAAGATAAAATATTTTTGAAGGATTTTTTGAATCTATTATTAAATCTGGATATTTTTCTTTAAACAAGTTATATTCTTTTTCAGGGAAATATCTATCTGAAATACAACCAATAATCTCAAGCCACAAATCATTATTTGTAATATTATAACAAAGATGGGTTACAGGTTCATTAGTTTTTTCTTCTGAAAACAAAGGATTATAATAATTAACAAAATTCGGAATCTCTTTCCTATCAATATCATGGTGATCAATCCAAACCAAAGGAACATTATTTTGTTGTACTTTTTCAAAAAAATCTTTAGAAATTTTTGGTTTATCTAAAACAAAAATATAATCACAATTAAGTTCGTCAAATTTCCTAAAGTAATCCTTATTTAATTCGGGAGATTTAATTGGAAAACCTTTCCCTTTATCAAATCCTCTTTGCAAAATTAAAAAACTACACAACCCATCTTGATCATCATCAAATAAAAACAAAGGATTCTGTGATTTATTCAAATGTTCTTTAATTTCATTTAATTCTTTTTTTGATAACATAAAAACAAGAAATAATTTCCTTTTAAGTAATTTGCTTACCTACTAGAATTTTTTCCCTTAAATTCCCTATTTCGCTTGTTATTGATTTCACATATTTTTGATTTTTCACTATCTTAGAAATTTCTTTTTTATCTGCATTAAATATCTTTGAAAGATTCTTAAAATTTCTAACCAATACTTCTATTTTTCTTTGAGGAATACTAGTTTTACTCAGCAACCTATAACCCTTAGGATGTACTTCCTTATCATAAGTTTCTCCAAAAAGGGTTTCAGTTATATTAGATGTTTCAATTAAAAAATCAAAATTCATGTTCTCCAATGTAGAACTTACTTTAGCATATCTAGATTTAAAATAATCTTTAAGAATTAAACTTCTTTCTTTATCTAATCCCCCAGTTAATTCTCTAAGTCTCATACTCACAATAACACCTTCTTTACCCAATTCAACAAGACTTCTTCTAATCATGTGTGATATTCTCTTTATAATTTCTATTCTCTGGAGAACATTACAAATATCCCCTGCAGTAACAATATCATTAATTTCCAAAAGATTCAAATTAGATTTTAACTCTCCATAAATTTCTCTTTGTTTTTCTAAAATTTGGAGAGTTTCAGTAGCTTTTCTTAAGACTTCTGCACTATTTTCAAGAACATAGCTTCTATCTTTATAATAAACTGTTATTTTGTTTTTCCTTTCTGAAACAGCCACCACAATTGTATTTAATTCTTTAGCTGTTCTTTCTGCTGCTTGATGCCTTGTACCAGTTTCTCCTGAAGAAATTCTAACATTGGGAGATAAAAGAGTGTTAACATAATCAATTCTCTTTAAATCTTCTGATAAAATTATTGCCCCATCCATTTTAGCAACTTCAACAAGTTTTTGCGGAGTGAAAGTAGTATTTAATTTAAATCCCCCCCACCTAACCTTAGAAATACCCTCTCTTGAAACTACTAATAAACCTCCCATTCTTGCTCTCATCAAATCATCCAATGCAGTTCTCAATAAAGTTCCAGGAGAAAATTTCATTAACACATTAATAAACTCTCTTTCTTTTTCTTCTTCTTGTTTTGCTCTAGAAATTCTTTTTGATTTAGATTCAGCCATTCTATTAAAAATTCTTTAATTATATAAAAAAAGCCCTAAAAATATATAAATGTTTTGTAAAAAATTAAAAATATTCAACAATTTCGGTTTCTAATTTTTCATAACCAAAAAAATCAGTAGTATAATTATAAGCTCCTGCATTAAGAAAAACTATTTTTTCTCCGACTTTTACTTTTTCTTTGGGTAAACAAACATCATATCTAAAAATATCATCTCTTGTTGGAGAGTTTCCTTTAATTAAATAACCCTTATTTCTGGTTTCACTGATTTCATCTTCTACAATCATCTTTGTATTTGTTAAAAGACTATCTAAAGCACACTTATAAATTGAAGTATTTATTATAATATTTCTATTATAAATTTGGATTATTTCTGTTTCTAATTTAATACAAGAAGCTGCAAGAAACCTTCCAGGTTCTATATATGTTTCAATATCATACTCTTCTAAAAAAGATTTTGCTTCTTTTATTTTTTCAAAAATATAATTAAAAATCTTTCCAGAATAACTTCTATATATTGCAGGCAATCCGCCCCCTAAATTTAGAAAACCTATTTTTTTGAGATTAGCTTCATTAATTGAATCTTGAATTTCTTTTTTTATCTCCCATTCAGAAATATTCTGAGATTTCCTATGAATATGAACCCCCAAATTATCAATAAATTTATTCTCAAATAACTCATTAATTATTTCATTAACTTTTTTTGAAGATATTCCATAAACAAAATATCTGCTTGAACCTATTCTATGTTCTTGAAATTTCATCCTTATTGAAAGAGAAACCTTAATCTTTTTTTCATTAATGACATTCAATAAAATTTGTAAATCTTTTTCATTATCGACCACAAATTTTCTAAATCCTTTATTCAATAAATCAATTAATTCCTCTTTTGATTCTGCTTGAGTAAAAAACCAGATTCTAGAAAAATCCTTTTTAGAAAAAACACCCATTTCCTCATTTGAATGAATTGAAAATTCGCAATCTTTAGCTTCTTCTTTCAAAACTTCTCCAACCTGATTATTTGTTTTAAAACTATAACAAACACCCAATCCAAAATCCTTTAATTTTTTATAATCCTCTAATAACTTTTTTTTTGATAAAATAAATTTCGCATCACTCATTTTCCAAATATCCTCTCTCTTTAAGTTTATCTAAAACACTTGTAATAATCAAGGGAAAAGTTATTGTGACATCCCCATTAACAGTTGCTGCTTCCGCATCATCTTTAATCTTTCCCCAAGACTTTGCTTCTTGAGTTGTTGCTCCAGACATACTTCCAGAAGAAGAGTGGCTTGTAGTTAAATAAACAGCATAATCAAAACCTCCACTCAATAAAGAAGAAAAAACAGCATAATGTTTACTTATTGAACCCCCTAAACTTATCAAACCTTTTTTATCATCAAAACTTAAATCAGTAATTATTCTATTCATATCTAAAATAGTATCAACCATAAAATCTTTATGTTTTTGTTGGAACATAAACAAATGAAAACCAAAGGATGAATCTGCAATTCCTGGACAATAAATAGGAATATTATTTTTAGCTGCTTGATATAAAATAGAATTTTCTTTTCCTGGACAATCTTCTAAAAGAAACCCCAATTCCTTCAATAATTCAGAAGAACTTAATCGAGATTTTTTTGAATAAATCTTTTCAAGAAATTCTGTCATTTTATCTTCAAATTTCATATAACTCTCATTTCTAATAATCAAATTACCTATCCTGTTTTCACCTTTCTCATACAAACTTGTATCATCTGCATAAAAATTAGATAATTCAAAATCCTCTCCCAAAGTTTTCATAATATCTTCTTCAATTGCTCCAGAAGTTGTAACTAAAATATCTGGAAGATTTAATTTACATAATTGAGAAAATAAACCCCTTAAACCCGAAGTAACCATATTCGATGTAAATGTTAAAAAAATCTTGCTTCCAGATTGTTTCATTTTGAGAATTACTTCAACTGCTTGATTTAATTCAGAAGATTGATATCCTATATTAGAAAAACTATCAACTAGCTCTTTGACAGACATTCCAGGTTTCCACAAAAAATCTTTTACTTTTCTCATTTAACAGAATTACAAATAATTTAATTAAAAACAGGTATTGCTAATTTTTTTATTAAAAGATTCTTAATCATAAAAAATAAACTTCTACATTGTTTTTAAATGTTTTTAAACAAATGCTCTGTCCTGAATTAGTTGATTTTCACAAATTTTAGCTAGAGTAAAATTAAAAGGGAGAAAAGGAAGATTACGACAACAGGGGATTTTTTGGGAGGAATTTGAAAATCAAAGAAATTGAAACTTCGGACAGAACCTAAACAAAATCTTTTTAAAGAATAGTAAACTTATAAAAATACAATGAATAAATGGTTAGAACTTCTACTCGGATTGATTTTAGTAGTTATTCCAATAGGATTAATACTTCCTGGAGGTGCTCTAGAATCTTGGGGACTTGCTACATTGAACTTCATAAAAGGTGGTTTAACATGTTTAGTAATCCTAATAGGAATAATTCTTATCATACTTGGAATAAGTGACTTAAAAGAATAAATTCCTTTTTCTTATTTTTATTTTTTTATTTTAAAAACAAATTAAAAATTATATTTATCTTCTTTTGAAATTTTTCTAGTAATTATAAAAATAATTATCCCTATTAATATGAGGGCGAGAAATAAAACCCAAATTTGATTATTTACTTCTTCATTTATTTGTTTGATTTCTTCTGTACTTAAATCCTCAACACCTCTTACTTCAAAATTAGAACTTGCAGTAGCAACACCTCCAGGATAAATTAAATTTACTCCTAAAACATATCTTCCAGAAGGCAATTCCTTTGTAGAAAATTCTTTTTGAAATTCCTTTATTTTTTCAACAGCCACGGTTTCAGAGATTATTGAATGGATTTTTCCAGAATAATCTTTAATTGTATAATTAAGAGTCACATCTTTTAAATAAGAAGGCCCTCTCATTTGGATCATCTTTATATTAACACTAAGATTTTCTTTAGGTTTTAATAATTTCATTCTATCTGGAATTTTAACAAACAAATCAAAAAGATAACTCATTGAGCTTCCTGCAGCCCCATCTCCTCCTGTTCCTGGAACAATAATTTCATCCCCTATTGTTACATTTCCTACATTTAATGTAGAAAAAATTTCTTTTTCTTGAGAAGATGTAGAAACAATTATTTTACCAGTATAAATTCCTGTATCATTTATTGGGCCAATATTAAAACTAATTGTTCCAGTTTGTCCTGGATTCAATGATATTTCTTGATTTTGAAAGTGTATTTTATCTAACATCTCTCCTGTTAAATTAAGATTAAAAGTTTCAGGGAGTGTTCCTAAATTTGTTATTGAAAGAGAGTCAGATTCTATAGTTTCAGTTAACAAAGTTAAATTATAATATTCTTCAGGATTTGTTTCAAAATCTAAAGTTTCATTTTCTTCTGGTTCTTCTTCATCTTCTGGGGGTTCATCGTCTCCACCTCCTCCACCCCCTCCTCCATCATCTCCACCAGTACTTATTGAGAAAGAGACACTTTCAGTATTATTAGTAAAATATTTATCTAAATCCAAACAATAAAAATTAGCTGTATAACTTCCATCACCTAAACTTTTTGAATCAGTATGTTTTGTTCCTGTTGCATTTGCTACCATCGTGTAATTTGTTCCTCCTCCATTTAATGAATAATTACAAGAAGCATTCTTATTAGTTTGAATTTCAAAATTAACTGTCGAAGATGAAAAACTTTGCCCTTGGTTTGGAGAAACTATTGTTACATTAAGACCTTCTGCAGTTGTAAAATTCCAGGTTTGAGAACTAGTCATATTTAATCCGTCTGTTACATTAACATACCATTCGTAAACTGTATCTCCTCGTAAACCATTCCAAGAACATAAAACATTTGAATCACTTGCAATAGAATTATTCTGACAAATCAAAGAATCATCAGAAGCATTATAAAAACTAACATTCATATTGTCTCCATTAATGTCATTAACACTAACATTCAAAATAACACTAGAAGAAACATTTGTTTCATTGTTATTTGGAGAGTTTAAAACAGGTTCCTCAGGAGGAGAATTTAAAATAGTTAAATTAAAATTACTACTATTAACTTCAAAAGAATTTTCAATATCTAAAGAAGAACCTTTAAACACATATCTTCCAATTTGTCCTGTTGCATTTAAAATAAAAGAAACATTTCTATTACTTCCCTCACCTAATGAAAAAGTATAAGGATTTGACTTATCAGTTATAAAGAAAGGTTCCTCTTCTTGAGTATCATTAACTAATTCAAAAGAAGTTTGATTAAATAATAAAGAAAATTCAACTAATCCACTATAAGAATCTTTTTCTTTAAAATAAGGATATCCGTCATTAATATTAGAAGAAATATCCCAAATATCTTCATTTTTATTATCATCATTCTCATTTCCTTCAAAATCCCATGATTCAAAAAGTCCTGAAGTAGATAAATTAGTATAGGTAGAAATATTTTTCAATTCATCTGTTGTTTTTCCTGTACATCCTGAAGAAGATCCTGTTCCAATACAACTTGAAGGAGCATCTATATATTCTGTGTTATAAAAAGAATTCTCCACGCCACAATCATTACAATCCCCTACAATTCCTCCCTTACTATTAGAACTATATAAAGAAACAGCGGAATAACCTCTTTTTAATGTACTTCTTGAAAGGGTTCCTACAATTCCTCCAACACCTATCCAAGTGCTACTTGATGAATCAGAAATATTTCCTCTAGTATAAACATTCTCAATATATCCCGAAGCCATACCACAAATCCCTCCTGAATTAACAGAATTTGAACTAACTTTTCCTACAAATGAAACCCTTTTTATTATACCTTGACTTTGTCCAATAACACCCCCAACATCCCTATCATCACTATGAACACTCCCCCTAACATCAATATCTGAAATAGAACCAATTAAATAACCTGATAAACCTCCAACATATCTTCCTGTTGAAGTAACATTCACATCTTCTATAACAAAATTACTAACAATACCATATTCACCTATAACCCCAAAAATACCTGAAAAATCAGAAGTATCATTAACATAAATATTTCTTATTACATGTCCCCTACCTTCAAAAACTCCGTTATAAGGGCTTGAAATATTTCCAATAGGATCAAACTCTCCAAAACCTGAACAATCAATATCATCATCTAAATAAAAATCTCCACTTAAATTATTTGAAATATTTTGTAATCCTTCACAAGAATTAATAGGGTCTCCTAATCCATAAATAAGATTTTCCCCCTTACTTACATTGAAGATAGTTTCAAAAGTTTCATACCTATATAAAGAAGCATTATTAGAAGGTTTTTTTAAAAATAAACTTAAAAAATCGGATTTAGGTTCAATTTCCAAATTATTTGAAAAAGAAGTTATACTATCAATACTATCAGTACTTGAAACAGCCACACTCCAATTATCTCTTATAGATGTATCTCCATAAAACAAATCATTGTTTGATTTCCCTTGTAATTCACTTTCATAAATATTTTTTATTTGGGGTTTTGTTAAGGATTTATTAAAATATTTAACTTCATCAATTGAACCATTAAAATATTCTCCTATCCTAAAATTACTTGCATTAAGAGAAAAAGGAGATTGTAAATAACGACTTTCTGAAAGCTCTCCATTTATGTAAAGATTTAATTTTCTTCCATCATAATTAAAACTAATATGGTTCCATCCTTCACCAATATTTCCATTAACTGAAACAGGAGAATTCAATCTTCCTGCTAAAAAAGCCTGTATATTACTAGAGTTATCTAAATATACTGCATAAGAACTTGAATTCTCTCCAAAAATTAAACTTGCGGGAATTGTATAATTAACTACTAATTGAGGTTTGTTATATGCTTCACTTGAATCAAAATAAACTTTAGCAGTATCATATAAATGATTATCTTTTCCTTCTCTTGTTCTATTAAACAAAAGACCATAATTTTCTTTAGAGCCATTAACCCATTTTTTTACAGCCGGAGCCACATTAAAAGAAACCCAAGAATTTTCATCAGAATCTGTAATAGTGTAATTATCTAAAAACTCTCCATCACTATCTCCAGGAACCCCTTCCGCTCCAACACTATCCCACGAAACAGTATTATATTTAGCATAATTCCAACAAGAAGCACCATCTTCTACACTCCCCAAAGAACTACCTTCATTCCAATCTTTATTAACAATATGAGGTCCAATATTAACACTATCATCTGGTGCATTTTGAAGACCTCCTCTCTTTAAAAATAATCTAATTGATGCATTATTTATAATAGCATATTCAGGGATATCTGAAACATTAAATCTAATTAATCCCTTACCCCAATGGTTTGGACTCGTGTAATCATCCCTTCCAACTAATATGCTTCCCCTCCCTCCATAATTTTTATTATCAGATGCATCACTTTTGTAAAGATAAGTATCTTCTGTTTCTTCAACACCTGAAAAAACTCTATTAATTTCTGTTTCTTGAGTAGAATTTTCAGAAACATTTATCCACAAAGACAAAGTAAATTCATCTCCTTTACTAATAGTTGTATTTAAAGGAAGAGATAATTTAGAAGAATTTCCTGGAAATTTATAACAACCTCCAACAACACAAGAATCCAACCATTTAATTGATTTATTAAGAGTTCCATTATTTTCATAAGAAGAATAATCTCTAACTCCCCCAGAATCAGTTCCAGTATGATTCAAATTAAATGGCATGTTCAAAACAGCTAAAGAATTTCCATCAATTCTCCAATCTGTTGTATTAAATAAATCCTGTTCATTAACATCAGAAGCATCAAAATAAACTGTTAAATTTTCATCCGTATAATTTGTTCCTGAACTTGAATTCAAAACAACATCAGACACAACAGGAGCTGAATTAACAATCTCAAAACTTCCACTCTCATTAACCTCTTGTCCTGTTGTATCATTTGCATAAACTGTATAATTTGTTTCACCAAAATCAAAACTTTCATTTGTTTCAATATCAACACTCCATAAATCTCCACTAACTAAATCCATCAATCCTCTGAAAATAACTTGTGAAACCCCTATTGCTCCTTCCCAAACCTTAACCCATACAGAATCAATATCCTCATCAACATCAGTAACTGTCGCATTAATTGTTACATTTTCTCCTTGTTTAACATCTCCATCTTCAACACCAGATTCATTAATGTCTTTTATTGAAGTTATGTT
>CAYWWB010000021.1:6986-13550 GCA_964462045.1 Candidatus Woesearchaeota archaeon | reverse complement strand
GTATAAATTGTGCCTAACTTAATTGTATAAACTGCGTTTTAATGCAGTTTTATACCTTGTTGGTTTTTCAATATTCCCTATCAATAATATCTTTAACAATTTCAGCTTTTTTTCCTAAAATTTCTTTTAATGATTCTTCATCTGCGAGGATTATGTTTTTAATTGAGCCAAATTTTTCCAGAAGTTTTTTTGCAGTTTTTGGCCCTATTCCTGGAAAACTTTCAACTATAAATTGAAGTTGTTCTTTTTTGTTTAGGTTTCTTTTTTTTGCCTGAAATGAGACTTCTTTATCTTGTTTTTTTGAAAGAACTGAAATAAATTTTGCAGTGTCTTCTGGATTTTTTGTATAGGCTATGGGAACATTGTATTTTAATAAAATTGACAAGATGAATCCCCTTATTGCATTTGGATTTAATCCTTTAGAGGAGTCTTCTATTTCATAAAGCTCGTGTTCTTCAAAACCTTCTATAATTAATAATCTTTTTTTATATTGTTGTAATTCTTCAAGTTGTTTTAAAAGTCTTTTATTTATCATAGAAGAGATAAAATCCTGAATTGTTTTTCTTTCAATAGCAGTTTCCCTGACAATATAGTCTGCAACTTTTAATTCTTTAAATTCTATATCAAAATCAAGTTTTTGCAACTGACTTGGAACTAGAGAATTTTTTTCTCTGTAATCTATAATTATTTTTTGTTTTTGTTCTTGCTTTTTTTGAGAAGTTTTTTTAGGTTTCTTTTTTGAAAAAATATCTTCTATTGGTTTTTTTATTATTGTTTTCATGGAAAATAAAATTTCTTTTAGTTTATAAAATTGATTTATTCTTTAGGAAGTTTTTCCAAAACTTCATTTAAAACTTCTTCAGGTGTTTTGTTTGTTGTGTCAATTATTAAATCAAAATTTTCTTTTTCATAAGGATTTATATTGTAATATTCGCTGTATCTTTTTATATCACTTTGTTTTCTTTGTTTATTTTTTTCAATCATTTCTTTAATATCTTTAGTTTCAGGTTCTGTGTGTCTTTTTTCTTCAAAAATTCTTTTTGCTCCTTGTTCTGGAGAGACAGATAAATAAATTTTATATGAATTTGGAATAAAATACCAAGAGAGTCTTCCCTCGACAATTATGTTTTTTCTGTTTCCTAATTGTTTTTGGAAGTTGTCCACTTCTAAGTCAGTCCAATCTTCTTTTTCACCAATTTCATTTAACTGATGAATTGTTAATCCGTGTTTTTTTGCAATTTCTCTTCTCATGTCTCCCATTGACCATGATTCAATTCCTAATTTTTCAGAAAGCATTTTTCTTAATGTTCCTTTTCCAGAACCAGCTTCACCCGCTATTGTTATTATCATAATGTTTTTTGTTTTTCATTGTAATTTATTTTTCCTAAGTCTCTACTAACTTCTTCAATCACAGATTGCATTTTTTTCTCACGGGAACGAGAAACATAATAAATATTTTCATCTCTTGTTTGTTTAGTTATTAACATTATTAGTTTTCCTTTGTTTAATCTGGCAGTTCTACCTTTTCTTTGAATTGAACGAATTGCTGAAGGTATTGGTTCGTAAAAAATAACTGCATTAACTTCAGGAATATCTAAACCTTCTTCTGCTATTGAGGTTGCAGTTAAAACATTTATTTCTCCTCGAGAAAATTCATCTATAACTTTTTTTTGTTCTTTTTGACTCAATCCTGTCCCATTTTTATTAGCTTGTCCCACAAAAACTTTTGATTTTATATTTCCAAGTTCATTTATTTTTTTAGAAATAATTGAAGCAGTTTCTCTAAATTGAGTAAATACAATGATTCTAGGATTTTCTTTTTCTTGTTTTATTATTTCAATTAGTTTGTTTATTTTGGGATGTTCTGTTTTTTTTGCAAGTAGTTCATTAGACTTCATAAAAATATAATTAAATTCTTTTTTTGAAACTAGTTTTTGTATCCCTTTACTTTTTCCTTTTGAAGCGTCATCAAAAAGTTGTTTTAAATATTTATTAAATCCTGAAATTGTTTGTGTTTCTAAAAGTTCTTGAGCGTGTTGCAGTTTTATTGCTTGAGCACATTCACTTGCTGCATGAAAATATCCAAAATTTTTATTTCCCCTAGAAATGCTTGACGAGATTTCTTTTTGTAACATTATTAAATTTGTTTTTGTAGCAGGTTTAAACAAGACATTTCTTTTTTTCAAAGATTCCACATATTGGTTAAATAATTTTTTCAAAGTTTGTCTTAATTCTTCAAATTCAGCAGGAAAATCTAATTTAATTTTTTCAAATTCTAATTCCTGGAGGTATTTTTTTACATCCGGACTTTCACGAGTTCTTAGTTCTACTTTTTTTATTGCAAGATTTTTACAAATTTCTTTTATTTTTTCTTTTTCACTCCCTGGAGAAGCAGTCATCCCTAAAATTAATGGGTTAGTTGATTGAGAAACATATTTTTTTGCTATGAAATTGTAATCATAATTCCTTATGCATCTATGAGCTTCATCTTCAACTAAGAGAGAAACTTCACTTAAATTATAATTCATTTTTTTCAAATCATTTGCAATACATTGAGGTGTTGAAAAGATTATATCTGTAGTCTGCCATATTTTTTTTCTTTGTTCTGCTTTGACTTTTCCTGTAAATAATTGCATATCTGCAAAAAGTTCTGGAAGAAATTTTTCAAAAGTCTTTAAATGTTGTTCTGCAAGAGGTTTTGTTGGAGCAAGAAAAACTATTTTTTGTCCGGGATGTTTTTCCATTCTATTAATAGCTAACATTAATGCAATAAGAGTTTTTCCTAAACCCGTAGGTAATACAACAAGACAATTTTCGTCTTTACATGATTCAAATATCTTCTTTTGATATTCTCTAGGTTCAATCCCTTGAAGGTAATTCATTTTAAACTATGAAGAAACTTAATAATAGTGAGAAAGTAGTTATTACTGCAAGAGTGCTCCAGATTAGTAAATTTCCAAAGAATATTTTGTTTCCATCAAGATTTGAAATAGGTATTAAATTAAAAAAAGCATACCAAATACTATATTTTGCAAATTCCTGAAATCCGATTAAATATCCTATTAATGCAAAAAGGAGATTGGCTATAATTCCTGAAGCAGCTATTAATCCCATATGATTTTCAGTCATTTCAGAAAACTTATATAATCCGTGTCTTTTTGCATGTCTCCATACTTTTGGTTTTACGTCAAAAACTAGAGAAGCCATCCAGACAAAACCATTTAAAGGAAAAAATATTATTTTTGAAATTAAAGGCATGAATGCTCCTGCTGGAAAAGGTTTTTTGAATTTTTGAGTGTCTCTAAAACCATATCTTGTAAATTCCCAAAAATCTACTTCAACTTTTGAATCCAAATGATAACTTGTGAATTTTTTTGTAGCAGTATTAATCAAGATAATCATAAGAACAGATGCAATTGCAATTAAAAAAGGAACCCAATTATTTTGGGCTATTTGCAGGAGAGTTATTGAAAATGCTATTATTAATGTTGAAACTAATATTGCTCTTATCTCTTTTTTTGAAATCATAAAATTAAGATGTTTGAATTTTTTATAAAGTTTGTTATGGGGGAGATATAATTAAGATAAATTTTAATTGAATTAATATGACGAAATATTTATAAACAAGTTTAGTTTTTGTAAAATATGAGAGTTAAAAAAATAACAGAGGTAATAGGAAAAAGAGTTTATACTGACTCTGGAGACTTTTTTGGTGAGATTCAAGATGTTAATTTAGTTGGAAATAAAGTTGATGGTTGGAAAATAAAAGTGGGAGGAGATTTACTTTCTCTTTTAGGTGGTGCAAAAGGAGTAATTATTCCCCATAATTTTGTTAAAGCTGTTAGTGATATATTTATAATTAATAAAGCAGCTATTCCGAGTCAAGAGCCTTCAGATATTTCAAGTGAGTCTGGAGAAACTGACTTAATTTAAATAAAATGGCAGACATATTTTTACAAAGCCCGATTTTAGTTAATTTTGTATATCCATTTTTATTAGTTTTTTTCATTGTATTTGCAGTTCTTGAAAAGACAAAAATTCTTGGAGAAAGTAAAAAACAAATTAATGCTCTTGTGGCTTTTGTTGTAGGATTATTATTTGTAGGGGTTGTTTCTTCTCAGATGTTGATTCAAAACATGATTTTATTTTTATCAATCGGGTTGGTAATTATGTTTGTGGTTTATGTATTATGGGGATTTTTATTTGTAAATGAAAGTGAGGGTTTTAAAATTAGTAAGCCTTTGAGAAACACTTTAATGGTTATTATTGGTTTGGGACTTGTTATTGCAATTCTTTATTCTACTGGAATAGGCGGAAATATTTTGGGTGCTTTGTTTAATCAAGAATGGAGTTCTACATTTTGGACAAATTTCTTTTTTATTCTTTTAATAGGGGCTGCTTTGGCTATTGCTTTAAAGTCTGGTGGTGGAAAAAAAGAATAAATATTCTATAGTTTCGAAACATATTTAAATCTCTCTTTGTAAATATTTTTATGTTAAAAGAGTTATTTATGGTTTATGGTTCAGGATATTTTGGAGGAGGAGCAATTGAAAATCTTTTTGCAAAATGGCAAGAAGCAGGAATTTTTTCTTATGTTTTACCTTTTTTATTAATTTATGCTTTGGTTTTCGGAATTTTAATGAAGATTAATTTATTTTCTATTAAAAAGGGAGATAAATCAGAACCAAATAAAGGTATTAATGCTATGATTGCTTTGGCTGTTGCTTTGATGTCTTTGCAATTTGATTTTGTTCCTTTTTTCTTTGCAGAGATTTTTCCTAGGCTTGGGGTTGGAATAGCTATCCTTTTAGTTGTAATAGTTGTTGCTGGATTATTTATTAAACCAACAAAGGAAATGGGTAATTTTTTGATGATAATTTCTTTAGTTATTGTAGTAGTAATAGTATGGCAATCTTTGAGTAGTTTTGGATGGAGTTTTTCTAGTTTTGGTGGGGGATGGGTTGTGTGGAATAATATCTGGCCTATATTAGTTTTCGTAGGAATAATTGTTGCAATAATTGCTTCAACAAAAAGCAAAAACCCTGAAGACCAAAAAAGTATAATGGAAAAATTATTAGGTGCTAAATAATTAAATTTTTTTATGTTTTTTAGTTAGGTTGAATTAAATGGATGTTTATTTTTTAAAATATTTATTTATTTGCAAAAATCACAACAATTTTAAATTAAAAAATCTATGATATTTTATGCCACAACAAGAACAACCACAAACACAATCTTCTGAATCAATTAAGATAAGAGATTTAGAGGAGAAACAGAGGGTTCTCAAGGATAGGGTTTTGTTAATTGGACAAAATTTAGTTGATTTAAAAGAAAAAAATCAAAAAGAATTTACTGAAGTAAAAAAAGATATTGAAGATATTAAACAAAGTTTAGATAGAATAAAATCTTTTATGGAATCAAGTTCTGAAGAGTTTTCAAAATTTGCAAAAAAAGAAGATTTAGAAATTTTATCAAGACAAGCGAAAATGTTTCAACCATTAGATTTTGGGAAAGAATCTAGAGGTTAGAAAAATTAAAAAACAGGTAATACTTTAAAATAACAATGGGCTTAATAGAACAAGTGAGTCAGATGAAACAACAAGGAAAAAGTGAAGAGGAGATAATAAATACAATGCAACAACAAGGAAATTCACCAGCACAAATTAAAAACGCATTAGATCAATCTAGTATAAAAAATGCAATTTCTTCTGAACAAGAAGACACAGGATTTGAAGATAATATGGGTGCTCCTGCTCCTGGACAAGATCAAACACAAGATGCTTATAATCCTCAACCTCAACAACAAGCTTATAATCCTCAACCACAAATTCAAGAACAATCATATCAAACTCAACAACAAGCTTATAATCCCCAGCCTCAAGAACAATATGATCAAGGGGGTTATGACCAAGGCTACGATCAAGGAGGATATCAAGATTATGGTTATGACCAAGGCTATGATCAGGGAGGATATGGTGGAGGTTATCAACAAGGAGGGGGTTCGGATTTTATGATGGATATAGCAGAGCAAGTTTTTTCTGAAAACATAAAAGAATTGCAATCAAATGTAGATAAGTTACAACAAATGTCTGATTTGACTAAAAATAAACTTGATAATATGGAACAGAGACTAAAAAGAATGGAAAAAATGTTTGATACTTTACAAATAAAAATTCTTGAAAAAGTGGGTTCTTATGGAGAAGATTTAAGAAAAACAAGGAAAGGTATGCAAATGATGGAAGATAGTTTTTCTAAAGTAGCTCAGCCTTTGCTGGATAAATCAAAAGAAGTTCAAAAATCTTCAAAGAAGAAAAGTAGTAAAAAATAAAAATAATAATTTTTTAATTTATTAGTATTTCTAATTTAAGTTAGGAAAGCTAGACAAAAATTTGTAAAAATAAATTACAAAGAATAAACCTTTTAAACCAAGAATTCTACAAAAAAATACGCCTGTATAGCTCAGTGGCAGAGCGGCTGCCTTGTAGGCAAAAGCGAAGCTTTTTCATTCTTCGCATATCTGCAAAGAAAGCAGTAGGTCGGGGGTTCGAGTCCCCCTACAGGCTT
>CAYWWB010000021.1:0-6886 GCA_964462045.1 Candidatus Woesearchaeota archaeon | reverse complement strand
ACACTGCAAAAAAACTTCCCACCCTTCCCCAAAGGTCTTTTTCAAAAATAATCTTTTTCATAAAAGATTATACAAAAACGAAAACTATCTTTACAGACACTCTCCAAAAAGAGACGAGAACTCTTTAGGGTTTAATTTGATTTTAAATTCTTCTAAAAATCCCTTTGTCGATAACCTCTCCCTGTCTTTGTTTTGCTCTAGCCAAAATTTGTAAAAATAAACTAATTCCAGACAGAGTTTCATTTATGTAAAATTTATAAATTTAATTTACTCTTTTAAACCATGGCAGATAGGAGACTTATTGATTTTATCAATAAAAGTTTAAAAAAGGGGATTGATGAACAAAATATTCTTAATAGTTTATTAAAAAAAGGATGGAAGAAAAATTTAGTTGAGGATGCTTTTTCTTTTGTTAAAAATTCTCAACCTTCAAAAACTCCTTTTGAAGATGTTGAAGAACCGGTTCAGGAAGAAATTCAAGAAGGAAAAGAAACTCCTGAAGAAGAACCTAAGGAAGAAATAAAAAAAGAATCTAAAGAAAAACCTCAAACTAAAAAAAAGAAAAAAGAAATCAAAGAAAAGAAAACAGAAAAACAAAAACCTCCTAAAGAAAAAAAAGATTCAGAAGGAGAAGAGAAAAAAGAAAGCCCATTTAAGACATTAATTATTATGGTAGTTTTATTAGGTGTTTTAATTGGAATATTTTTATTATTTGGATTTACTTCTAAAACTTTTACTGAAGAGGATTTGATTAATGGAACAACCATAATTTTGGATGAAGGAAAAAGTGTGAGTATTTCCTTAGAAGGAAGTCATGAGTTAACTGTTAGAAAAATTAAAGGAGAAGTAGTTTCATTTAGACTAGAAAGTAAAGCATATGAATTTAATTTAAGTGTTGGAAATGAGAAAAAAATAGATTTTGGAAATGATGGGGATTTTGATTTATTAATTAGGTTGGTTTCTGTTTCAGAAGGAGCAGAGATTTATTTATCTAAACTAACACAAGCTTTTTGTGAAGAAAACTGGGAATGTGAGGAATGGGGCGAGTGTGTTGAAGGATTTCAAAATCGTAATTGTACAGATTTAAATGATTGTGGAACAATTGAAAATATGCCAAAAGAAATAAGGCCTTGTTGTGAAGAAAACTGGGAATGTGAGGAATGGGGCGAGTGTGTTGGAGGAACTCAAACTAGGAATTGCACTGACTTAAACAAATGTGGATCAGATTTTGAAAAACCTTCTGAAACCCGTAGTTGTGAAACTTCTTCTGGAAGTTTGGATAACGAAACAATCAACGATACTCAAGAAGATAATTTATCTCCTGAAGGAGAACTTTGTATTAATCTTGATGGTTATGTTTGTCAGGAGTTAGAATATTGCAATGATTCTTTACATGATATACAGGGTTCTGATGTTGTTTGTTGCCAGAAAGAATGTATTCCTGCGTCTGATTATTTTGGAAACACTTATACTCATGTTAAATGGAGTGATAAACTAAATCATTTCAAAAGTAATGCAACTTATTGTGAAACAGGATATAATATTTTAGTTAATTTATCTACAGCAAATCTTCAATATAAAACAGGAATAAATACAACAAAGAGAGTTAAATTTGAAATAATTGGAACTGACTCTCAAGGAAAATGTAAAATTAAGAGTAACTATAGTTATTACTATGTTGACTATACTAAAGAAATGAAAGATTATTTATTACAGAGAGGAAATACAACAGAAGAGATAAACCAGGAAGTTAATGAAATGAATTCTGAGAGTGATTCTTATATTGGAGCAAGTGCAACATGTAGGTACGATGCAATTTATTTGGAAGATAAGATTGATGAATGGAAATCTGGAAATTATAGTTTAGGTTTTGAAGATTCAAATGGAAAGTTTGATGAGTTCAGTTGTCAGGGGGATGGATTAGCTCCTTTGGTTGTTTAATGTAAAATTTATAAATTAATTTTTCTATTGTTTTTAATGACAGGAGAGGTGAATAAAAGACTTGTTAGTTATATTAAGAAAGCTCGTTCTAGAGGAATGAATAAACAGACAATAAAACAAGGTTTGAAAAGTAAAGGTTGGAAAGATAATCAAATTGAGTCTTCGTGGAGAGAAGCAGTTGGTTTGCCCAAAGGAACACAAGGACAAAATCAAAAAAACCAAGTTAGTAATTTTAATGCTTCTCAAAATCAGAATAAGAAATCTACTATTCATAAAAGCCAAACACAAAAACTAAATAAGAAAAAAGCTTCTTCAGGAGGAAAACAAAAAAACCAAGTTAGTCAAAAAACTTCTAAAGATTCCTCACAAAAAAACAAGACTAATCAAAAAACCCAGAATAAACAATCACAAGAAAATCATGATAAAAAATCTTCTTTGGTGAAGAAAAAAGATTCAAAACAAAAACCTGGAAGTTCTGGATTGTTTAGTAATCCAATGGTTAAAATGTCTGTTATTGGTTTAGGGATTTTAGTTGTAGTTGGAGTAGTTCTTTTACTTGTTTTAGGTTCTGGAGGGGAGTTGTCTGATGAAGATTTAGAAAGTGGGAAGGTTGTTTCAATGGACGAGGGAAAGGATGTTAAGTTCACTTTCGAAGAGCAAGAACATACTGCAAGAGTTGATTCAGTTTCAGGAGATGAAGTTGAAATAACTATTCAGAGTGATCCTCAAACTTTTTCTCTTAAAGAAGGAGATAAAAAATTAGTTAACTTAAATGGAGATGATTATTATGATTTAATTGTTCAGGTTGAATCTGTTTCTGACGGAGAAGCTGAGGTTTATTTTATTAAAACTCATTCTAAAATTTGTACTCCTGATTGGAATTGTTCTAGCTGGGGAGAGTGTGTTGAGGGAAGTCAGGAAAGAACTTGCACAGATGTGAATGAATGCGGAGAGGATGAAGGAAAACCAGAAGAAACAAAAAGTTGTGAATGTGTTTCTGAATGGAATTGTACTGATTGGAGTGAATGTGTGAATGGAAGTCAGGAAAGAACTTGCACAGATGAACATTCTTGTGGAGATATTTCAGGAAAACCTGTTGAGGTTCAGAATTGTACTGCTAGTCAAAATGCTTCCAGAGTAAATCAAACTGAAAATTTAACTGAAGATGAACAGATGTGTGTTAATTTAGGGGGAAAGATTTGCAATTCATCAGAATACTGTGATGGTTCTTTACATAATATTCAAGGTTCAGATATTGTTTGTTGTAATGCTAGTTGTGTTTTGAATGAAAGTTCTTCTGATGGGGGAGCTTGTTCTTCTCAAGGAGGAGATTCTTGTAATTCATCAGAATATTGTGATTTAGATTCTGGAGCAAATCTTTTGTCTGCTTCAGATGTTGAAGTTTGTTGTAGTGATGAGTGTGAGTATTTCAATAGAAGTGGTTTAGAAATTCCTGATCGAGAGTGTGATACTAATTATAGTGAATTTCTCTTTTCAAAATTTGAAAATTCTTGTACTGAGGGAGAAACAATGACTTGTATTGATAAAACGGATGCTGCTGTTTTTCTTGGTATTGGAGGAATGTTTGGAACCGAAAAGACAGGTATTATCGTTAATGGCACTACTTTCTATGAATTTAATGGAAAAAATAGCCAAGGAGAATGTGTGATGGAATCAACAGTTGAAAGTTTAAATGCATATCTCCACCCAGAATATGAAGACTTTTTGAAAGGAAGAGGAACTTCTGAAGAAGAACTAAATGAAATGGCTGAAGATTCTGAAAAAGAGACAAGATGTTATTCTGGAAAAACACATATTTTTGTGGGAAACCAAATTTATGGAAGTGAATCTTACTTAAAAGGAAATAATCCTGACTGTGATTTATCTTTTTATATGAGCACTATGCCTTGTGTTGTTGAAAAGGAGGGCTATGAATCTGTATTTGTTCAAGGTAGTTCTATAGAGAATATTCAGGTGACGAGTTCAGACGAATCTATTATTAATGCTTCTATGGGTCAGGGTTCAAGCGAGTATAATTATGTTGGAATTACGCTTCTTGGAGAAGATTTGGGATTGTCAAATATAACAATAATTGATGAAGGGGTTTCTAATTGTAAGATGGAGTATAGATTAGAAGTCGTAGAGCCTTCATATTAATCAAGAAACAATAAAATAAATTCCAATTATCATTATTATTCCCCCGATAATTCTGGGAATAAGATTTTTTTCATGAAACATTTTTCCTCCAAATAAAGTTGAAATCATGCTACTAGACATTCTTAATGGAATTGCTAAAGAAAGTAAAACTGTGGGCATTGCAAGGGCACTGAAATACAATAAATCTGAGAAAAGTCCGAGAATTGCAGCTGGAATTATCCAGTTTTTTCCTTGTTTCACTGCGTTTTTCAAATCAGACATTCCATCATAAAAAATAAACTGAATTAACCAACAAAATATTGTTGCAAACATTAATGTGAAAAAAGTATAGGTATAAATTCCAGTTGTTTTTAGAACTATTTTATCTAATAATGCAACAATACTTATTCCAATTAAATAAATTATCATATAAACAGAATATTTGTTTTTAAAAATTGTTAAAGGATGAAAATGATGTTTTACTTTAGGTTTTATTTCTACAAGATAGGTTCCTATTAAAACAAAACCCAATCCAAGTAAACTTATCCAGGAAAGTTTTTCATTAAGAAAGATTACACTTAAGATAACTACAAAAATTATATTTAAATTTTTTAGGGGAGAGGTTTTTGAAATATCAGTGTGTTTTATTGTTCTAAAAAGCATAATTAATGCTCCAACTACAAGAAAAGACTTTAATGCAATTAATCCGATTTGGGAATAGTTTATTGAAAAGTTTATTTTTGGAATTAAAAGAAAAGATAAAATAAAAAGAGCAGTAAAGAAAACAGTGGTAAATTGCATAGAGTGTTCTTTAGAAAGGGCTTTTTTTCTAAAAACTTCTGCAACACCCATTAAAATAGCAGAAGCCAAAACCAAAATATACCATTCCATTTTTTATTTTAAATTATTTGGTTATTTAAGTTTTAATGTTTTTCTAAGAATTATTCTTTTTTGATTTTTAGAAATCCCACTTCAAGGCAGAACTGAAGTTCTGCAACTCACCCTATTTTTAACTATAATTTGCCTAAAGTTTGATAAAACAAAATCTTGTTTGTTTTTTTCTAAGAATTATTCTTTTTTTTCTTCTTTTTTATTATCAACTACAATCATCCTTATTTCACAAAGAGATAAAGGATAAACTTTTTTGAGTTTCAAACTAATTTCTTTTTGTAGGATATTTTTTATAATATCTTCGAAAATTAATTCATAATTTTTATTTTTACAATATTCTTTTATTTCTTTTTCTGCTTTTTCTCTCAGAGCTTGTTTAACTTTTCTAGAAACTTTTCTTCTTGTGACTAAGAAAGGTTTTATTGTTAATTTAGCATCTTTACATTCTGCTTTAAAAGAAGTTTCAACAGGATCTGTGTTTTTTCTAATCATTCTTCTTATGAATGTTGGAAGTAGAGTTAATTTTTTTGGAGTTGAAGTTAGTTTTTCATTTTTCATATAAACATCTAAATCTAAGAGAGAGTTTTTTCCTTTAAGTGATCTTGTTAAATCATATTTTATTATTCTTCCTTGAAGTTCTTCTGGCTTAAAAGCTAGTAATTGAGTTTCCTTTTTTATTAAAGGCATTTCTACTTCAAAAAATCTTTTTTTCTTTTTTGCTATTGCCATTTTATTTGTTTTTTGTGTTGTTGTATTTATTTGTTTTGTTTATCTGATTGGATTTATTCCCTTTTAAATATTGAGGGTTTTTTATTTCTAAAGGAGTGTTTACTTGTCTATTTATTTCTTCAAATTTTTTATTTATATAATATTTTCCTGGAGCTGTGAATTGTTCTATTGAAATTGCCATTTTATTCTTGTATTTGTTTTGCTAATCTCTTGCCTTTTTTCTGATAATGGGATTTTCCACATTCTTGGCAAGTATACATCATATTTGTTTTTTTAGTTGTTTTTGATTTTCTTTTGAATTTTGTTACAGCGGGTTTTGAACCCCATTTACCTTTGTTTCCAAATCCAACACCAAGTCCCCTAGATTTAGCCCTTGCTATTGAACCTCTTGTTAATGTTCCTCTTTTGAAACCAGTTCCTACTAGTTTTATTTTGTGAGGAGTTTTCTTATTACAATTTGGACAATACCTGTTTGTCTTTTTTGGAATTTTCATGTTTTAATCTTGATTTTAGGGTTTAAAAAACTTTTTAAATTTACTTATCTATAATTCAGTAATGAAAATTGAATTGGAAACAATAGGGGTTGAATTTACTTTTGATTTGAAAGAAGAAAAGAACACTAGAAGATTGAAATTTTATAGAGAGTTATATGGATGGAAAAGTTCTTCAAATTATGGGCAGTATCTTTATATTAAAGAAGGGATTCTTTCAAATATAAAGCATATAAAACCAACAAAATCTACAATAATTGTTTCTTTAGAAGATGCAAAAATCCTGAAAAAATTTTTCAAAAAATATGATGTTGTTTTTAATGAGAAAGTTATTATTCTTGGAAAAAAGGAAGCAAAAATTCTTGGATTAAATATTCCCAATGATTGGGATAGGATTTATGAAGATTTAAAAGGAAATAAAAATACTATTTTGAGTGTGGATTTTTAAAATTTGTAACTTCCAAATCCTTGCATGAAACCGAAAGCTATTATTGGTCCCATAGTCCAGTGGTTAAGACGCATCGCTGACTTCGATGAAACCCAAGTTCGATTCTTGGTGGGACCATAACACGTGTTCGTTACTCAAACAATATAAAGAACATGTGTTTCGCCTAGGATGGCGAATATGTTTAAATTAAAAGGGAAGCTTACAAAAGAAACCGCAGGTGTCTTTTGGGTTCGATTCTTGGTGGGACCAT
>CAYWWB010000020.1:0-14636 GCA_964462045.1 Candidatus Woesearchaeota archaeon | reverse complement strand
GAATTTTCTTTGATAAATTTATAAAAATTTGTTTTTTTGTCATCTGAATTAATGTTTGTTAAAATAATTTCTAATTTACCTCTTCTTAAGATAAAATCTGTTAAATTATTAATAACTATATCTGAATTATAGCATATAGATCCTAAAGAAATATCATAAATTTTTATTTCATTTTGAGAATTTTCAATTATAGACTCAATTATTGCATTTGTTTGTTCTTCTGATGATGTCCCTGCATAATCTGTTTTTATGTTTTTTTTTGTTGCTTCTTTAAATTTTAAATATTTATTATATCTAAATTCTAAATCTGCTTTTTTTATCACATCTTTAAAATTAATCATAGTCTTAAGAATTCTTTAATTTATTTAAATATTCCTATACCAAACTTTAAAAATTACAAAAACATTAGTGTTTCATGAAAAAGAGTGCAAAATTTAATCCGTGGGAAGTTTCTGGTGATGTGAATTATGAAAAACTTGTAAAAGAATTTGGAATAAAACCAATGAAGAAGCTTCCAGAAGTTTTTAATGAAAATATATTGTTCAGGAGAGGTGTTGTTTTTGCTCAGAGAGATATTCAGAGGATTTTAGATGCTATTAAGGAAAAAAAGCCTTTTGTTATGATGACTGGTTTAATGCCTACAGGAAAATTTCATATTGGACATATGCTTGTTGCACAGCAGTTTGTTTTTTGGCAAAACCTAGGAGCTAAGGTTTATATTGCAGTTGCTGATTTGGAATCTTATAATGCTCGAGGCTTAAGCTTAGAAGAAGCTAAAAAAAATGCTTTAGAATATATTGCGAATTATGTTGCTTTAGGTTTAGATTTGAATAAAGCTGAAGTTTATTTTCAGAGTCATAGAAGTGATAATCCAAAAAAAGCAAATAAGTATTATGAATTACAAAATTTATTATCAAGACACTCCACTTTTGCTGAATTTAAAGCTGTTTATGGGGAAATATCTCCTGGAAAAATGAGTTCTGCTCTGTTGCAGGCTTCAGATATGATTCATCCCCAATTAAATGAATTTGAAGGTAAAGGAAATAAAGGATTACCTGTTTTAGTTCCTGTTGGAATTGATCAGGATCCTCACATAAGACTAGCAAGAGATATCTTAAAAAGATACAAAAATTACTCAAAAACAAATTTTGTCCAGTTGAGTTCAACTTATCACACTTTTATGCCTGGTTTAGGGGGAGGAAAAATGTCTTCTTCAAAAGAAAATTCTTATATAGCTTTAACAGATACTCCAAAAGAAGTTAAAAAGAAAATCAATAAATATGCTTTTTCAGGGGGGCAACCAACTTTAGAAGAGCATAAGAAAAAAGGAGGAAATCCTGATATTGATGTTCCTTTTCAGTATTTGAAAATGTTTTTTGAACAAGATGATAAAAAACTAAAGAATATTGAAGATTTGTATAAAAAAGGTGAAATGCTTACAGGAGAATTAAAAAATTATACAATAGGAAAAATACAAGATTTTTTAGAAAAACATCAGGAAAAATTAGAGTCTGCAAGAAATGAAGTTAAGAGATTTTTTGATTAAATAATTTTTAAAGATGATTCCTATGTTCTGGAAATTTTTCATAAGCTTCACAAATCTCCTTCCACCACCTCTCATGAGAAATTGAATCTCGTCCAAATAATGTGTATAGTCTAATTATATCTTCCCTTATCTTGTTTTCTAAGGCAAAATTATTTTTTTCCCTATTTTTAATATTATATGGTTCCTTTATTGTTATTTCTGGAAGAATTTTTTTCATTATGTTTTTTTGAATTGAATAAGAATTAATAAGAAAATTCGCAATATTATTTGCAATATTAAATTCTTTCTTACTGCAATTTTCTTCATCAACTAAAGAAATTTTTTTCCATGCAGAATATTCTTCTTTCATGTTTTATATAAGAAATATTTGTTTAAAAAATTTATTGTTATAGTAACTATAAAATAGTAATTATAAATTCCCAAATATTTTATAATGTTCATAAAGAGAAGTCATTCTTTTTTCTGCATTTTTCCATTTAGAACTATCTTGAGGAGAATAAAATTTTCCATTTATTTCATATCTTTCAAGTTTAATATTTTCTGGATTTGTAATTATATTTGGTTCAACATCATAAAAATATATGTTATTTCCTCTTTTTTCTACAATATCCCAATCTGCATCAAATTTGTTTACGGATTTATACATAACTTTGTTTCCATTTACTCTTAAAGACAAACCTGTTTCTGGACTATTTCGATTCATAGATGAAGCCCAAACTACTAAAGGTAAACTAAATTGCAATATTCTTTTGTTTAAGTTTTTTGTTTTTTCCATTTTAATTAGAATTTTGGGTTTTTTTCTTTTATAAATGTTTTTACTGCAATAATTTTAAAAACTTGAATTTCATAGTCCTTTCATGAAGACTCTGAATTTACATGTAGATTATATAAAATATAAAGCAAAGAAAAAAGCATTAAAGAAAATCGAAGATTTGTCTGAAGAAGAGAAAAAAGAGCAAAATATTGAAGATGCTTTGGCAGTTTTGATTGCTGTTGAAAAAAAGGATAGTGATGTTGATTCTGTTATTGAAAAATTAATTGAAAATATTGAAGATATTTCCAAACAAGTTAATACTAAAAAAATTGTTTTATATCCTTATGCTCATTTATCTGAAAGTTTGGGAACACCTGAAAAAGCAATTGAAGTTTTAGAGAAAGCAAAAGAAAAATTAGAATCTAAAAAATTTGAAGTTTGGAAAGCTCCTTTTGGATATTATAAGGAATTTGAATTAAAAGTTAAAGGGCATCCTCTTTCTGAATTATCTAGAGAGATTGTTGTTGAAGGCGATGAAAATGAGGAAAGTTTTAATCCTAAGCAATTATTAAGAGAAATTTCAAAATCAAAATTAGATACTTCTAAATTAAAAGAGAATGACCACAGAGTTTTAGGAAGAAAAATGAATTTATTTAGTTTTAATGAAGTTGCTCCTGGAATGGTTTTTTGGCATGATAAGGGTTTGAGTATTAGAAATAAATTAATTGAATTTATGAGAGAATTAATGAAAAAAGAAGGTTATGGAGAGATTTTAACACCCCAGATTATGGATAAGAAAATTTGGCAAATTTCTGGACATTGGGATAAATATAAAGATAATAATTTTTCAACCCAATATGAAGACAGACAATTTTTAATCAAGCCTATGAATTGTCCTGGAGGATTATTAATTTTCAAGAATTCTCCAAAATCTTACAAGGATTTGCCTTTGAAAATGGGGGAGTTTGGAGTTGTTCACAGGCAAGAACTTTCTGGAGTATTGGGAGGTTTGTTTAGAGTTATTCAGTTTACTCAAGATGATGCTCATGTTTTTTGTAATGAGGAACAATTAGAAGAAGAAATTTTTAAGATAATGGATTTAATGGAATTTGTTTATAAAAAATTTGGTTTTAAATATTCAGTAGAGCTTTCCACTCGTCCTGAAAAGAGGATTGGTTCAGATGAAATTTGGGATAAAGCAGAAGATGCTTTGAAAAACGTTCTTGATAAAAGAAAAATGAAATATAAAATTAATAAAGGAGATGGTGCTTTTTATGGGCCTAAAATTGATTTTCATCTTACTGATTCACTAAATAGAACTTGGCAATGTGGAACAATACAGGTTGATTTTTCTATGCCTGAAAGATTTGAACTCGAATATACTGATAAAGATAATAAAAAGAAACGTCCAATTATGATTCATAGGGCTATTTATGGGAGTTTGGAGAGGTTTTTAGGAATTTTATTGGAACATACAAGGGGAAGATTGCCTACTTGGTTAGCTCCTTTGCAAGTAAGAGTTTTGAGTTTTACTGATAGAAATGAAGATTATGGAAAAGAAATTATAAAGAAATTGGGAGAAGAAATTCCTGAATTAAGAATTGATGCTGATTTTACACAGAGAACTATTCAAGCTAAAGTAAAAGATGCAGAAATGATGAAGATTCCTTATATATTAACAGTGGGGGATAAAGAACAAGAAGCTAATTCAGTTTCTGTTAGAAAGGGTGGAGAAAAAAAACTTGAAAGTCTTCCTGTTGATGAAATTGTTTCTAAATTGAAAAAAGAGATTAAAAATAAAGAATAATTATTCTGAATATAAAGTTGAATTAGTTTCTTCAGATAACACTTTGTAAGCTAATGCGTCTCTGGGGTTTCCATGATAATAAATTTGAACTCTTTCTCCTTTAGAAGGTTCATTAAATATTTTAGAATATCTTTTCCAAAAAGAGAAAATCCCATGATTTTTTGTTTTAACACGAAAATAAAAATTCTGTGCTTCAGATATTTTTCCAAATCTGACAAGTTCATCTGTGTCTTCTAATTTTTTTTTCTTTGGAATACCTTTTGGAGAGTGTTTTGTTACCATAAAAAATTAAACAAAAACACCTTTTTATTAATTTCCTTAGTGTTACACCTACTTTAATTTATTAGAAACTCTTAAAAGTAGGAGTATATTTTTCTAAATATGAATTTCCAATTTTATATAGAAAAATTATTTGATTCAGAAGAATTTGAAAAGTTTAAGAAAGAAAATCCTAAAGCACATATGATTTCTGGATTTTTTTCAATAGATAAAGCAGGAGGAGATAATAGACAACATCTTGATTTTTATGAACCTGATACTAAAAAATATTATAGTTTTAAAATGGAATCTTCTTTAGAACCTATGCAAATGGAGAATCCTCCTGAGAATTTTCAAGGAGGAAACATTCCAGATAATCTTGATTTTGATTTTAATGACATTGAAAAAATGATTCAGGAAAAAATGCAGGAAAAGGAAATAAAAAATGTTATTCAAAAATGCTTATACTCTCTTCAGAATAAGGAAGGAAAGAATTATCTTGTTGCTACAATTTTTATTTCTAAAATGGGAATCATTCATGCTAATATAGATGTTGAAGATAAAAAAATAACTGATTTTGAAAAAAAGTCTTTTATGGATATGATTAAGATTTTTGGAAAGAAGGATAAAGAAAAACAAGAAAACAAAAGTCAAGAAAGTGGTTCTGGAGAAAAGGGAGAGTAATAATTATATTTTTTAATAGTTATTTTTTAATATATATTTTATAAAATATGTTTTGTGGTGTTAGTTTTTCAAACCACCATTAAAATGTAAAAGTTAAAAAGTTATTCTTTGTTGTTTTTATTACCAGATTTTGGATTATAAAGAGATTGGTTGTTTTCAGAATTTTGTTTTATGTTGTTGTAAAATTTCTCCTTGTCTTTAAAAGAAGGCTCTTCGAACAAATATTTATCTAAATTATTATTTTTATAAAATTCAAAAGAATCTCTTGCACTTGTGCATTTACCTAATTCAGCTTTGTAAACTGAATCTACTTTCTCAACATGTTTAATTTTATTCTCTATTTTTTCATCTACTCCGGAATAATTTAAAGCCGCTCCTACAATATACAAAGAAGCTATTCCTGTTCCAACGATACTATATAAATCGCAAGCTTTTTCCTTAAAGGCTTGTTTGATTGAATTTCTAGATATTGTTTTTTTAATTATTTTCTCATTTAAATCACTTTCTTCTTTCCTTATTTTTTCAAGATTTTCTTTGTTTGGTTTTTCCTTGCTTAATTCCTGTATATAACTCTCATGTAATTCTTTATATTCATTAAACAATTTGTTTCTCTCTCTTTTCTCTTTTCTCCTAACAGCAATAGAAGCACCTATAGGCAAAGCTTTCCAAAAATTTTTACCAACATATTCAGCTCCGTCTAAAACTTTTCTTCCTAGATTCCTTTTATCTAATGATCCTTTTTTTGCTGGCATTTTATTTGTTTCCTACTTGTTTGTTTTTTAATTCATTAACTTCCCTATTTTCGTTCGCACTAAGGGTTCCTGCCATAAGGAAAGTGAAATATCCAGGAAGTGTGCCTAAAGGTATGTTTGTTTGATTTTCTTTTTCTTCTTTTTTATATTCAATATATTGTGGTTTCTCTAAATTATGAACTTTTGTTAACGCTTCTCCCAGTGCTTCATTATATAAAGAATCCTGTTTTTCATAAGCTTGTCTTAATTCCTTATCTAAAGGAATGTAATTAACATTTTCGTTAAATGTTTTTAAATTATCTTGTCTTGCGTCTTTGATTTTTTCTACTCTTTGTTTTGCATTTTGCCATTTTTCATATCCTTTTGGAGTATTATTAGTATGATAAATACTGTCTCCTAAAAAATAAGTTCCGAATAAAAAGCCAGCTCCTGCTACAGCTCCAAAAACATTTCTTCTGATTTTTGCATTTCTTATTTTTTTAGTTAAATCTTGGTTTGTCATTTTATCCCTCCTAGAAAAATTTGTTGCTTGCTAAGATAATCTCCAACCTTGTTTATTATTTGTTTATCTGTAAGGCTGTCAGGGTTTTCAATTCCTGCTTTCTTAAAAACAGTGTCTCTTACTGCATAAGGGTTAGTATAATCAATTCCTGGTTTACCTGAAATATCTGAAGATGAAAAGTTATTTTTAGGTTTACTAAAATATGTTGAAATGTCTATGCAATTTTCTCGGGTCTTTGTTGAATCAGAAACACTGGTTTCATTTTGTGTTTTTTGTTCTAGTTTATTATTAGAATAAGGAATTTCACTAATAGGTTTGTATATTATAGAAGCTAAAATAAGAGGGGCTCCGATTCCTAATACATAATTCATAGCTTTCCTGAACCCTCTTGCTTCTTTTGAATTATTTGTTTTGATATATTCTTCTTTTTCCATACAAATATGCAGAAATCCATAATTTAAAAATCTTTCGGTTTTGTTGTAACCTCTAAGTGACAAAATAAAGGAATTGTAAGATATTTAATTCTTCAAACCACCATTAAAAATTTTGACTACAAGGGAAACAAAAATTATGCTATTTACAGCTATGAACGGAGGGTCGTTTATTAATATTGAGTGGGTTACTAGTAAAGCAGTTCCAACAGCATCTATATAGAGAAACCAGTTTTTGTGTTTTGTATTTAATACTATAAAAGACAAAGCAATTAATCCAAACCCTATCCATCCGATTATCATAACTAAATAAGAATATTTTTGTTTAAAAATTTAGTCTTTTGGTTTTTTAACAATAAAAACAATATTAACTCTATGTTCTAATTCTTCCTTGATTTCAAAACCTTTTGATTTAAATAATTCAAATATTTCGTCTTTTGTGTATAAATAATAAAACCTTTCTCCTTTATCTCTCCATGAAACAAATTTTTCTTTAGGTGCATTCTTGAATCTTTCAGAATCTTTATTCCATACTTCAATCTCGGCTTCTGCTCCGGGTTTTAAAATCCTGAATAATTCTTCAACAGCTGCCCCTCTAGATTCAGGAGTTTCAACACAATGTAAAGCAGCCACACAAATAGAAGAATCAAAAAAATCATCCTCGCAAGGAGTTTTTTCAAGAGGGGATTTTATTGTTTTAATTTCTAAACCTAAGTCTTTTGCTCTTTGTTCTGCTTTATCTAACATTTCCTGAGAGAAATCCAGTAAATATAATTCCCTTTCCTTTGAAGGATTTAATTTTAAAATATTTCTTCCTGAACCACTTCCAAAATCAAGGACTTTTCCTTTTGAATTATTTAGAAATTCTGTTGCAGATTCTGAAGGATTTTGTTTGAACTCGTGCCATTCTTCTGCAATTCTGTCCCATACTGCTTCCTGGTTTTCATATTCCATAAATTAATTAGATTTTTTTGAATTAAAAATGTTGTTAGTGTTTGAAAAAATTTAGACTATAGAAATATTTAAAAACTCTAGTTTACACGTTTAAACTAAAATGGACAAGTATAAACTAAATTGGACAATATTGCAACAGAAAATTTTTAGATATCTTTGTGTAAATTCGGGAGAGAGTATAAACCAAAGAGGGATTGCTTCTTATTTAAGAGCTTCTCCCACTGCTGTAGGGAATTCAATAAAAAAATTAGAAAAAGAAAAACTTGCCACATCATCCGCACATCCAAAAATGAATCTAATAACCTATGAATTAAACAGAGATAATAGGAAAGCGATTGAGTTAAAAAGGACAGAAAATCTCAGGTTAATTTATGAATCATATCTAATTGAAAATCTTGAAGAGAATTTCCCTGGTTGTACAATTATCTTATTTGGTAGTTATTCAAAGGGAGAAGATACTAAAGAATCAGACATCGATATAGCAATAATAGGTTCTAAGGAAAAAAGGATTGATAAATTAGTTAAAAAGTTTGAAAAAATATTAGAAAGAGAAATAAACATAAACTTCTATGATTCATTTAAAGAGATTAATAAAGAACTAAAAGAAAATCTATTTAATGGAATAGTATTATCAGGAGGAATAGAATTATGAAAACTCCAAGAAAATTCAATGAATATGTTGAAGATAAAATTGTAAGGAAACAATCTCCTGACTCGTCAAGAGCAAATTCACTTCTTAAAGAAGCTAAAAATTCATATGATTATCTTATGGAAATAAAGAAGAAAATAGGAATTACAGACAAAAATGCAAACAACATAATTAAAGATTCTTATGATATAATAATGGAAATAATAAGAGCAAAAATGCTTGAAAAGGGTTTTAATTCATCAGGAAGAGGAGCACATGAAGCAGAAGTTGCATATTTGAGAGAATTAGGATTTTCAGAAACAAAGGTTCTATTTTGTAACCAGTTAAGATATTTTAGAAACGGAATGCTATATTATGGTAAAAGTTTTGATAAAGAATATGCTGAAAAAGTTTTGAATTTTTTAGAAGAAATTAAAAAGTTTTGTCTGAATAATCAAATTTAAATAATTTGTATTCTTTAATAAAAAATGAAAAATTGGATAAAGTTTGTTATTTCTTTAATAGGGGCTGAATTAATTGGGATTACAAGTTCTCTTGTAAGTGGGGGTGCTGGTTCTAGTTGGTTTGAAAATTTAGCTAAACCTGTGTTTAATCCTCCTAATTGGGTTTTTGCTCCTGTGTGGACGATTCTTTATCTTATGATAGGAATTTCATTTTTTCTGGTTTGGAAAAATAAAGAGAATATTAAATTAAAGAAAAAAGCTTATTGGATTTTTGGTATTCAGCTTGCTTTAAACTGGTTTTGGAGTATTGCTTTTTTTAGTATGAATAATATTGGATTAGCTTTATTAGTAATTATATTACTTTTAATATCAATAATCTTAAACATATTAATGTTCTATAAAATCTCTAAAACTTCTGCATGGTTATTAGTGCCTTATTTATTATGGGTAAGTTTTGCTACAGTTTTGAATTATTCTATTTTGATGCTTAATTAGGTTTATTATTTACCCAAATCCTTTTAACTTTCTTGAATTTATTAAATTAATGAAACCTCCTGAGAAAAACGAAGTCAGAAAGCCCACTAAAACAATTTCGGGTATTACTCCTGTAGCAATTATGCTTCCGCCAAGAAAATGTAATCATGGGGAATGTATTTATTGTCCTAATTTAAATGTTCCTCAGAGTTATACTCCTAAAAGTCCTGTTGTTATGAGAGCTTCTAGAGTTGATTACAAATCCAAGGAACAAGTTGAAGCAAGAATTGAGGCTTTTGAAGCTATGAATCATCCAGTTGAAAAAATTGAAATAATTATTATGGGGGGAACATTTTTAGAATATCCAAAAGAATTTCAGTATAAATACATAAAAGGAATTTATGAGGGGTTAAATGGTAAGACTTCTAAAAATCTACAGGAAGCTAAAAAGCTAAACGAAACTTCTAAACACAGATGTGTTGCTTTATGTATTGAAACCCGTCCTGATGTTTGTTCTGAATATATTGAAAGAATGAGAGAGTTTGGTTGTACTAGAGTTGAATTAGGAGTTCAGATTTTGGATGATAATGTTTATGAAAAAGTTAATCGGGGACATAAAATAAAAGATGTTGTTAAAGCCACAAAAGATTTGCGAGAAGCAGGTTTTAAGATAGGTTATCATTTAATGCCAGGACTTCCAGGAAGCAGTATTAAAAAAGATATTAAAAAATTCAAAAAAATATTTTCTGATTCAAGATTTAAACCAGACCAATTAAAATTATATCCTTGTCAAGTTATGCCTGGAAGTGTTTTAGAAAAATGGTATTGGAAAGGAAATTATGTTCCTTATAGTCTAGAAGAAATTAAAAGGGTTTTAATTAAGATGTTAAAAAAAACTCCTCGTTATTGCAGAGTTATGAGAGTTATGAGAGAAATTCCTCCTGAATATATAACAGCTGGAACAACAAAAATTGACTTAAGAGCTGAAATTGAAAGAGAACTTAGAGAACAAAAAGCCAAACTTAAAGAAATAAGATATAGGGAAATAGGTTTTGCAATGCAACAGGCAGGGAAAAAAGGGGGAGATATTGACAAAAATTTAAAATTAAAAATAACAAAATACAATGCTTCTAAAGGAAAAGAGTATTTCTTGGAGATTATTAATGAAAATGATATTTTGTTTGGCTTATTAAGATTGAGAATTTCTGGAAAGAAAAAACTAAAAGCAATGATTAGAGAGTTGCATGTTTATGGAAAGGCATTGAAACTTGGAGAAGAAGGGAAAATTTCACAACATAAGGGTTTGGGAAAATGGTTAATGAATAAAGCAGAAGATATTTCAAAGAAGAATAAGTGTGATAAGATTTCTGTTATTTCTGGTGTTGGTGTTAGGGAATATTACAAAAAACTTGGTTATGAATTAGAAGGAGAATATATGGTTAAAGAGCTAAAATAACTAGTTAATCATAACAAATCTTTAAAACCAGCTTAATTTTGAGTTGATTATGGAAAAAGAGATGAAAGGGTTTATTGGAAAAAATGAATTGAATCCGTTTAATAAGACAAAATCGCAAGTAAAACAAAAATCAAAAAGTATTTTCAAAACTCCTGATGCAAGAAAAGTTCATAGAAAAGTTCTAAATAAAATTTCTGAGAATTTTGTTTTTCCTGATACCTCTAATTTATTGAGTTATTTTGAATTTGCTAATGAAGAAGATGAGATATTTAATAGACAGGAATTTTTTAAGAGGATAAAAAATGAGGGTGAAAAAGAAAACTCTTTTCTAAAAAATTTGGAATTTCCTAGGAAAAACTGGGCTCCTGATTATGATGTTGTTGTGGTTACTGAAAGTGGAGAAACATTTAATGAATTAAAACAAAAAGGAATTCCTACTCAATTACTTGTTTCTGAAAATGATTTGCAAGCTTTAGAAGAAAAAGATATTGTTCAGGTTTTGGATTGTGCAGAGTTTTCAATTGCATTAGAGCAGTTGCCTCAAGCTGTTTTTCTTAATTCTATTGAAGAAGCTTATTTAGAAAGATATTTAGAAGAATTATCTGGATGGAAAAATAATTTTGAAGTTTTAAAAGAGAATTCTTATGGAGATTTAAAAGAAAAAATCGAGGAGATTTATCCTTTATTTGATTTAATTAAAGATAATTCTGATAAAAGGGTTTTAGATAAAGATGGGGTTGAAAGTAAAGTTCAGGAAATAAATGATAAGATTGTTCAGAGAGCTAAAGATTTATCTGTTTCCGGAGAGGATTTAGTCGAAATATTAAGTAAAGGTGCATTACCTAAAGAAATTAAGGAAATTGCATTGGAAGAAATAAGAAAAGCAGGGATTCCTGAGGAAGTTATTAAGATAAAAATTCCTTTAGAAGTAGATGAAGAAGAACTTGAAAAAGAAATCTCAAAACAAAATACTGAAAAATATTCTAGTGTTTCTGAAAGTATAAAGGAAAATTCTAATAAAATAAAAAACCTTCTTGAAGAATTGAAAGAAATTTCTTCATTAATCTTAGAACAAGATTTTATTGCTGGTATTTCAAAATTTATGAAAGACAAAAATATATTTCCTGAAATTTCAAATGAGTTGAATATTCAAGAAGCACATAATGTTTTTTTAGACAACCCTCAACCAATTTCTTTTAATTTAAATGAAAATCAAAAAGCTTCAATTTTAACTGGAGCAAATTCTGGAGGTAAAACTACTTTAATGGAGCATATAATTCAGTTTATTTCTTTAAAACAATTGGGGCTTCCTGTAAGTTCTAATGGAAAAGTTGATTTACCTTTATTTTCTGAAATTTATTATTTTGCTAAAAACAAAGGAGATATTTCCAAAGGAGCTTTTGAAAATCTTTTAGATCAAATGTCAAAAATAAATCTTAATGAAAATAAGAAGGTTTTAATTCTTGCTGATGAAATTGAATCTGTAACAGAGCCCGGAGTTGCAGGAAAGATAATTTCTGCTACAGCTGATTATTTTATAAAAAAAGGATGTTATTTGATTTTTGCAACTCATTTGGGGCATGAAGTTAAAAATTTCCTTCCTGAAAAAACAAGAATTGATGGAATTGAGGCTCAAGGATTAGATGAAGAGTTTAATCTTATTGTAAATCATAATCCTGTTTTAGGAAGATTAGCAAATTCCACACCAGAATTAATTGTTGAAAGACTTGCAAAATCAAGACAAGAAGATTATTTTAAGCATCTTCATGGGTTTTTGAGAAGATAAGTTTATTTACTCAAACTCTCATAACCTTCAAGAACCAATTTTTCAGTATCTCTCCAACCTAAACAAGAATCTGTTATTGACACGCCCGCCTCCAATTCTTCAGGATTTTCTGTTAGTTTTTGATTTCCTTGTTCAAGATTAGATTCAATCATTAATCCTAGAATCTTATTGTTTCCTTCTTTAATCTGACTTAAAATATTTTTGAAAATTTCTTTTTGTTTCTTAAAATCTTTATTTGAATTTCCGTGATTGCAATCAATTATAATTCCTTGGTTTACATCTGCTTCCTCTAATTGTGTTTGTATTTCTTTTACTGAATCTTCTTGATAGTTAGGGCCTTCAGAGCCTCCCCTTAAAATTATGTGGCAATAATGATTCCCTTTTGTCTTAATTATGCTTGTTTTTCCGTGGGGATTTATTCCTAAAAAACTATGAGAATTTGAAACAGATTTAAGAGAGTTTATTGCTGGTTTAACAGTTCCCTGTGTTGTGTTTTTGAAACCTATTGGCATTGATAAACCTGAAGCTAATTCTCTGTGTGGTTGTGATTCTGTTGTCCTTGCTCCTATTGCTGCCCAAGAAATCAAATTAGATAAATACTGGGGAACTGTAGGATCTAAAAATTCTGTTGCACATCCAATACCTAATTCATTTATTTCTAAAAGAAGTTTTCTGGCTTTCTTAAGTCCTTTCTCAATATCAAAACTTCCATTTAAATTAGGATCATTAATCAAACCTTTCCATCCTATTGTTGTTCTTGGTTTTTCAAAATAAGTTCTCATTAAAACCATAAATTTATCTTTAACTTTTTCCTGAAGTGAAGCTATTTTTTCAGCATATTCCAAGGCTTCTTCTGGATTATGAATAGAACAAGGGCCAAGAAGTAAAATTTTTCTTGAATTTTCCCCTAAAAGAATTTTCTTAATTTCGCTTCTTTTGTTTATTACATTTTCTTTAGCTTTCTCAGATAAAGGAAATTCTCGTTTAAGTTCTCCTGGAGAAATCAGATGATTATAACTTTCTATATTAATATCAGAAACTTGAAAAGTCATTTTTATTACAAGAATTTATTGTTTAAAAGTGTTTTTAGATTAAACTTTTATATCTCCTTCTTGAAAATCTTTAAGTACCAATTTTGCAGTTTTATTTTCATCTACTTCATTCCCTTTTTTTAAAAATCCTTTTTTTCTTCCAAGTTTTTCTAAAAGTACTTCTGGATCTCCCTCAGAATCAATTTTATAATGGGATTCTATTTCTTTGGTGTAATCTTTCATCAAATTTGCAACCACAATATCTGGTTCTTTAATTTGAGTGTAATGTCTTCCTCCAACTTTGGTGTGTTTTGTTATTTTTTCTTTATCTGAAGAAGAATATTCTCTTATTGGAATAACTCCGGGACTATCCAACAAAAAAATTCCTTCTGAAAGTTTGATTTTTTGCATTGCTTTTGTAAATCCTGCTTGTGAAGATGCTGGAGCAGAAGTTTTTCCAATTAAAAGGTTTATCAAAGAACTTTTTCCGGTATTAGGGTAACCAATTATTCCAACTGTGATGTTCCCTAATTTATCTTGAGGTTTTTTGATTCTTTTTGATTCTATTTTGATTCTATCTCGTAATTTTTTTATACCTTTTCTTTCCTTACAAGAAACTTTCACATTAGGATATAATTTTACTTTTTTGAGTTTTTCTGGGTCTGCTAAGTCAGATTTATTTAAAACATAAATCAATTTCCTGTTTTTTGATTTGATTAATTTTTCAAACTCCTTATTTCTCATATCTTCATAAAATCTAGCATCAAGAACCTCTACAATTATATCAGATTTATCTAAAACTTTTTTTGTTATGTCAGGATATTCTTCTCTTTGTTTTCTGATATTTTTCAATAATTCTTTTCTTATTTTGTGTGTTTTATTTTCAGCTCTCATAAATTATTATAGTAATGTTTATTTTTAAGTATGACCCTCATAGAAAAAGAGCGCGCCAAAGAATAATTTTTTATTTAAAAAGGTTTGTTTTAATTCGAAATAACAACGAAAGATTTAAATATTTGAACCTTCCTTTATTTATAAATGTTAATTAAAATAAAAAAAATTAATCAAATCAGGAGGTGAATGGAAATGGATGAAGATGAAACAAGTAC
>CAYWWB010000019.1:10467-17335 GCA_964462045.1 Candidatus Woesearchaeota archaeon | reverse complement strand
TCATTGATTTATGCAAGGCAGAAATTATGTTGTAGTGTTCTTCTCCTGATTTATCGTATCTTAAAAATTTTTGAATTGAGTTTTGAATTGTTTGTTTTGTTATTTCATTTTCTGAAAGAGAAGAAGTTATTTCTAAAATATTTAAAACATTTCTTGCATCTCCATTAGATAATTGTGCTATTAGTTTTTTGTTTTCTTCTGATATTTTTATTTTGTTTCGAAATCCTTTTTCGTGTTGTAGTGCTCTGTTAATTATTTTTATTAAATGTTTTTCTTCTAATTGGTTTAAAGTAAAGACTCTTGACCTTGATAACAGGGCTGAAATTATTTCAAAAGAAGGGTTTTCAGTTGTTGCTCCGATTAATGTTATTGTTCCGTTTTCAACATGAGGTAAAAGAAAGTCTTGTTGTGCTTTATTGAATCTGTGAATTTCGTCGAGGAATAAAATTGTTTTTTTATTGAATAATTTTGAGTTGTTTATTGCTTTTTGAATGTCTTCTTTTTTTGCTTTTACTGCTGAGAGTTCAATAAACTCTGAGCTTGTTAGTTTTGAGATTAATCTCGCAAGAGTTGTTTTTCCAGTTCCTGGAGGGCCCCAAAAAATCATAGAAGTTGGGATATTTCCTGATTCAAGTATAATTTTCAAGGGTTTTTCTTCAGAAACTAAATGTTCTTGTCCTACAAATTCTTCTAAAGATTTTGGACGAAGTCTGTATGCTAGTGGTTTTTCAATTGTCATGCGAGAGAAAAGATTCTTTTGTTTTTAAGAATTGTTGGTATTTTTTGATTTTAATATTTCTTGGATTTTGGAGATATTTTTATAACATTGTTTTTCAGTTTCTTTTAAAATGTTTTTTAACCCTTTTCTTTGTTCTTTTTGAATTTTTTTATTGTTTAATTCTTCAAGCATATTGAAATATGTTATTATTGGAGTAAAATAGTTTCTAATTCTATCTAGTTTGAATGCCTCTTCAGTAAAAAAATATTTTTTTGCGTGATTATCGTATTCATCTTGTGCCATCTTATGCTATTGTAGAATTGTATCCGGAGTTTTGTTCCTTTTTATTTTGCATTTCTTGCTTTTTTTGTTGGTATTGTTCTGGAGTTAAACCAGTTATTCTTTTAAAAGTATTTGAAAAATTTTGTATTATGTTATTTTTCATATTTTTATCTTTATATTTGATTTCCATAGCACTATTCACTATTTTTTAAATAATTTATTACATTTGTAAAAGTGTCAAAATGAGATGTGAGATTTATTTTTTCATATTCTTTTTGTTTTTCTAATTTGGATATATGTTTTTTGTATTTTTCAAAAAGAGGATATACTTTTTTTGGAGTACATCTTTTAGATACTAAATAATTTAGTTTCTTTTCTAGATTTATTTGTGTGGTGTTTAAACTATTTTCTTTCATTGTAATTTAAATTTAAGAATTTATTTATTCCTTCTTTTCTTCAGAAGAAGATTCTTCTGCTGGTTTTTCTTCAGCAGGAGCTTCAAAAATATCTTTTAATGATTTTTTACCCTGTTTAACAGGTTTCAAATTAATTTGTGAAATATCATCTGAAATTACTTTTCCTCTAACCATTTTTCTCATTCTTAATCCTCGAGGTTTCATTGTTGAACGTTTCTTTTTTCCTTCTAGTTTATGTCTTTTTTTCATTCCTTTTCCATAACCCAAAAGAACTCTTTTTGTTCCTGTTCCTTCTACTGATTCTAAAGCTGTAAAACCAGATTTGTCACTTGCTCCGGTTATTTCAAATTCATAACCTTCTAAATCTGAAGAAACATCTTTTCCTTGAATTATATCATGAAGAGCTTTTCCTTTAATGCCTGGAGCTTCAGCTTCTAGTTTGTAAGTTTTTCCGCCTTTTGTTCCGATATTAATTTTAAATGTCATGTTATTTTATTGAGAAACTGGTTTAAAAAGGTTTTTATCTAATAACCCCATTCTTCATTTTCACGTCTTTTAATTTCGGCGATTTCCTGAAGAGCTTTTATTTCTGCTTGAGATAGTAAATCTTTATTTTCCTTAAGTTTCTTGAATTGGGAGCTTGAAATATTGCTATAAAGTTTTTGGGTATCTTTTAATTGTCTTTCAAAATTTACTCCTGGAATAGAAATTGCGACTTCCATATTTTGTGTTGCCTCTGGAACAGGTTTGTTTTCAGATTGTATATTTTTTATTTGTCCTATTTTTTCATTTTTTTCATTTATCATTATTGTATTTTGTTTTAGTTTTCCAGCTTCTACATTTACTCCAAAAATTGCGGGATTTGAATTTCTAAAAACATATTGATGAAAAATCCCTAATTTACATACAGAAGCAAGTTCCATTAATCTTCTTTTTTCAATTTCTTTTTGTTTTTCTTGTCTAAATTCTACTGAATCTTCAATTAATTTGTAAATAACTTCATCTGTTATAATTTTTATTTTTTTGTAATTTTTTGCAAGTTCTTTTGCTTCTTCATCTATAGAAACATTAAAACCAACTACAACCGCATCAAGTTCATTAATATCTAAATTTGCTTTTGCTGAAATTATGTCTTTTTTATTTATATTTCCAATGCCCACTTTAACTACGGGAATATTTTCTTGTTTTAATAAAGTCAATAAGGCTTCTAAACTTCCCAGGGAATCTGCTTTTGCTATTATTCCTTGTTTGGATAAAGATGATTCAACATTTTGCGATATTTCTTTATCAAATTTTTGTTTAATTTCTTCTAAATCATTTTTAATAACTTCAAAAGGCATTCCGGGTTGTATTTCTTGTTTTTCAGAAAGTTGGAGTCTTAATCCAGTAGCTGCTTTAACTTCTTCTTTTGGAGAGAATTTTGCACACAGAGGTTGTATCTCTTCAAGGACTCTTATTTTTGAAATTGAGGGTTCTTTTGTTTCAAAATTTGCAATTGCAATTTCATCATTTTTTGAAAGAATTCCATCATAAAGTATAGATTCAATATAATTTGTTGATTTATCTTTTTTAATTTCCAGAACAACTCCCTTCCCTTTTTCACTGAGTTCTAATCTGTCTGATAGGTATTTTTGACTTAAACCACAAAGCATCATAATTAATTCTTGAATCCCCTCATGATTTTTTGCAGAAGTAGGAACCAATGCTATTTTTTTTCTAAAGTCCTGAACATTATAATATAAATCTGCATCAAATCCATAGCTATTTAATGCTCCTATTAAAGTCATATATTTCTCATCAAAAATTTGTTTTACATTTTGTTTTTGATTTTCAACAGTTTCTTTAAGAGAAGTTTCTGATTGATTTTTCCATCCAGAAATTTTATCTACTTTATTTAAAGCAATTATGAAAGGAGTTTTATTATGTTTTAGAATTTTAATTACTTCAGCTGTTTGAGGTTTGATTCCTTCTGTTATATCTATTACAAGAACTGCTAAGTCTGCTAAGCTTCCCCCTCTTTTTCTTAAATTTGTGAAAGCAGCATGTCCTGGAGTATCTATCAATAAAAAACCAGGTATTTTCAAATCAATTCCAGATTTTTCAATTAAAGGACAAGATTTTTTTAGTTGTTCAGTTGGATAGGAAGTAAATGAAATTTTTTGAGTTATTCCTCCACACTCTCCTTCTTGAACACATGTATTTCTAAGACAATCAAGGATTGTTGTTTTTCCATGATCTACATGCCCCACTACTGTTACAATTGGTTGTCTTATTTTTGAGTTTTCCATATTTTAAGTTATTTATGAGGGGTTAAAAAAGTTTTGAATCCTAACAAAATATTTATAATCTTCAAAACATTAATTGATTTATGAGTAAAGAAAAAAGAGAGGTTTTAATGAAAGCCAGGCCTTCTAGAAAAACGTATATTCCTTTTTATACTATGGCAATTCTTTTGTTAGGACTTTTGGGTTATTTACATTATATTGGAAAAGATATAAGTTGGTATGTTCTTGCTGGTGTGGGAATTTTTATTATTTTAGGGATTAATTTGACTGAAACTCATAGAATGGATTCTAAATTTGAAATAGAAAAATCGTCTGTAATCTGTACATATGGTATTTTTAATAAGACTGTTAGAAAAATTGATTTTTTTGCAATTAGTGATGTTTATGTTTCACAAACTTTTTGGCAATGGATATTGGGACATGGGAATTTGAAAATTAAGCTCTTTTCAGATGAAAATGCAACTGAAATCAAAAACATTAATAAACCTTCTAAATTTAGTGATATAATAGAAAAACAAATAATTAAAGTTAGGCAAATTGAGGGATAAAATGGATAAATCAGAAGAAGAAAAAAAATCAAAATTTAACCATAAAATATTTTTAGCATTTTTCTTTTTATTATTAATCGGAGCAATAGCTTATTCTGCTTTTTTTGAAGATGTTAGAATTTCTGGAAATGTCTTTAAAGAGGGAAATCAAACACAAGAAGGCTTTATTTTTAATGCTAGTTTGTCTTCACATAGTTTTGAATTTAAAGATAGTTTTGAAAAATTGATAATTTCTGGTGATTCTGATAATCTTATTTATATTGAGGATATTGGAATGAGTTTGAATGATTCTCAGGAAATTATTTTAGAAGACTATGAAGGAAAAATTAGTTTTGATGGTTCTTCAATAAGTGTTTTAGATGGAAAAGTTAACAAAGTTTATTTTGGAAACCAAGAAATGTCTCCAAAGAAAGGAGGGGAATTAGATATTGAAATTAATAAAGAACTTGATTTTGAAAAATTGCAATTAATTAATGAGGTTTATATTAGAAATTTGGATTATGTGAGTTCAGGAAAAATTAATCTAAACCAAGGTAAAAATATTTTTGGATTAGATGAAGAGAGATTAAAAATTAAGGATTTTTATGGTAATTTAAATGTTGAAAATAAAACCCTTCATTTTTCAGGGTTTGTTGATTATTTAAAAATAGATGGAAATTCTAATATTGAAATTTCCTATTAAAATATATTTTACTGTAGAGAATTCTTTTTAAACTATTTTTTATTTATTTTTTTATGGATATGAAATTTTCATTAAAAAAACATATTAATTTTAATTCTAATTTTTTTTCTTCTAATTTTGGAAATTATCTCTTAAAACAAGGTTTTAAAATAAGTCATCCAGAATATTTTAAGTTTGGTTATAAGGATTTGGAAAATTGTGGTGATTGTAGATATTGGAATAAGATAGATAAGGACTATCAAAATGGGTATTGTAATAAACTAAGAAGAAAATTGGATTTTGATTTAAAATTTCCTAAAAAATTATTTGAAATTTTTTTATTAAATGGGTTTAGAGTAATAACAAAACAAAATTTTTATTGTAATTATTTTGATTTTAAGAGAAAAATAAAGGAATAGAATTAAAAACAAATATTTCTTATTTTAGTTATGGAAATTAATAAAATTAATTATGATTTGAGATTAGATGAAATTGTTGAAAAGATAAAATTAGAAAAAGCAAATTTAGTTTTATTACAATTTCCAGAAGGATTAAAAACTCATGCAACTTTAATTGTAGATAATTTAAAAAAACAATTAAGGAGTGTTGATTTTTTAATTTGGTTTGGGAGTTGTTTTGGGGCTTGTGATACTCCTGTAGGATTAGAGAAATTAACACCCGAGATTGATTTGGTTATCCAATTTGGACATAATGAAAAAATGCCTAATTATTAAATGTATAAAAACCTTTAAAAAGCATTTTTATTAGATATTTAAAATGGGATTAAAAAATGCACATAAATTATTGAAAGATAGAAGAAAATTTAGATGGAAAAGTAGGAAATATAAAGTTAGAACTTTAAATTTGTATGCTAAATCAGATCCTCTCGAAGGAGCGAACCAAGCTAAAGGAATTGTGCTTTCTAAGTTTCAAAAAGAAGCTATGCAGCCAAACTCAGCTATGAGAAAGTGTTGTAAGGTTCAGTTGACTAAAAATGGTAAAAGAGTTTCTGCCTTTATTCCAGGAAATCTTGGACAAAAGTTTATTGATGAGCATGATGAAGTTATGATTGAGAGGATAGGTGGTAAGCAAGGACGTTCTAAAGGAGATATTCCAGGTGTTAGATTTAAAGTAATTAAAGTAAATGATCAGCCCCTACCAAGATTGGTTCAAGGTAAGATACAGAAAGGTAGAAGATAATGGCAGAAGAATTACAATTCAAGTTATTTGACAAGTATGATTTATCTGAAATTAAGATTGAAGATCCTGCTTTAAAACAAGTGATTAATATAGAACCAAAACTTATTGCTAAAGATATGGGAAGAAACACAAGAAGATTTGATAAGTCAAATATTCATATTGTTGAGAGACTTAAAAATAAACTTGCTACTTCTGGACATAGAGGTAAAAAACATAAAGTTGAAAAAGGGGAAATTACAGGAAAATATTCAAAATTAATGAACATAATTTTAGAAACTTTTGAAATGCTTGAAAAAAGAGCAGGAAAAAATCCAATTCAGGTTTTAGTTACTGCTGTTGAAAATGCTTCTCCTAGAGATGAAGTTACAATGATTGAATATGGTGGTGCTAGATATCCTCAAGCTGTTGATGTTTCTCCAATTAGAAGGATAAATCTTGCTTTAAGATGGCTCACTCAAGGAGCTTCAGATAAAGCATTTAATAAAAAGAAAACTTTGGCTCAAGGTTTAGCTGATGAAATTTTTATGGCTTATGAAAAGAGTAATGAGAGTTTTGCAGTTAAGAAAAAAACAGAAGCTGAAAAACAAGCTGACTCGGCAAGATAATTAGTAAGCTTTCAAAAAATCAAAGATTTTTAGTTATTGCACCCGGGTTTCTTTTTTAGAAAAAGAAGAAACTACGCTGGTAGAAAAAACTATGTTTCTAGAAAATCACAATAAACAAGCTGATTCTGCTCGATAATTCAAAATATCTTTTTT
>CAYWWB010000019.1:6823-10367 GCA_964462045.1 Candidatus Woesearchaeota archaeon | reverse complement strand
TAGAAAATCACAATAAACAAGCTGATTCTGCTCGATAATTCAAAATATCTTTTTTAATGGAAGTTTTGGAGAGGGGGTGTTTTTTAATAGTGGATTTTTTGTCCTATTCTATTAATTTTAAATTATATTTTTCTGAAACTTTTTTGCAAATTTCTTTGAGATTTTCATTTGTTTTATCAAAAATTTCTATCCCATAAATAGGAAAATATTCTGCAATTACCCCTATTTCATCCAGTTTTGCTAAGGGTTTATCATATTTTTTATGAAAATTAATTGGAAGAAAAAATTCGTGTGTTTTTTTTAGAAAATCCATTTCTTTATTCTTTTCAAGAAAAAAGTAACCCCCAACTATTTGGTTTGAATGATGATCTTTTTTATAATATCTAATTATATTTTCTTTTTCTGAAAGCTCTTCATATATATCATCTATGGCTTTTTCTAAATTATTCTTTTTCATAATTAATTAATGAATTTGGGGTTTAAAATTATTATTATATAAAAGAATAGATTTTATAAATAGTTAATTGTTTGTAAAATAATGAAAAAGAGCGAAGATTTTGAAGGAGGAAAGATGAATATGGATTCTGAAACATTCAAAAGATTAGTAGATTATGTTAAAAAAACAGGTATGGAAAATTTATCTGAAATTGAAAGAATTCTTGATGAAGGTTCAAAAAGATTAAAGGTGTTTGGTAATGAAAATTTTAGTGACAAAAATATAATGGAAAGTAATGAAAAATTTAAATTAGCTTATAAAAAATTAGAAAATGCTTTAAATGAATATAAGGAAGTTTATGATTCTCATATTGAGGTAATAAAAAATTGTTATGTAGATTTAATAAAAAAAAATGAAAAAACCCTCGGAAATTAAAAACCCTTATGAAAGGTTAGGTGTTTCAAAAAATGATTCTTTAGATGAGATTAAAAAAGCATATAGAAAGCTGGCTTTAAAATATCATCCAGATAAAAATCCTGAGAAAAAGCAAGAATCTCATTTAGAATTTATTGCAGTTTCTGAAGCATATGAAAAAATAAAAACAGGAAATAGTTATTTTGAAAATTTTTATGGAAAAGATTTTTCATTTAGTGATATTTTTAATAAAGAAGATATGAAAAAAGGTTTTGAATACTATAATAAGATTTTTGGTTTTAGTGATATTTATGGGGGAAATAGTGAAATGAAGATGATGATTGGATGGGTTTTAAAATTCTTTTCTGAAGACAAAGATAAAAACGATGATAATAATGATAAAAATAATTTTTTGGATTAATGAAATAGAATAATTCTCCAAAATCTTTATAAATAGATTTAATTAAGGATTGATATAAAATGGCAGATTATACACCTGTAGTTAAATTAATGAAACAGCAAGAAAATATTAGAAACATAGCTATTGCTGCCCATATTGACCACGGAAAAACAACTTTTTCTGATAATCTTTTGGCTGGAGCAGGTATGCTTTCTTCGGAAACAGCAGGAAAACAAAGAGCTTTGGATTTTCACGAGGATGAATCTTCAAGAGGAATTACAATTGATAGTGCTTCGGTGAGTATGGTTCATAAGGTTTCAGGTGATGATTATTTAATTAATCTTATAGATACTCCTGGGCATGTTGATTTTGGGGGAGATGTGACTAGAGCAATGAGGGCTGTTGATGGTTGTGTTGTTTTAAGTTGTGCTGTTGAAGGAGTTATGCCTCAAACTGAAACTGTTCTTAGACAGGCATTAAAAGAATTAGTTAAACCAGTTTTATTTATAAATAAAGTGGATAGATTAATCAAAGAAGTTAAATTAACTCCAGAAGAAATGGAGAAAAAATTTATTGGGATTATAAATCAAGTTAATAAGTTAATTGAAGGTATTGCGCCTGAAGGTTACAAAGAAAAATGGAAAGTCGGAGTTGCTGACGGGAGTGTTGCTTTTGGTTCTGCATTTCATAATTGGGCTTTAAGTTTTCCCTATATGAAAAATAATAATATTACATTTAAAGACATTATTGATGCTTATGAAAATGATAATTACAAGGAATTAGCAAAAAAAGCCCCATTACATGATGTTGTTTTGAATATGACTGTTAATCATCATCCAAATCCTGTTAAAGCTCAAGAATATAGAATTCCAAGAATTTGGCACGGAGATGAGGATTCTGAATTAGGAAAAGATTTGGTAGCTTGTAATGCCCAAGGGGAGCCTGTTTTTGTTCCTACAAAAATTGTAATTGATAAGCATGCTGGTGAAGTTGCTGCTGGTAGATTATTTTCTGGAACATTAAAACAGGGGGATGATGTTTATTTAAATATGGCTAAAAAACCTGCAAGAGTTCAACAAGTTTCAATTTATAAAGGAGCTCAAAGAATTGTTGTTGATGAAGTTCCAGCTGGAAATATTGTAGGTGTTGTAGGATTAAGAGATATTGTTGCAGGTGAAACAGTAAGTAAAAGTGAAATGACTCCTTTTGAAGCTATTACACATTTATTTGAACCTGTTGTTACAAAATCAATTGAAGTAAAAAATGCTGCTGATTTACCTAAATTAGTTGAAGTATTGAAACAAATTTCTAAAGAAGATCCTTCAATTAAAGTTGAAATTAATGAAAAAACAGGGGAATCTTTACTTTCTGGTATGGGTGAATTACATTTAGAAATTATAGAAAATAGAATAAAAACTGAAAAAGGTTTGGATGTTAAAACATCTCCGCCAATTATTGTTTATAGGGAATCTGTCGAGGGACAATCTCCATCACCTTTTGAAGGAAGAAGTCCAAACAAACATAATAGTTTTTTCATTAAGGTGGAACCCCTGGAAAAAGATCTTTTTAATGCAATTCGTTCTGGTGATTTACCTGAGGGAAGAGTTAAAAAGAAAAGTCAAGCAGTTGCAGATGCTTTATCTAATTTGGGTTGGAGTGGTGATGAGATTAGAAATGTTAGAGAAATTTATAATGGTAATATGTTTTTAGATGAAACTCGAGGAGAAGTTCATATTGGTGAAGTTATTGAAATGGTTTTAGATGCTTTTGAAAATGTTATGGATCAAGGACCATTAGCAAGAGAGCCTTGTATGAAACTAAAAGTTTCACTTGTAGATATTAAACTTCACGAAGATGCTATTCATAGGGGTCCTGCTCAAGTTTTACCTGCAGTTAGAGAAGGTATTCAAGGAGCAGTTAGAAATGCTAAACCTACAATTTTAGAACCAATACAAACTCATGTTATTGAAGTTCCTGATAAATTTATGGGAGATATTACAAAACTTGTTGGTGGAAAGAGGGGACAAATGCTTGATATGCAACAAGAAGGAACAGAAGCAGAGATTAAAGCTAAGCTCCCTGTTGCGGAAATGCTTGGGTGGTCAAATGATTTACGTTCAGCTACAGAGGGTAGAGGGACAAGTTCTTTATTGAACCAGGATTTTGAAAAAATTCCCTCTGGAATGCAAAACGATGTTATTAGAAAGATTCGTGAGAGAAAAGGACTTAGTGAGAATCAATAGTTTTACATCACAGACAAAAAATTATTCTAATTTTTAGTTCGCACTTTAATT
>CAYWWB010000019.1:0-6723 GCA_964462045.1 Candidatus Woesearchaeota archaeon | reverse complement strand
ACAAAAAATTATTCTAATTTTTAGTTCGCACTTTAATTTCTAATGAAATTCAAGCACGAATGTAAAACAATGTTATTAGAAAAATAAGAGAGAAAAGGACTTTCTGAAAATCAAAGGGTTTTGTTATTTGTGTTTTAGAATATAAATATTTTTAAGTTGCATATTTTTTAAATAATTATGATTAATCGAAGAGATTTTATAAAAAAATCCGCGTTTACCAGTTTTTTATTTTTTTCAAATTCTTTGTTTTCTTTTTTTAAAAATAATGAGATGATTAAGGGAGTTTATGTTCCTGGATGGCGTGCTATTAATAAAAAAAGTCTTGAAAATTTTTTTAATTTGAAAGAGAAGTGCGGAATAAATACATTGATGATTGATGTTAAAGATGACTTGGGAAAACTATTATATTCTCCTAAAAATGCTCTCGCTAAAAAAATAAAAAGCCAATATAAATCCCGAGATAATTCTTATGGGGAGATAGATTTTGATTATCTTATGAAAAGAGCAAAACAAAAAAACATTGATTTAATTGCTAGACATGTTATGTTTAATGATGCCCATCTTTATGAAAATTCAAAAGATTTTAGACTTTTTTTAAAAGGTTCTCAAAAATGGGTGGATGTTAGAAATAAAAATGTTTTAGATTATAATATAGATTTGTTGAATGAAGAATCTGAAAAAGGTTTTAAAAAAATTGTTTTGGATTATATAAGATTTCCAGTAACAAAGAAATTTGGTTCTGATTATGAAAAATGTGATGTTATAGATTCAATTGTAAAAAAAATAAAAGAAAATTTAAATTCTGATATTGATTTGGGATTACATACATTTGGATATTGTTCTTTTTTAAATAATAAATCTAGAATAGGACAAAGATTAAAGACACTTGAAAAATATGCTGATACAATTTATCCTATGATTTACCCGTCACATTTTTCAAAAGGTTTTTTAGGTTTTGAAAATCCTGAAAGACATCCTTACGACATAATTACTTATTCATGTAAAGAAACTTTGAAAAGAGTTTCCTCTAAAACAAAAATAATTCCTATGATTCAAGCTTTTAATTATAATTCTTCTGAATTTTTAGAACAAGTAAAAGCAGTTAGGGATTGTGATATTCCAGGTTATGTTTGTTGGAATGCTTCTGGAAATTATGATGTTTTTTAAAAAACCTCGTTTTTATTATAGAATTTATATTTAATTATTTTAAAAATAATCCTCGGGAAAAACAAAAATACATAATAAAACCGAAAAGTTTATAAATGAGATTTTTTATAATTCATTATTCAAAATAAAAATATAAAAATATAAAATAAAATGGCTAGAGATAAACCAAGAATGAATGTTGTTTTCGTAGGGCATGTAGATGCTGGAAAATCTACTTGTGTAGGACAAATTATGCTTAACTCTGGAGCTATTTCTGAACAAGAATTCAAAAAATTAAAAGATGAAGCTGAAAAACATGGGAAGGCAGGATTTGAATTTGCTTACATCATGGATAAAGTTAAGGAAGAAAGAGAAAGAGGAGTTACTATTGATTTAGCTTATCAAAAATTAATAACTCAAAATTATGAAGTTACAATTATTGATGCTCCTGGACACAAAGACTTTGTTAAAAATATGATTACTGGTACATCTCAAGCAGATGCTGGTTTTTTAGTTGTTGCTGCTCCTGCAGGTGTTCAACCACAAACTACAGAACACTTATGGTTATTAAGAACTATGGGAGTAAAAAACATTTCAGTTGCAGTTAATAAAATGGATGCTGTTGAGTATAAAGAAGAAAAATTTAATCAAGTTAAAGAAGATGTTTCAAAATTATTAACACAAGTTGGAATTAAACCCGATACAGTTACTTTTATACCTTGTTCAGGATTAAAAGGAGATAATGTTCATACTAAATCAGAAAATATGACTTGGTATAAAGGACCTACACTTTTAGAACAAATAGATAAATTTCCTGCTCCAGAATCACCTGTGGAATTACCAATGAGAATGCCGGTTCAAGATGTTTATGATATTACTGGTATTGGGACAGTTCCTGTAGGTAAGATTGAAACAGGGGTTATGAAACAAGGACAAAAAGTTAAAGTTCTTCCAGGTAGAACTGGTGAAGGTGTTGGTGGTGAAGTTAAGACAATTGAAATGCATCATGAATCTCACCCAGAAGCTCAAGCTGGAGATAATGTTGGTATTAATATTAGGGGAGTAGGTAAAAAAGATATTGCAAGAGGAGATGTTATTTGCGATGCAGCTAAACCAATTCCATTAGTTGAAGAATTTATTGCTCAAGTTGCTGTAATTAATCATCCTAGTGTTTTAGCTAAAGGATATACACCAGTATTCCATGTCCACACTGCTCAAATTCCATGTCAATTTGTTGAATTATTAGAACAAATAGATCCTAAATCAGGACAAGTTGTAAAAGAAAACCCTGATTTCTTAAAAAATGGAGATGTAGCTAAAGTTAAGTTAAAACCAATGCAACCTTTATGTTTAGAAACACAAAAAGATAATCCATTTATGGGTAGATTTGCAGTAAGAGATGCTGGACAAACAGTAGCTGCAGGTATGTGTTTAGAAATTACTAAACAAAAACAATAAATTGTTTTTTTCTTTATTTTTATTTTGAAATATTTAATATAGTAATTTTTATAAAATTCTTTTTTTTATTTAGAATATGAATTATATTGATGCTATAAGAAATATCTTAAATGGAAATCCTGTTGAAAATTTGGAAAATTTGAGGAAGGCATATAATAAAATATTCAAATATTATTATCCACTAATGCCTTTAAAATACAAAAGAAAAACAAAAGGTTTTCCTGAATCAGGTTTAAAAATTCTTAGTTCATTCGCCCACTATGAAAACGAGATTTTAAAAGGGAATGATGATTCAATTGATTCTTATTTAGAATTAAAAAAAATGTTCTCAAATCCAGACAAGATTAGAGAGAAGGGAAGAAAAACTTTAAAATATTGGTTGAAACACTATCCCTTTAATGATTTTTTAGAAAAAATGAAAGAGAAAGAAATACCTCTTTCTTATTTTAAAAATTTTTCTTGTAATTAATTTTTGTAAATATGTTTTTAAAGTGTAATAATTTTACTTTTTGATGAATGATTTGATAAAATTTTATAATTTAAATGAAAAAGTAAATGAGGCTATAATTAATAATACTGAAAGCAATTATTTAGATTTTGTTTTTGAAATGGGAATACATGGATTGGGAATTGAGGGAAAAGAAAGAAAGATTTCTCATGATTCTTTTGTAAATAGTTTTTGTGATTTGTATGATTCTTATAGAAAAGAAGGCAAAAATGAAGAAGAAGCTAAATTTAGTGCAATGTATCATATTACAAAAAAATTTATAGTTTGATTTAAGAAACCTTTAAAAACCTTTTTTCTTTTATAAACTCAGAATAGAAAAATATCACAATTATTATTAATTTCATGTTCATACCCACACTTTCAGAAGGAAGTTGTGTTATTTGATATTTTTCTATTTGAGAAATCATAGATTTCATTATTAATTAAATAATAGGTAAAACTTAAAATGGCAAAAATAAGTCCGGTTTCAATTAAGTATATGGTTCATGCAACTTTTTCAGTTGAAGGAGCTCTTGAAAAACCAGATGTTATAGGGGCTGTCTTTGGGCAAACGGAAGGACTCCTGGGATCTGATTTAGATATGAGAGAACTTCAAAAAGAAGGAAAAATTGGGAGAGTTGAAGTTGAATTAGATAGAAAAGATAAAAGAACAGAAGGAAAAATTCAAATTCCATCTGCCCTTGAACAATCTGAAACAACACTAATTGCTGCTGCAATTGAAACAATTGATAGGATTGGGCCTTGCGACGCTAATATCGAAGTTGAAAAAATTGAAGATGTTAGAGGTAGTAAGAGGGATTACATTGTTGATAGAGCAAAAAAGCTTATGAAACAATTTGGAGAATCAACTGATTCAAGACAAATTTCTAATGAAATCAAATATTCTGTTAGGACATCAGAAATAAAGAAATATGGAGATGAAGGGCTTCCTTGTGGTGACTTAAGTGATAAAGAAGTTATTGTTGTTGAAGGAAGAGCAGATGTTTTGAATTTACTTAGAGCAGGCATTAATAATGTGATTGGAATGAATGGGACTAAACTTCCAGATACAATTTCGGAACTTGGAAAAGAAAAAGACATTATTCTTTTTTTAGATGGAGATAGGGGAGGAAAATTAATTGCTCAGAATGCAGTAGATAATGTAAAAGTTAAAGCTGTTGCAGTAGCTCCTGAAGGAAAAGAAGTTGAAGAGCTTACTAGTAAAGAAATTTTAATGGCTTTGAGAAAAAAAATGTCTTTAGAAGATTATTTAAGAAGAAACAGAATGAAATCTTCTTATAAAGAAGAATCAGAAGAAACCAGTAAAACCTCAAAAGAACAAAAAGAAATAGAGGTAAATGAAGATACCAAATCCAAGTTAAAAGAAACATTGAAAGGAATAAAAGGAAGCAATAAAGCTGTGCTTTTAGATGACTCCTTAGAGAAAATAAAATCAGTTTCTAATAAAGGGTTAGGTAGAGTTTTAAAAAGTCCAAACGAATCCATTTCCATTATTGTTTTGGATGGCAATGTTACAAAATCTATTGTTCAATCTGCAGAGCAAGCAGGAGTTCAAATAATTGTTGCAAATAATTTTTCTGCAACAAGTGACAAAATAAAAATGTTAAGTTTATAAACTGGAAGGGATTTATTCCCTTTCTTTTTTCTATTTTTTTCGACGATAAAAATAATAAAAATATTTTTCACTAATTGTCCATACAATTAGTAACTTTATCATTACAAAAATTTGTAATCACCATAAAGTTTATAAAGATTTTTTTCATTCATTTTATTACAATGAAAAAGGAAACTTTGTTTCCCAAAAACAAAAATAAATTTAATTTAATGATGAAAATGGAAATGAAAAACCTTAAGGGTTTTTTCCTAACAATCTTAAGTATTCTTGTATTAGCTTCAGTAGTTACTGCTGCAACAGATTTAGCAACTATTGATAAAGTAGAAGTTAATGGAATTGAAAGCAATGTAGATCAAGAAATTGCTGTTATTGCTGGAGAAACAATTCCTATTGAAGTTTACTTTACAGCTTTAGAAACTACATCTGATGTTAAAATTGAAGCAGAAGTTACTGGTGGAAAAACAGACATTTCATCTGTATCAACAACTTTCGATATAGAGAGAGGAATCAAATACAGAAAGAAATTAGTTCTTAATATACCCTCAGAACTTAAAGAAGAAGTAAGTGGAAATCTTCGTGTAGAAATCGAAATTTGGAATGAAGATTACCAAACTGAACATGAGATAGATTTAAGAGTTCAAAGAGCAACATACAGTGCAGACATTATGTCTATCAGTGCTAGCCAAAGCATTGGAGCTGGAGATCTTTATCCAGTAGATATTGCTTTAAAAAACACTGGTTATAACAAATTGAATGATATGTATGTTGAAGTATCTATTCCAGGTTTAGGTATTCAAAGACAATCTTACTTTGGAGACTTAGTTGCTGTTGAAAATTTCAATAACAATGATGTTGAAACAGGAAGATTCTACTTGAATATACCTGAAGATGCAAAAGCAGGAAACTATGAGTTGAAAGCTAAAGCAAGCAATAGTGATTTAAGTGTTGAAAGAGCAAAACAAATCACTGTTGAAAATGACTTTAACGGACCTATAGTAGTTCCAGAAGCAAGAAAAATAGCATCAAGAAATCAAGAAGTTGATTATGATGTGGTGCTTGTAAATCCAACAAATGAATTGAAAGTTTATAGAATTGTTGTAGAAACAAGTGGAGATGTTCTTGCTGAAACTGAGACAAAATTAGTTTCAGTTCCTGCTGGATTAACAAAAACAACTACTATAACAGCAAGTGTTTCTGAAAGAGGAGAATATCAATTCAGCGTGAATGTATTCTCAGGAGAAACATTTAAAGGAAAAGCAAATCTTGTTTTGGATACTAGAAATAGTAATTCAAATGGTGCTGTTGCTTTAACTGTTGTTTTAGCAGTAATCTTTGCTGTTTTACTAGTGGTATTGGTTGTTTTGTTAGGAAAAAAATCTAAGAAAAACGAAGACTTCGGAGAAAGCTATTACTAATTGCTTTTTTATTTTTTTTACTTTTTATTTTTTTGCTTTCTCCCTTTTTTTTAAAAAGAGGATTTTATTTTTTTAGTATAATAATACTTAAATATTAGCTAAAATAGAAAATAATAAGATGCCAGTAAAAAAAGGTTCAATTGATAAAAGTTTTGGAAAGAAGTTTTTAGATGGAGCTAAAAAAGTTGGAAGTTATCTTCCTGTTGCTAATGAATATAATATAATTTTTAGAAACGCAAAGGGTTTATCCAGGGGTGCATTAGCACTAATATATGGATTTGGGATTGGTGCTACTACTCATGATTTAGTTGAAAGTAAATTAACTGATTTAAATCAAAAAAATCCAACAAAATCACAATATGAAGAAAAAATAGATTCTGTTTACAAATCTGAATTAGGAAAATGTAAATCATGGGTTGATTCTTTGAACTTTTATTATCAAAATGATATGAAGAATCAAGTTAAAATGAAAGAGCCTTCTTTTAAAGAAAAAGAAAGAGTTGTGAAATCTTTAGATGGTGGTTTAGTTGATTAATCTAACTCTAAACATGTTTTTATTGCATTATCTACTTCAAACATTA
>CAYWWB010000018.1:0-17523 GCA_964462045.1 Candidatus Woesearchaeota archaeon | reverse complement strand
TTAATTTATCAAAAAGAAGCAGAAAAAATATTATCTAAAAAAGAACTCTAAAACCAAAAATTTATAAACCCAAATTTTTAAATACTTTTACCTACTTCTTGAGAGATTAAGAAGTAGCGTAAGCATCCGATAAAATGATTTTTATTATAAAAGTAACAACAAACAAGGAAGAAAGAGCAGTAGAAATGATAGCAGATAGGGCTAAAAAGAAAAATCTTAATGTTTATTCTGTTTTAAAACCACATGGTTTAAGAGGATATATTATTTTAGAGGCAGAAGAGAGAGAATCAGCAGAAGAAGCTGCATTTAATCTTCCTTATGTAAAGGGGATAATTGGAAAAACTGTTGATTATGCAGAAATTGAAGGAATGGTTCAACCTTCTGTTGAAACAGTTTCTATTGAAGAAGGTGATATAGTGGAGATTCTTTCAGAACCCTTCAAAAGAGAAAAAGGAAAGGTTCAGAGAATTGATAAACAAAAAGAAGAAGTTGTTGTAAGTTTATTAGGAGCAGCCGTTCCATTACCAGTAACAATTAAATTAGATAATGTAAAGGTTATAAGAAGAGAATCTGAAGAATTAGAAGGAGAAGAAAATGAATAAATTAATTTCTCAGGAGGATATTTCAAATGCAAGTTAAACTATTAATTGAAGGGGGAGCAATGAAGCCAGGACCAGCATTAAGCCAAAAAATAGGCCCATTAGGTTTGAATATGGGACAAATAATTCAACAAGTAAATGATGCTACAAAAGATTTCAAAGGATTGAAGGTTCCCGTGGAATTAGATATTGATGCAGGAACAAAAGAATTTGAAGTTAATGTTTTTTCACCTCCTGTTTCAGAACTATTAAAAAAAGAATTAGGGATAGAAAAGGGTTCAGGAACTCAAGCTAAATCTTATGCTGCTAATGCTTCTATAGAACAAATAATTTCAGTAGCAAAAACAAAAATGCAAAATCTTCTTTGCAATAATTTAAAGACTGCTGTTAAAACAGTTATAGGGACATGTGTTAGTTTAGGTGTTTTAGTTGAGAATAAACCTGCAGTTGAAATAGAAGGAGAAATTGATAAAGGAAAATATGATAAAGAAATTCAAGAAGAAAAAACAGAAACTCCTGAAGAAAAAAGAAAAGAATTAGACACATATTTTAAACAAATTTCTTCTAAACAAAAAGCAGCATTAAAACAAGAGAAAGAAGCTGCTGAAGAAAAAGAATCAAGTACTACTGAAAAACCAAAAGAAGGTGAAGAGGCAAAAAAAGAAGCCAAAAAGTAATTAGCAAAATTTATTAAGGGTTTTTATTTCTATTTTAAATCATGGGGATGTGGGGTAGCCTGGCTAGCCTATCAGGTTTGGGGCTTGATGACCCCGGTTCAAATCCGGGCATCCCCATTTTTTATGATTTGAAGCGCTTGCGGTTTGTTTTGGATTTCTAAACTCATGGAGAAATACGAAACAGGCCCAAATCTCGAAGAGATGTTTGGAGCCCAAATCCGGGCATCCCCATCGGTCTATTGTAAATTTCCTCTTTGAATATTGGAAATATGCAATAACTAAAATTCTCTGAATTTTTGATTTTTTTTCAAAAAAAAAGACACGCTCCAAAAAAACTTCCCTCCACCACCTGTTCTTAGGATTTGAACTTTAGTTCATTCGCTAAAATTAAAATTTTATCAAATGAAACCAACCCTTCCTAGATAGTATCTTTCAAAAAGATAAACTATAAAAATTATTAACGAATAGTTTTAAAAACCCTTATTTATATTGAAAATTACATAAAACCAAAATATTTAAAATGGCTAATAAACTTAAAAAAATTAAATCAGCAGGAAGATTTGGTCCCAGATATGGTAAAAAACCAAAATCCGAATTAATTAGTGTTGAAATCAAACAAAGAAAAAAACAAAAATGCCCTTATTGTGAAAAATTGGGTGTTAAGAGATTATCTAAAGGAATTTGGCAATGTTCCAAATGTAATAAAAAATTTGCTTCAAATACATATCACTTAGAATAAAATGGCTACAACTTATAAATGTTTTAAATGCGGAAAGAAAATCTCACTAAAAGATTTAGATAAGAGATTTGTTTGTCCTAATTGTGGGAGTAAAATTTTCTTTAAACCTCGGACAAAATCAAAAAAAATAAAAACAGATTAAAATGTCTCAAGAAAAAATTCAACAAATGCAATTTCTAGAACAAAATTTACAAAATTTAATTTATCAAAAACAATCTCTTCAAATGGAACTTTCTGAGACTCAATCAGCAGTAAAAGAATTAGAATCTGGAGGGGATGAAGTATATAAAATAGTGGGACAATTAATGTTAAAAACAGAAAAAGAAAAAACAAAAAAAGAACTCCAAGAAAAAGAAAAAACAATAAATTCAAGATTATCTTCTATAGAGAAACAAGAAAAAACAATAAACGATAAATTAGAACAATTAAGAGGAGAGATTTTGGGGGAAAACAAGAAAGAAAATAAAGACGAAGAAGGTAAAGATAATAATTAATTTCATTATAGTTACGAAATCTTTATAAATCTTCAAATAATATTTTTACTATGGTATTTAAAAGAATAAGGGATATTTTTTCTGAATCTTCAGGAGAAGGTTTTTCTGAAGATTATTTGGAAATTGACTTAGAACAAGAAAAAAGAGAGAAAAAAGTTAATGTAAATTTATTCGTAATTAATGAATATGAAGATGTTAATGATGTTCTTAATGCTTTAAGAGAAGGATATACTATAGCAGTTATAAATGTAAAACCATTAAGACAAAAAGATTCAATCGAATTAAAAAGAGCTGTTTCAAAAATTAAAAAAACAACAGATGCCCTTCAAGGAGATATTAAGGGATTTGGAAGAGATCAACCAGACATTATAATTGCAACACCTTCTTTTGCTCAGGTAGGGAAAGGAAACACTCAAAAAAAGAAACAAAAAGAAACTGAAGACACTTTAGATTTGAGTTAAATTTTTAATTAATTATTTCTATTAGAGATTATGGAAACTTTGTTTATACCCTGTAAAATCAATGAATATTTGAAGAAATCTAAAATTTCTGAATTAAAAAAACTTCAAAAAAATATTTCTATTTTCTATTCTATACAATATGAAGAGATTGCAAAAGAAATTAAAAATAGTCTTTCTGATTCACATAATATATTAAATTTTTCACAAATATTAGGTTGTTTAAAACCTTCTATTTCTAAAGAAACAGATGTGGTTCTTCTAATTTCTTCAGGAAAATTCCACGGAATTTCTTTAGCTTATGAAACCAAAAAACCTGTTTATGTTTTTGACAATTATAATATAGAAAAAATTTCAGAAAAAGAAATAAAAAATCTTGAAGCAAAGAAGAAATCCTCTTATTTAAATTATCTCAATTCAGAAAAAGTAGGGATTTTAATTTCAACAAAACCTGGGCAAAATAAAATTAAGAGGGCTTTAGATTTAAAAAATAAAATTAGAAACAAAGAACCATATTTCTTTATTGCAAATAATTTAAATTTTAATGAATTAGAAAATTTTTCAAAAATAGACTCTTGGATAAATACAGCTTGTCCAAGATTAGATTTAGATAGCCCAAAAGTAATTAATATAAATGATTTGCCTGAAAAATAATTATACTTTAGCTATTGAGAAAACTGATTTTAGTGCCACAATGATTGTTGCAGGAACAAATAATCCTAATAATGCAGCAAATACAGAAGAGACAGCATCCCCTATCCCAATACCAATTATAGAACCAGTAACACTATCCATACCAAATCTACTCACAACTACTAAAACTGCTCCAGCTAACATAAAAGATTGAGTGTCTTTTCCAGAAACATTCATGAAACCAATTATAATACCTAAAATAACCAAAATAGCATAAATTTGAGCAGAATATTCTTCCATAGCAGGAATAGGTATTAATGCTGAAGAAATTCCTATTATAATTGCTAGAACAACACCAATAAGAAAAGCCCATGCTCCTACAGAATTTTCCCTTGATTTTAAAGTCATTTTATAAATAATATAATGAAAAATACTATATAAAACTTTTTAACTTATTTTTATAAACTAATAAAATTACAATCGTTAAATTTATAAAGATGTAATTACAAAATGATAACAATAGAAAATGACAAACCCTTTGAAAAAATTAGGAAAAGGAATTAAGAAAAATGTAATTCTACCATTAAGTTTAACTGGGTTGAGTTTATTAAATTTAAATGCTCAAGACACTCTTGCTCCTAACTTAAATGTTATCTCACCTGTTCAAGATACTATTTACAATACTAAACCAATAAGCCAATTTACTGTTTCAGATGATTCTTCTGGAATAGATTCAACAAGCTCTTTCATAAAATTTAACAATGACACAATTTTTAATTGGGACTCTTTAAATGGAGAAACTTTAAATCCTCAACAAGGAAATAATACAATAGAATATTTTTTCACAGACTCAGTAGGAAATGATACAAATGTAATTAATAATTTTGATTTTGATAGTAAATCTCCAACTATCTTAATAAATAATCCTCAAAACAAAACATATCACAATACTGATTTAATAAATGATTTCAATGTTTCAGACACAGTTTCTGGAATAGATTCAGCAAATTCATATATAGAATTAAATGGAAATCCTATAGGATGGGCAACTAGCAACGGAGACACATTAAATTCAATAGAAGGGAATAATGCTTTGGAATATTATTTTAGAGATACTTTAGGAAATGATACCGCCATAACAAATAGTTTTGTTTATGATACAACAAAGCCAAGTGTAAATGCAACATCACCTCAAAATGAGATGTATTATTCATATAAACCAACTAATCAATTCACAGCTTCAGATACTTATTTAGATTCAACAAACTCTTTCATAAAATTTAACAATGACACAATTTTTAATTGGGACTCTTTAAATGGAGAAACTTTAAATCCTTTAGCAGATACAACAAACAGAATAGAATATTTTTTCACAGACTCAGCAGGAAATGACTCATCTATAATAAAAAATTTTGTTTATGATACAACAAAGCCAAGTGTAAATGCAACATCACCTCAAAATGAGATGTATTATTCATATAAACCAACTAATCAATTCACAGCTTCAGATACTTATTTAGATTCAACAAACTCTTTCATAAAATTTAACAATGACACAATTTTTAATTGGGACTCTTTAAATGGAGAAACTTTAAATCCTTTAGCAGATACAACAAACAGAATAGAATATTTTTTCACAGACTCAGCAGGAAATGACTCATCTATAATAAAAAATTTTGTTTATGATACAACAAAGCCAAGTGTAAATGCAACATCACCTCAAAATGAGATGTATTATTCATATAAACCAACTAATCAATTCACAGCTTCAGATACTTATTTAGATTCAACAAACTCTTTCATAAAATTTAACAATGACACAATTTTTAATTGGGATTCTATTCAAGGAATGCCTTTAAACCCTATAGAAGGAAATAATTCAATTGAATATTTCTTCACAGACTCAGCAGGAAATGATTCGTCCATAATAAAAAATTTTGTTTATGATACAACAGCTCCTTTTTTTAATGTTGATTCAATACAAGACAGAAATTATTATTCTTACAGACCTCTTAATAATTTTAATGTATCAGATTCTATTTCAGGAATAGATTCAACAAACTCTTTCATAAAATTTAACAATGACACAATTTTTAATTGGGATTCTATTCAAGGAATGCCTTTAAACCCTATAGAAGGAAATAATTCAATTGAATATTTCTTCACAGACTCAGCAGGAAATGATTCGTCCATAATAAAAAATTTTGTTTATGATACAACACACCCTTCTTTAAGTGTATCTTCTCCAAAGAATGACAGCCTTTATTTGAATAAGCCGATTAATTCTTTTAGTGTTTCAGACAATTATTTAGATTCAACTAACTCATGCATAAAATTGAATGGAAACAAGATTGGTTGGGAACAAAGTAATGGGGATACTTTAGAAAATCTTCTTGAAGGAACTAACACCCTAGAATATTTCTTCACAGACTCAGCAGGAAACGCAGTTACCACTCAAAGAAATTTTGTATATCGTAATTCATCTAATGGTTTTGACAAACATTGGCTTATTAACCCATTTAAACAATCAGAAACCCAAGTAAGTTCAAGTTATGGTAATGGAGATTTGAATAAAGATGGAAAAATAACTAATGCAGATGTTGATTCAATAAATAATTTATTAGGGAAAAATGTGCCTAACCCAAGATATTCAATTAATTTAAATGGACAACCAAGATTAAGTGGAGAAATTTCAGAAGTATATGATAGGGCAGACATTGATGGTGATGGAATTATTACTCCAATAGATAAAGCAATGATTTTAAAATATATTGATGAAGGAAATAAATCTTATCTTCCAGGAAGATTTTGGACTAGTTTGACTAGCAATCAAAAAGAGAACTGGATTAGAAATATAAATTCATTAGATAAAACAGATTCAATTCCTGAAAATTCTACTCCTGGAGAAGTATGGAATAATAGAAATTATTCAAGACAAGTCGAAATAAATTCAAAAGGAATTAGAAATCTTTCAGATATAACTCAAGAAGAATATAGCAATACTCTTTCGCAAAATCCAGAATCTTTAGAAACATTGAGAAGATTTAATCTTCCAGTTTATAGTGTTCACAACACTAAAGGAGATGAATGGTTTAATGGTATTTTAACTGGAGATGATGCCACAAAAATAGATAATTGGTATTTCTTTAATCCAGCAGACGATAGTGAAAAAAATTCTTTTTCTAATGGCTCAAAAATAGAAGTAAAATATAATTATGGTTATAATAAAGGAACAGGAAATTTTATAGATATGACTTTTCTTGAATGGAATGTAGATAGTGTGGGAAACACTAATTTATCTTATTCTGCAAGTTCTAATAGGTTTGTTTCTGAAAATCCAAAATATGATAATCAAAGTCCTGAAATAAATTTCAATCTTCAAAACAATTCTTCTTATAACAAAAATACTCTTGAAAATTTTATGTTTACAGTTTCAGATACAAGCTCAAATAATAGTAATTTTTTAGATACTTTATGGTACCAATTAGATGATTATTCTAAACAAAATGTGAATTTAGGAGTTAATGAGGTTTTCCCTCCAAAAAAATCTCATTCAGATACAATTTCAGTTCCAGAAATTGAAGGAGAACATCAAGTACAAATTTATGCAAGAGATATTGCAGGAAACTTATCAAACAAAACAATTAATTTTATTTATGATAATACTTCACCTGCTATGAATGTCAACCACCCTGATAAAGATGGAGTTTATTCTACACATCCTGTAAATGATTTTACTGTTTCAGATGCAATTTCTGGAATAGATTCAGCAAACTCCTATATAAAATTAAACGGAAACAAGATTGATTGGGAAAGGAGTAATGGAAAAAGTTTAGAAGGAGTAATTGGAGATACAAACAAAGTAGAGTATTATTTTGTAGATAATGCAGGAAATGATTCTTCAATAACAAGAACTTGGAGATATGATAATACTCCTCCAATAGCAAATATAACAAAACCTCAAGAAGACACAATAAAAGATAATGATTTAGTTTGGGAAATAATTGAAGAGAATTTAGATACAGCTTGGTATGTTGTAAATGGAAAGGCGAGAGGAATAGATAAAAGTTTAATAGATTCTGCAGGAGTTTTAAGAGATACTGCAAGAGTAGGATATCAAGAAGGAGAAAATAATATTGAAATTTATGCTAGGGACAGAGCAGGAAATGACACTTCTGTTTTTGATACAGTTTATAGTGATTCAACTTACCAAGGAATAAACAAACCAACTTTTGAAGATTACTCTACTAAGGCATACCCTAATCCAACCAGGGGAGATGTAAATATTAAATATAATTTTGAAAAACCTCAAGATGGTTCAATTAATATTTATAATATGAATGGACAATCTTTAGATAAAGAATTAATTGAAAATGATTCTAAAGGAACAAAAAGATTTAACATAACAGGTCCAAACGGAACATATATTTATAGAATTAACACCGAAAAAGGCTATAATAAAACTGGAAAAATTATCAAAAACGATTAAGTATTTATTCTCTATAAAACACCAAAAGGTTTTTAAACTTCTGTAACTACAGAATTACAACAAAATGAGATCAAAATTATTGAATCTTGGAATAGCAAGTATTTTTATTTTACTTTTAGTTATGAGTTTTGTTAGTGCTGCTATTACTTTACATCCTTCTTCTACAGAATTGAACATCCCTCATGGAAGTTCAAAAAGTTTTAATTTTAAGATAGAAAACGAAAATTCAGATACTGCTAATCATTCTGTAGTTAATATTTCAGTTTCCCCAACTGATTTAACAGAAAAAGAAAAAATTTCTTCTGGAAATATTTCAGTAAGCTCAATACCTGATAAGATAAAAGGAAGTGAAAATAGTTCTAATATAAAAGTTAAAGTTTTAATTCCTGGACACACTCCTGAAGGAAATTATTCGGGAGAATTAGTAATATCGGGAGATCATAATGGAACCTCTGGAAGTCCACAATCAAAAAACCTTACATTAAAAGTCAATGTACCAGAATCAAAACAAATTTCAGTTTCCACTCAAGAATTTGATGTGATAAGAGAGAATAGTAAAAACATAACAATAAAAAATAAAGGAAACGTTAATTTAAATTTAATAAATATTAATTCATCAAAAAACTGGATTAATTTTTCTGAAAATGATTTTAGTTTAGAGCCAGGAGAGAGTAAAAAAATAAAAGTAATGTTTACTGAAGACATAGATGATTTAAAATATGGAGATAACGACATATCAATAATAGCAAATTCTTCTTCAGGAACCACAGATACAGGAACTTTAACTCTTTTTAGAGATTTTACAGATAAACAAAGAAATAATGATTTAGAAATAAAAGACCTTGAGTTTAAGTCTGTTGAAGGATATGGTGATGAAGATGATGCAGAATTTTACCCTCTAGATAAAGTAAAAGTAGAGTTTACATTAGCCCTTGAAGATGACGATGATTATGAAATAGAAACAGAAATAGAAGCTTCGATTTTTAATGAATTAGGAGATGAAATTGCAACTTTGGATGAAATAGAACTTAATGAAGATGAGGTGGATTTAGATGAAGACAATAATGAAGTTGATTTAGAATTAATTTTTGAACTTAGTGAAGAAATTTTAGAAGAAAACGAATTTACAGGAGATTACCTTCTTTGGGTAAAAGCAGAAGGAACTTTGGAAGAAGGAGATAGAGACAAATATGTGGGAAATGAAACAGGTATTTCATCTAGTTTAGATTTTGAAATTAAAGAAGGTAGTGTTTACATTGGGAATTTAGAGATAAATGATTCTATTTCTTGTAATTCAGAAATACAATACAAACCAAAAATTTGGAATTTAATGGAAGATGATATAGAAAGAGATGAAGATAGGAATGAAGGAATTTTTATTGAGGTTACTAATGATGATTTAAACATTAGCAAAATTGTTGAATTTAAAGAAGATTTAGATTCTTTAGAAAGTTCGAGTTTTGATGTTTTAATTGAAATTCCTGAAGGTGTTGAAGAAGGAGAATATCTTATAAAATTTACTCCTTATGAAGAATATGAAAATGGTTTTTTAGATGATATTTATGATGATATGGGAGACTATTTTCCAAGATATTATTCTACAATAAATCTATCAGGATTGTGGTGTAAAACAGTTTATGATGATCAAACAAAAGTAGAAATGATTAATGCTAATCTTGAATCAGGAGAAAAATCAGGAGACGAGTTTATTATAAATGTAACAATAACAAATCCAGAAGATAAACAAGTTACTTATGATTTAAGTAATGTTACAGCTGAATGGGCTGAATCAATTTCATTGAGTTCTTCTGAAATAACACTTGAATCTGAAGAATCTGTAATTATTCAATTAACAGTTGATTCTATGAAAGATATTTATGGAGAAAAAACTATAGAATGGACTATAAGTAAAAATAAAATACCTGTTGCAAGTTATGAGCTTCCAGTTACTGTTAGAGAATCTCAAGGTATTTTAGATTGGTTTGAAGATTGGAACTGGAAAATAATTTTTAATATTATTTTGGGAGTTGCTATTATGGGCGTTGTTATTGGTATTATTCTTTCTTCTAATAATAAAAAGAAAAATAAACCAAAAAAAGAAAAAAGTAATATTAAAGAGGCAATAAAAAAATAATACTTTAATAAAACCAAAAGATTTTTAAAGTATTGTAACTACTGAATTACAACAAAATGATATCAAAAAAACAAACATTAGGAATAGTAAGTATTTTTATTTTACTTTTAGTTATGAGTTTTGCTAGTGCAGCGATAACACTACAATCTTCTGGTTGGGCTATGGAAAATATAACTCATGGAACTTCAGAAACTATAAATATTGAAGTTGAAGCAGATGCAAATTGGGATTTATATAACATATCTACTTCAATAAATGTTTTAAGTGGTTCTTTTTCTGAAGACAATGTTGAAGTAAGAAATTTCAATTCAATAGAAAATGGAACTACTGGAGTAATAAGCCTTGAAGTTAGTGTTCCAAAACACAAAGCACCAGGCCAATATGAGTTAGAAATAACTTTTGATGGTTATGAAAATAATGCTACAAATGAAAGCGATTTAAGACAATTAAATAATAATCCTTTATTTTATTTAGATATTGATGTTCCAGAATCACCTTCTTTATCAGTTTCAGACTCCTCTTTTACTGGAAACACCACTACAATTACAGTAAAAAACCAAGGAAACATAGAATTAACTGAAATTAATTTAACTTATTCAGGAAGTTTTGATATTAATTTTTCTGAAAATGATTTTGATTTAATCGCAGGAGAAGAAAAAGAAATCACTTTAACATTTGATTCAGATTTTAAAGATTTGAAATATGGAGATAATTTAATAGTTGTAAGTGCAAATTCTTCTAATGAAGATTATGCTGAAGGAGATGTTATTTATAATAAAGGATATGCTGGAGAAATTTCAAACTTAGCTGAATTAGAATTTGATGAATTAACCTTTTCTGTAGAAAAAGGACTAGGAGAGGAAACAAAAATTTATCCTTTTGATGAAGTGAAAATAGAAACAACATTAAATAACAAAGGAAACTATATGGCTGAAGATATTGAAATTAAAACTTGTTTATATGATATTGAAAATGATGAATGTGTTTTAGATGAAGAAGATATGGAAATTAATGAAGATGATTTTGATTTAGAAGAGGGAAAAGATATGGATTTAGAGATTCTTTTTACTTTAGATGCAAGAAAAATTTCTGAAACAAATGATGATTATTATTTTTTAATTTCTGCTGAAGGAGAATTAGAAGGAGATAAAGCAGAAGAAGAAAATGTTGATGGAGAAAAAACAGCTACTTCAACTTTGAAAAATTTAAATGTTAAATTAAAAGATTATTTAGTTATAGAGAATTTAGATTTAAGTGAGTCTATACCATGTGATTCAGAAATTCAATTCAGACCAAAAATATGGAATATTGGAGATTCTAAAATTCCCGAAGATGAAATTTTTATAAAAGTTGAAAATGAAGAATTAGAAATTAGCGAAGTTGTTGAATTTGACGAAGGAATAAGTGCATTGAGTAGTTCTAATTTTGATGTTTTAATAAAAATTCCTGAAGGTGTTGAAGAAAAAATTTATTCAATTACTTTTACAGTTTATGATGATAAAGATATGGAAGAAAAAGATATTTATGAGGGAGGAGTAGATGATGATAAAGCTATTTATACTTCAGATATAAATGTTACAGGATTATGGTGTGAACATTTTTATGATAATGTTAAAAAATCAAATATGATTGATGCAAGTATTAAAAAAGGAAGAAAATCTGGAGATGAATTTGTTTTGAATGTAACAATAACAAATCCTGAAGACGAGCAAGTAACATTTGGATTAGAAGATATTGAAGCTAATTGGACAGAATCAATTTCAGTAAGCTCTTCACAAATAACTCTTGATGTAGGAGAATCAGAAAATATTGAAATCACACTTCAATCAAAAGAGGATATTTCAGGAAAACAAATAATTAATTGGAATATTGGAAAAGACGGGGTAATAGTAGCTGAATTTGAACTTCCAATTGAAGTTAAAGGTTCTAAAGGAATTCAAGATTGGGATTGGGAAGCAATTCTTAACGTTGTTTTAGTTATAGCAATAATTTCAATAATTATAGTAATAATTTCTCTTGCTACTAAAAAAAGTAAAAAGAAAAAAACCTTGAAAAAGAAAAACCAAGAAAAAACTAAAAAAGAAGAGAAACTTTCAATTAATTAGTTTAAAATGATTTGTCTTAAAAATAGGGAGACAGAAGAATTTTTAGAAACATATAAATCTTTGATACAAATTAATAACTATTTTAATGGTTCTCAAAAAGAATTATCTTTTGGAGTTAAGGATATTCCAAAAATAATTTCTAATGCTAAAGGTTTTCAACAATATTGTCCTTCTAAAATACTTCCAGAGATACAAAAAGCAGAAAAGTTCTATAAGTCTTTAGAAGAAAAATTCAAATAAATATTTAAAGACATTTTTTCTAATCTTTTTATGAAAAAAATTAAAAAAAATTATTTGAAAAATTTTATATTAAGATATTTGATTTTAATTCTTTTCGCACTTCCAGGACTACATATTTTTTACTGGATTTTTACCCCATTAACAGTTTATCCTGTTTATTGGATATTTAATATTTTTTATAATGCTTTATTAAATGGAACAACTATTTTTATTGATTCAATACCTCTAGAAATTGTGGGTCCATGTGTTGCAGGTTCTGCATATTTTTTACTTTTAATCTTAAATCTATCAGTCCCAAACATATCCTGTAAAAAAAGAGTCAATTCATTACTTTTTTCTTTCGGGGTTTTATTAGCTCTAAATATAGTGAGGATAGTAGTTTTAGGAATTTTATATGTTAATGATATTCCTTCTTTTGCATTAATACATAAAATCTTATGGTATTTAGGAAGCACTATTTTCGTAGTGGGGATTTGGTTTTGGGAAATTAAAAAATTTAAAATAAAAGAAATACCTTTTTATACTGATTTCAAAATTCTTTCAAAACAAATAAAGAAAAAGTAAAATGATATTTGAGTTATTACAAAATTTGTATTCAAGTCTTCTATTAATTATAGAAAATTTTCATTATTTAGGGATTTTTTTAGGAATGACTATTGAAAGTTCTTTTTTTCCTTTTCCTAGTGAAGCAATTTTAATTCCTGCAGGCTCTTTAATTAAGCAAGGCAGTATGAATTTGTTTTTAGTTTTCTTTTTGAGTGTCATAGGAAGCCTTACAGGAGCCCTTATAAACTATTCTATTGCATTTTTTATAGGTAGGAAGGGTGTAGAGAGACTTGTTTCAAAATATGGGCATTTTCTTTTTATTAAACAAAAAAGTCTGAGGAAATCAGATAGGTATTTTGAAAAAAATGGGGAGATAACAACATTTATTGGAAGATTATTCCCAGTTGTAAGACAATTAATTTCACTTCCTGCAGGGTTTTCAAAAATGCATTTAGGAAGGTTCTGCCTTTATACTTCTTTAGGGGCAGGAATATGGACTTTGGTTTTAATTTTTATCGGGTATGCAATAGGGCCAACACCCTTTACCTCAATAAATAATTTATTTAAAATAATTTTGATACTTATTTTAGGGATAATTGTTTTGGTTTATTTTATAATAAAGAGAAAAAAGAAACTTAAGAAGAAATCATAACATTTAAATATTATTTAAGATTTATATGTGTGTACCAACAGCTAGTTAGTTCGTCTGGTTTTAATCCAGAGGGGCGGCCTAGGGTTGCAACACTCTTTGTAGTGTTCATTGGTACTTATTTTTTTAATCATTTTTCTATTTCCTTTAAACTAATTTTTACATAAGTATCCATTTTGTTTTTATTATCTTTTCTCATTAAATAAGAATACTGGTGAGCCTGGGAATTTTTTTCTAATCTGGTAAACTCAAAATCACATTTTAAACCTAGTTTTTCTTCTAAGAAATACTTTAGATTGGTTTTAATCTCTTGCTCTCTTCCATCAAAATCTCTACAAATTCTAAGACAAAGATTTTCATTTGTTTCAAGACTCTTAATTATCTGATAAATAATTACAGAATAAATTCTTATTTTTAACAATGCTTTACCTTTCCTTGATTTTTTATATCTGTAAAATCCTTGCCCATATCTAGAAGCTAAGGTTTTTGCAAAATTATCACTAAACTTGAACCCTTTTATTAATTTCCAGTTATCAGAAACACAAATTGTATAATCTTTACTCAATAAATCTTCTCCTGATACATCTATCTCTAAAAACATTTCATTCAAATTCTTCACTTGCTTTATTAATTTCTACAAATCCTTCTAACATAAATCTTTCAGTAGCTTCTAATATTTCACAATCTTTTACTGAAATTTCATAACAGGAATAACCTTCCTGAGTTATTTTTGTTTCTTTTCCTTTCTTAATATTAATATAAGTATATCTTCCTAATTCATCACATGTAGCATTTTTATCTGATATAACTTTTATCCCTATAAAATTATATAAATTTTGTATATTTGCAATTCCAATTATTCCATCACCCTCACATTTTAATTCATCTGTTGCATTTATAACTAGAAAACTAGTGAAAGTTAAGTTTCCTTCAAAAGGAATTTTTTCTAGTTTTTTTGGATTATTCCTTAAATAAAAATGATAGTTTCCATCAAATTCTCCTGTTTGAGTGTATGTTGGTAATTTTGTATTGTATAAAATTAATCCCCCATTATCCTCCACTTTTTTAAATTCAACCCCTTCATATTTTATTGGTTTATTTATTAATATCCATCCAACAATCATAGCTAAAATAAAAATACCTAAAATAGACAAAACCCATATTAGTTGTTTTTGTTCTTTTTTCTTTTGTCCTTTTTTTGTAATTTTTTCATTATATTCCCCTTCCTTTTTAATTGTTTTAGTTTTACCTTTCTTTTTTACATTAAAAAATTCATAAAATTTTCTTTTTATTGTATTTGTCATTTTTATTATATTATTTTTATGTTTATTAATTTATTCCCAATATTTTATATAAGAAAGCATCAGTTGTTTTAGTTATATTTTCTTGTGAAGAAATAATAACACAATTTTCTTTTTGCTCTATTTTATTTTCCCCTTTTAATATAATGATAAAATTATTATTACAATTTTTTAAGGGAGATTTTTCATCACATTCAAATGTTTTATTCAAAATACTCTTTTCAGGACAAGCATCTTGCATTCTTAAAACAAAATTCCTCATATTATTTACTACTTCTCTTTTTGCTTCATAATTTTCAGAATAAATGTATAGGGGTTTATTGTAATATGATTCAAAACCATTTAAGTTTCCAAGAGCATATCCATTATTTTCAATTTCTTTAGGGCTGTATTTAAATACAAATTGATTTTCTCCTTGATTTAAAATCCAATACCCATTACTTTTAAAAAAATCCACTCCATTATATGAAATTTTATTTGATGTGTCCTTTTCCCCAAAAGTATTTACCATTACACCAAATAAACTAAAAAATAAAATAAATACTAGAAATAAAACTAAGTATGTTTGTCTCTTTTTTTGTTTTTTCTTTTCATCCTCTTTTGAAATGATTTTTCTCATTTTAATTAATATTTTGTTTAATATAAAAAGGTTTTTCTTGACTTGTGTTTTACATATTTATTTATATATTTTATCATAGTGATCAAAATCATAAAAGAAAATTTTATTTGCTTTTTTATCAAATTTAAAAATTAATACAAAACTTTTATCAATATGAACACGTTTAAATTCTTGCATAGGATATTTTAGATTTTTATAATGTTCTACATTAGAGGTATTAATTATTTCATCAATCTTTTTAAAAATTGAATTAAATTTTTTCTTATCTTTCTTAGAAATCTTTTTTAGTTTTTTATTAAGATTTTTTTCAATTGAGAATTTATGCATTTTCAAGATTTTCTTTCAAATCATTTAAAGAATTAAATTCTATAAATTCTCCTTTTTCTTCTAAATTCTTTAATTTTTTTATATATTCAGGTTTTAATTCAGGTTCTATAATGTTTTGACCATAAGACAAAACTACTTTTGAAATAGCCTGACTTTTTGTTTGTAACCCATATCTTGCTTTAACAATGTTGAGTATTTGATTAATTTCTTTTGGGATATTTATCATTGCTTGTACCATTTTAAATTTTTTAATATTTATTTATATACACCATATATATTTGGGATATATAAAACTTTTGTTCTATTAAAAGAACGAAGACCATACAAGCGGAAATCCAAATAAAAATCCTCTCCCAAACACAAAAAATTTCTTCAGCTATTTAAAATTTCATTTACTTTTTTGATTAAATTTTCTGATTCTTTAATAATGAATTTTGCCTCATCTTCTTTACAAAAATATCCCCTATATTGAACTTCATGTCTTGAAATTCTTATTCTATTAAATGAATCCAAAAAATAACCCAATTCTTCGTCATCATAAAGTTTTCTTATTGCTTTTATTAAACAGACATGGCTCTTTTCTATATATTCTTTGTTAAATAATAAACTTCTTAATGAATGAAACATAGAATTATATGATGCTAAAAAACACATTTCATATTCTTCTATTTTAAGATTTTTCTTTGCAGATTTCAGGAACCTTTGAGATGTTTCTAAAGATTTTTCAACTCTTTCATTTACTCCTTTCTTATTCTTTATCAATCCTTTCTCCAAACAATCATTAAATTCCATTACAAATTTTCTCCCTTAATTAAAATATGATTCATTAAAACCTCTTTTGCAAAAGAATCTTTTTCTTTTTTCAATTTTTCCCATTCTATATAAGGAATATCTGTTACCTGTATTTCCTTGTTTACTCTTTTTTGAAATTTTGTGATATTTTCTTTAGAGAGGTTTTTATTTTTAACAATTCTGATTATATCAATATCACTGTTTTCATTAAATTCTCCTGTTGAGTAACTCCCATAAATTGCACCTGCATAACAATTTTCAAATATTTTTTCAATACCCTTTTCTTTAAATAAAATTAAATAGTGTGTTTTTTTGAGTTCTCTTGTGTAAATACTATCCCTTAAAAAAAAGGATTTTACATTCCCTATTTTTTCTGATAAGAGAAAATTTTCTTTTTCAAATAAATCACAAAAATGTTTTGAACTACTTGAACTTATGTTTAATTCCCTGGAAAGCTCTTTTATATATGTCTTTTTACGAGGATTTTCCAAAAAATAACTTAACACCTTTATCCCTGTGTATTTTTTTAATTCTTTATTCATCTTTTATAGAACGATGGTTCTATATATAAAACTTTTGTTCTATTAAAAGAACGAAGACCATACAAGCGGAAATCCAAACGAAATATTTTCCCTCTAACTCAAAAAACCAAAAAACAGAGTTTTTAGTTCACATGTCTTTTTTTACAAAAATCCAAGTGAATCACAGATTTTTAGTTCAT
>CAYWWB010000017.1:12296-18780 GCA_964462045.1 Candidatus Woesearchaeota archaeon | reverse complement strand
TCGTTGGTTTTAAACCAAAAACTATATAAACTATATCTTCTATAGATACTATAGAATGAAAACCACAATACAAATAAGTCCTGAAACAAAAGAAATGATTAGTTCATTTGGAATGAAAGGAGAATCTTTTGAAACAATAATAAAAAGGTTATTTGAATTAGCAAAAAAAGAACAATTAAGACAATTTTTGATGCCTTCTGATGAATATGTTTCTTTAGATGAATTTGAACAAGAGGTTAATAAAAAATGGCCAAAGTCGAAATAATTAATTCTTTGGCAAAAGAAATTCAAAAAAAGTTCAAAGGAGAATCACATAAAATAATAAAATTGTTGAGAAGTCTTGAAAAAAATCCAAAAAAAGGGAAATTAATAGGGCAATTTTCAGGCTTTGCTGTAAAAGAATTAAAATATAAAAAATTCAGATTCTATTTTATTACTGACGGATATAAATTAAATGTTCTCTCCAAAGAAAAACTAACTGATTTATTAATGAAATTTGTAAGAATGTCTGACAAAAAATCACAACAAAAAACAATAAATGAAATAAAAAAGATTCTAATTAAAATTGGCCCTCATGGTTTTTAAAATGAAAAAAACAAAAGCTAACAAATGAATTTGGAGAAGAAATTGAACTTGAATAAATAAAAAAAATAAGTAGAAAAATAAGTAAAATCTCCAAAGAAGAAATAGACAATATCTGGGCAAAAGTTGGCTGGAAAGAAAAAGGTTGCGAACCAAACAAGGCTTTACTAGATTGGAGGCTTGAAAAAATGAAAAAAGAAGAGGCTTTTGCAACCAAAGTAACAGAAAACCTCTTTTTAGAAACCCCTAAAAAAGAATTTAAAGAGATTTTTAAAAAAAATAAATTTAAATCTTCCTAATAATTCAAAAAAATATGAACTATCTTTTATTTATCCTTATTGGATTTGGAATTGCTTTTGCTTTTCTCTTACTTGCAGGATTATTTTTTCATTTATCTAAAAAAATAAAAAACAAAAAAATTTCAAAATTCTTTGAAAAAATAGAAAAACTTCTCTCTCAAATAGAGTTTGCAGGAATTTAGTTTTACTGGTTATAAATTCAAAATATTAATAAACTAAACAAAAATTTAAATACTATTTTTATTTATTACAAATATGATATTACACAATCTGCTTTATAGAATATCCAGAATAAAAAATAATTTTTATCAAAATAATAAAAATGGAGAACCCATTATAGATGACTGTGGAAAAGGGGGGGGGAATAAAGAATATAGAATCTTATATGAATAACCCTAAAATACAAAGAGAATCAGAAAAAATGCAAAAAGTTATTGAAAAATACCAAAAACAAAACCACTAAAACAAAAAATGACAACAGATAAAAAATACACAAAAAAAGAAGAAAGAGATTATTCAGTAATTGAACCCAATGATGCAACAGGAGGTTCAAAAATAGCAGATATTCAAAAATATCTTAAAAGTGATAAAGTCAGAGAAAAAATAAAAAATTTAGAAAGTTCTGGGCTATTAGATAGGATTAAAGAAAACAGAAAAAAACTTTAAAATCTCTGCAAAAAAATCACTCACGAATCCTCATAGAAAATTCTTCAAGAGTTTTATATTCAGGTTTTTTGTCTTTCAAAATAGATTTAACCAAATCAAAACTTTGAGGAACAAAAAAAGACTTGTTAACTTTAAGATTATCTAAAATTTCTAAAAAAAGTTCTTTGTTTTTAACCCCTTTAATTTTTGCGAGAGTTATATGCGGAATAAATTCTTTTTCATCCCTATTAAATCCATATTTAAACAAAACCTCATCTACTTGTTTTTTTAATTCAATCAAAGTCTCTGAATTTAATTTAAGCCAAATAATTTTTACATGTTCTTCATTAGGAAGGAATTCTAAATCTCCTGTTTCAATAGTAAATCTCTGAAAATCAATTTCTCTCAAAGCCTGTTTTGTCTTTTCAATTTCTTCTTCTGAAAGTTCCCCTAAAAACTTCAAAGAAATATTCAAATTATCTTTATTCATAAACTTCCCAAAACAAGTTCTAGACTTTTCTAATTTTTCTATTTCACTTAAAACATCTTTTTTTACGTTTTCAGGCAATTCAATTGATACAAAACATCTCATATATAAATAAAATATAACCAATTAATAAAATTATCTATTCTAAAGAATATTAATTATTTTTAAAATATCCATTATTTTTCAAAGTTTTAACATATAAATTCCATTTTTCTTCTGTAGATAATCTTTCTGGATTTTTTTCAGTTCCAATATCATATCCTGCTTTCTTAAGCCTATTTAATTCTCCATCAAGCTTGAACTTAGGCATTCCAGAAACACTAATATTTTTAGGAGTATATTTCAATATTTTATTCAAACTAGGTTTTTCTTGATAATTATTAATTTCATGAGATTTGTTTTTTTTAAGAATTATTTCTGCTAATTTATGTCCATAATCTTCATTACCCGGACTTTTTCTTTTCCCAGTAACTTCTAATTCCATATCCGGATTATACCATCCAAATTCATTATCTAAGCTTTTTTTTCCCATATTAAATACACTCTTTCAAACTTTATAAATCTTTTGTTTTTATGCTACTTAACAGGAGTAACAATAACTAAATAATTTTTTATAGTCTTTTTTCTTTAAATAAAAATGGATATAGATGATATTTTAGAAGAAAAATTTAATATTGATTTTAAAAAAGTTGATGAAATTTTAAAACAAGAAATGGAAATTTATGCTGGAAAATTTCTAATAAAAAGAATAGAAAAAGTATTTGGAGATAAACAAAAATCAAAGCAATGGTATTTTTCAAAAATAAGAAGTTTAGGAAATAAAAGGCCTTATGATTTATGTAAAGAAGGAGAACATAAAAAAATAGAAAAAATATTAACAACAATAGAATACGGAACCTATTAATGATAAAATTATAAAACCCTAAATCCCTATTAAAAATATGAAAATAGATTTCATTCCTATTGATTATGATTATTTTGACTGGAAGGGGAAAAACTATGCTAAAATTTATGGAAGAGATTCTCAGGGAAAAAGAATTTGTGTGATTGATTCCTGCCCTGTTTATTTATGGGCAATTTTAAAAGAGGATATTTCTGAAAAAAAAATTAAAAAATTAAAAAAAGAGATTGAATCAATTCAACTTGATTTAAAGGGAAGAAAAACAAAAGTAGAAAAAGTAGAAATTCATAAAAAAAATTATCTTGAAAAACCTGTAAAAGCATTAAAGATTTTTGCAACTAATTACAAGGATTTGCATGATGTTGCAGATAGGCTTGATTATAAAGAAATAGAAAAAAGAAGAGGATATGATTTAGGTTTCACAACACATTATATAATAGAAAAAAAAGTAAATCCTTTAAACTGGTATGAAATTCAAGGAGAAGTCCTCCATAATTCTGAAAAATTTGGTGGAGTAGATATGTCTATGAATGTTGATATGTGTATAAAAGCAGAATCAATAAAACAAACACAAGAAAAATCTTTATCTCCAAAAGTCCTTGCATTTGATATTGAAACAGATGAAATAAAAATAGGGGAAGGTGAAATACTCATGGTTTCTTTAGTTTCAAAAGATTTTAAAAAAGTATTGACATGGAAAAAACCAGAAAACAAAAATTCTGTTCCTGAATATGTTGAGATTGTTAAAGATGAAGAAGAACTAATTGAAAAATTTACTGAATATGTAAAAGATATTTCTCCAGATTTCTTAACAGGTTATTTTTCAGATGGGTTTGATCTTCCTTACCTAAAAGCAAGAGCAGATAAACACAAAATAAAACTACCCTTAGGAATTGATGAATCACAACCAAGATTTTCTAAAGGAAGAGGGTTGTCTTCAGGAAAAATAAAAGGAATTGTTCACGTAGATTTGTTAAGATTCATAAAAACAACATACTCTCAATATATGAAATCTGAAACTCTTTCTCTTGACGAAGTTTCAAAAGAATTTTTAGGAAATAAAAAAAAGGAATTTGAAATAAAACACTCTTCAAAACTTAATGACATGGACTGGGAAAATTATTATGCCTATAATTTACAAGATTCTATTTTAACTCATGATTTATTTCAGAACTTTTGGCCTGATTTATTAGAATTCGCAAGAATTCTCAAAGCTCCGGTGTTTGAAGTTTCTAGAAACGGGATGTCTTCTAATGTTGAATCATATATAATTCATAATTTAGAAAGATTTAATGAAATCCCAGAAAAACGTCCAGGATATAATGAAATAGGAGAAAGAAGAGCAAAAGGAAAATATGAAGGAGCATTTGTTTTTGAACCTACTCCAGGACTTTATGAAGATATTGTAATGTATGATTTCACAAGTAGTTATGGGAGTGTAATTGTTTCTTATAATTTATCAAAACCAACTTTATTAGAAAAAAAGAAGAAAAATTCTTATGAAATAAAATTAGAGGGAAAGAAAGTTTATTTTAAAAAAGAACAAGGATTTATTCCTCAGATTCTAGAAGAGATAATTGAAAAAAGAAAAAAATATAAAAAAGAATTAACAAAAAACCTCGAAGACAATACAAAAAGGGCAAGAAGTAATGCATTTAAATTATTAGCAAACTCTTATTATGGTTATCAAGGATTTTTCGGAGCAAGATATTATTGTAGAGAAGCTGCTGCTGCAACTGCTGCATTTGCAAAAAAGTCAATCAAAGATGCAATTAAAAAAATTGAAAAAAATAATCACAAAGTAATTTATTCTGATACTGATTCAATTGCTTTTTTAAAACAAAATAAAACTGAAAAACAAATAAAAGAGCTTTTCAAAAAAATAAATTCAAGTCTTCCAGGAATAATGGAACTAGAATTAGAGGGTTTTTTTAAAAGAGGTATTTGGGTTTCAAAAAGAACAACAAAAACAGGAGCAAAAAAGAAATATGCTTTAATTGACAAAAAAGACAACATAAAAATCAGAGGATTTGAAACAGTTAGAAGAGATTGGTGTCAATTATCTCGAGAGGTTCAAAACAAAATAATTGAATTGATTTTAAAAAACGGAAATGAAAAAAAAGCTCTAAAATATCTAAAAGAAACAATAAAAAAAATTAAACAAAGAAAAATAAACACAAAAGAATTAATAATCAAAACACAATTAAAAAAACCGATTTCAGAATACAAAACTATTTCCCCTCATGTTGTTGCAGCAAAAAAAATGAAACAAAAAGAAATCCCAGTCAAACAAGGAGGAGTTATAGAATATTATATTGCAGAATCAAAAGAAAATAAAAAACTAGTAAGAGAAAGAGTAAAACTTCCTTCAGAATCAGGAGAATATGATATTGAATATTACCTAAATCATCAGATAATTCCTGCAGTTGAAAATATTTTTGATGTTTTTAATATAAATCTTAAAGAGATAATTCAAGGAAAAAAACAAACAACTTTAGGAGATTTCTAAGAATCAAATAAAAACAAATAAAATTTTGTTTTATCAAACTTTAGGCAAATTATATTTAAAAATAGAGCAGGTTGTAGAACTTCAGTTCTGCCTTGAAGCGGGAGACTATAAAACAAAATTCTTCGAAAAAATAAGATTTTCAGACTATTTTCATAGGCAAAACACCTGTTAACCATCGGGCGGGTTACAAATCTTTAGATTTGCTTTTAGTGGGGTTACTGAAAATCAAAAATTCTAAAAAATAAGAAACTTTATAAATATTAATAACTCCATAGTTACAACATGAAATCACTTTTAAACAAATTATCTCATACAGAAGAAAAAAAACAAGAAACAAAACAAATAGCAAGCAATCTAATAAATATTATTAAGGGAAATGATAAAAATTATTTTGAATATGAAGCAAGAATTTCTAAAATAAATAAAGATATTGAAAACATTGAAACAAAATATCTAGACAAAGAATCTTTACAACAAATAAACAACACAATTAATTATTTAAAATATAATTCAGAAAAAGGACATTTAAGTCAAATAATAAATTTCAAATCAAGAGAAATTTACAAAAGTGATATAGATTTAACAATTGAAAAACTACAGGATTTAAGAAAAAATAATTTTAATTCTGATAAATATGTTCAAGATAGTATTAATAAAATCAAAGATTCCATAGAAAACAAAATTCCAAAAAAAAATACTTATGAAACAAGGTTCTCTTTTATGGAATATAATCTAAAGAAGCTAAACGCAATAAAAACAAAAAAAATATCTCAAAAAGATTTTGATGAATTAGAATTTTGTAAACAAGCAATTGAAAAAAACAAATATTTAAGAAAAAAACATTCACAAAAACAAAAAAAAATAATTGAAAAGTTTGAAGAAATTTTAAATAAAAGAAATCAAAAACCTGAAAAAAATAAAAAAAATAGAATAATGAAATATGTCGCTATAGGTGCATTGGCTTTAGGCTCAATAATCTCTATAGAATCTTGTCTTTATAATCAAAGAAATAAAAATATTTTAAATGAAATTTCAAAATTAAAAAATGAATATAGGGAATT
>CAYWWB010000017.1:8864-12196 GCA_964462045.1 Candidatus Woesearchaeota archaeon | reverse complement strand
AGCACAATTAAATTTAAAAAACAAAAAGAACATCAAAAAGAACTAAAATGGAAAACAATGAATATAAAAAATTGCAAGAAGATTATGAAAAACTAAAAAAAGAAAATGAAAAAAACAAAGAAATTGTAGGAGAGTATAAAGAATCTAGAAGAGCTCTGGCTCATGGGTTAAGAGGAATCATATCTAATTTAATGAATTATAATCACTTATTAAAACATGGGGAACTTGATAAAGAAACAAAAGAAGAAATAAATTTGGGTTCTGAAAAAGATTTAACAAACTTACTTAATTTAGCAGAATTGCTTTATCTTGATGGATTAGATAAAAAAGAATTAAAAAAAAGAGCAGAACCATTATATTTAGAAGAAATTGCAAGAAATCACATAATCCCTAATCAAAAACTAATGAAAAAAGAAAATATTGAAGCAAAAATAAAATATAATAAAAAAGAAGAATTAGCTATGCAATTTTATGGAAATAAAGGGGTTTTTAATACAATCTGGGAATCTTTAATTGGAAATGCTTTTAATTATGCACCAAAAGACTCAACAATAAAACAGGGGATAAGGGTAAATGATAATATGGATTTAGAAATCTTAACAGAAAATGAGCATTATGGGCAAAAAGCAAGACAAGTTTCTGGAATGTCGAAAGGAATTGGAGTGCCTTTCACACAAAGATTAATTACAACACTGGGAGGAAAATATTCAAATTATTTTAATTCTGAAATAAAAAAAGAAAACTATTCTCTAACTGAATCATATGGTGCAAAGCCAACAAAAAAATCCCCTCCTACTGAAATTTGGGGAGTAAGGATAGAGCTTCCAATAGAAGAATTAATTGAAAAAAGTTATTAAACTTTGATTTCTACTTTAAATTATGAAATTTATAGAACCTAAGGAAAGCTTTCTTAAAAGAATGGAATTACTTCTTAATAAAGAAGATTATGAAAAATATCTTCAAGAAATAAGAAAACCTTCTGAAAAATCAATAAGAATTAATACAATAAAAATTTCTCCTGAAGAAATTGTAAAAAAATTAAAAGAAAAAAATTGGAAAATAGAACAGCCTTGGAAAGACTATCCAGAAACAATAATAATAAAAGAACAGCTGGAACCAGGAGAATTGGGAAGAACTTTTGAACATCTTTTAGGTTATTATTATGTGCAAAGTCTTGCAAGTATGCTTCCTGTTATTGTTTTAAATCCTGAAAAAAATCAAAAAATTCTAGATTTATGTGCTTCTCCAGGAAGTAAAACAACACAAATAATTGCAAAAACAGAAAATACCGGAACAGTAATAGGAAATGATGTTTCATTAGGAAGAATAAAAATACTTTCTTCAAATATAGAAAGGTGTGGAGGGACAAACTCTTTAATAACAAAAAAAGAGGGGATGGCTTTCTGTAAAAAAATGCAAAAACAAGAAATATATTTTGATAAGATTTTAATAGATGCGCCTTGTTCAGGAGAGGGAACTTTAAGGAATAAACCTAAAACAGCCTTAATGTGGAATGAAAACAAAATAAAAAAACTATCAAACATTCAAAAATCTCTCTTAAAAGAAGGGATAAAAACACTAAAAATAGGAGGAGAAATTGTTTATTCTACTTGTACCCATGCACCAGAAGAAAACGAAGAAATAATTGATTTTATTCTTGAAAAATATCCGAATGAAATAGAGGTACAAAAAATAAATCTCCCATTAAAAACACGTCCAGGAATTTTAGAATGGAAAGGAAAAAAATATAATAATAAAGTTACTTTATGCCATAGAATCTATCCACAAGACACAGGAACAGAAGGTTTTTTTGTTTCAAAATTAAAAAAAATAAGAGAAATAAAATGATAAAATCTGTTTGGATAATGATAGGAATTTTAATTTTTTTGCTTACCCTCGCATGGGCAATAAAAAACAATGTAAAAGAAATAACAAGAATAGTCGGGATAACTGCTTTTTCAACAATAGGATATACCATAATAATAGGAGGAGTTATAGTTACGATTTTATTTATATTAAAATGGATAATTAAAAATAAAGATAAACTTTTATAAAAATGATATTACAAAAAATTAATCAAAGTGAAAAAAAAGAAATTGAAAAAAAACTCAAAGAGCAATTTGGAATTGAAAAAATACCTGGACAACTAATAAAAAGGGGGAAAGAAAGAATTTTTTTGTTTCAGGGAGATATGGATTGGAATGAAATTCAAAAAATAGAAAAAAGCATTCTTATTGAAAGAGCAGGAATTTATTTCATTAAAGAAATACCTGGAGAAGATAAATATAGATTAAGTATAGAAGGAACCCAAATAATGAAAAACCAAATAACTAAAAATATATTTGAATTAAACAAAGAACAAGCAACACAATGGATGCAAGGACAAGAATTAAATATTCAAACAGGCAAAAGGGAAGTTCTAATTATGAAATATGAAAATGATTTTTTGGGATGTGGAAAAGCATCAGCAGAAAAAATAGGAAATTTTGTTCCAAAAAATAGAAGATTAAAAACAAAAGAGATTTAATTTAAATCAATTTCAGAAGCAAAATCTGGACAAAATTCCTCTAGATAATCTAATGCTAAATTTTGAAACTCTGAATCATTTTCATATTTTAAAGTAAGCTCTTGAACTTCTTCCTCAGTATAATCATATTTCTGCATAACATCTTCTGCTTCATTCAATGTGCTAAAAGCATCTTCTAAATTTTCTGAACTTTCTAATTCTTCAATCATTGTGCAAGATAAATCTGCACTAAATTTTGCAAATTTCTCTTTTTCAGATAACTTGACAAATGAATTTTTAGAAAAATTAACTATATTCTCTCCAAAATTAATTCCAACTATTCCAAGAACAAGAACAATTAAAATAATTACTAAAATTCTTCTTTTCATAAAATAAATAAATAAAAGAGATTTATAAAGATTATTCTATTAAAAAACACTAATTAAATGAAAACTCATTATTAATTTCAATAGAAAGAATTTCTAAATCAGATTTTTTGTTTTCAAGATTTTGCTTTTCTAATTTTTTAGAATAAATATTTAAATTTGTTTTTAAAACATTTTCAAAACTTTTAGCAGTTCCAAGATAATTTTCTCTTAAATCGCCTTTACTATTTCTTGCTCTTTCTAAATACTTTCTTGCTCCAGAATAAAAATATTCCCATTCTTTTTCCATAGATTATTATAAACAAAAAGGAGATTTATAAATTTAATCAATAAATTTATAACACAAAAATACTTAAAGAAAAAATGGAAACTGAAAAAATCACAAAGCAAATTAAAATTTTCAATGATGCTTTTTTCTAAAATGGAAACTGAAAAAATCA
>CAYWWB010000017.1:0-8764 GCA_964462045.1 Candidatus Woesearchaeota archaeon | reverse complement strand
AGCAAATTAAAATTTTCAATGATGCTTTTTTCTAAAATGGAAACTGAAAAAATCACAAAGCAAATTAAAATTTTCAATGATGCTTTTTTCTAAAATGGAAACTGAAAAAATCATCAAGGCAGGAGAAATTGCAATAAAAGTTAAAGAATATATAAAACCCCAAATAAAAAAAGATGTTCCTCTTTTGGAAATTGCTGAAAAAATTGAGGATAAAATATATGAACTAGGAGGAAAACCTGCATTCCCAACTAATCTTTCAATAAATGAAATTGCTGCTCACTACACTCCTTCTCATAATGATAATACAAAAGCTAGAGGATTATTAAAAATAGATTTTGGAGCCCATATTGATGGTTGGTGTTCTGATACTGCTTTTTCAGTTGATCTTTCAGATAATGAAGAAGAAAGCAAAGAAAATCAAAAACTAATAGAAGTGTCAAGAAAAGCATTAAAGACAGGACAAGAAACAATTTCCCCAGGAATTGAAGTTTCAGAAATAGGAGAACAAATAAACAAAACAATACAAGAACAAGGATTTATTCCAATAACAAATTTAACAGGACATGAAATAGGGCAATATGATTTGCATGCTGGTTTAAGTATTCCTAATTACAATAACAAAAGTCAAGAACAAATTTCTGAAGGATTATATGCAATTGAACCTTTTGTAACTCTCTCTACTGGAAGCGGACATGTAAAAGAAGGAGATTCTTCTGGAATTTATCAATTACTCTCAGACAAAAAACCTCGGAGTCCATTAGCAAGAGAAATTTTAAATTTTATTTTAGATGAATATGGGACTCTCCCTTTTTGTTCAAGGTGGATTGTAAATAAATTTGGAACAAAAGCTAATTTTGGACTAAGACAATTAGAACAAAACAATAATCTTCATAATTATGCCCAATTAATAGAATCTTCTGGAAAAAAGGTTTCGCAATCAGAAAACACTATTTTAATACAAAAAAACAATAAAACAATCACAACAGAATAATCATCTATTAGTAAGATATCTAATTCTCTTTTTTTGAAAATTTTTTAAAATTCTCTCAAATTTATTAAATAATTTTTTCTCATTTTCATATGATTCTTCCCTATTATAAACAGTATCTCTTGTAATAATATAATCTAATTTATTATCAAAATTAATATCAACACATTTAATTTTTGGTTTATATCCCTTAAAACCAATACCAGGAAAATAAACTATTTCTCTCTCATTTTTCTTTTTAATATATTCTATTTTTCCAAATAAGCCTTTAGAAGAAACAATTTTATCTCCCTTAGGACTTATATTATAATGGCTTAAATGATTACAACCACGAATAATTAAAAAAAATAGCCCAATACCAAAAAAACAATTTCTTAAATTCTTTAAAGAATTTATTTTATTCATATAATAAAATAATAAAAAAGATATTTTAAATTTTACTAAATTACTCTAAACTAAAAATTAAAAAGATTTGATTATAATTATTTCTTTTTCTTACCTTTTTTAGGTTTTCTTAAGAATATTACAATCAAAATTACAATTATTAAAACAGCAATTCCTAATGTTAAAATTTGAGACATTCCTTCTGCTTTAACTTTTTCTTCCTTTGTTTCCTCAACAGCTTTAACTGGGAAAGATTTTGTAATTCCTTTATTAAATTCAACTGTTCCTCCTTCTCCTTCAGAACCAATATCAAATTTAAGTGTAACTTTATATTCTTCTCCTATTTCAGCATCTTTTGGAAGAGTTATTTCAATAGGAACATCAACACTTGAACCAAATGAAACATTATATAATGTTTTTTCAATACTTGCAATTTCTTCTCCTGAATTAAGACTAACTTCTACAGAGATATTTGAATCTCCTATTTTTTTGTTTTGTAAATTTAAATTTACTATTGTCGTTTCTCCTGGAACTATTTCAGCAGGCTTATCAACTTCACCCTCATCATTCCCATACCAATAAGAAGAACTTACTCCTGCTGCTGAAGCAAAAGATAATAAACATAAAACTAAACTAAAACTTGCAATTACTAACATCACCTCTTTTTTATTCATTTTTATATACTAACCTCCCAAGGTTGAGAACCACTTGTTGAATAGTTCTGTGAAATTAAATCAGAGTTTAATGCTTCAATATAAAAGTATAATTGTTCTTGTCCTGTAACATTATTATTTATTGAATAATTTCCTCTATTTAAATATGCATTTACAATTTGAACAGAAGTTGCATTATTCAAACCAGTTCCATCAGATGCACTTATATTATTTGCAGTAAAATTTTCTGCATAAATTATTTTTGTATTATCAACAACACCTGGAAGATTTATACCTGTAACATTAACATCTTTTTCATCATTACCTGTATTATTCATAAGAATAGGATGATTATCAGCAGGAACATCAATATTATCAATACTTAATCCTGTCCAATTTAATGAAGTAGGGTCCATTACGAAAGCAGTTAATTCATCATAAGCAAGTATTTGAGAAGTATTTGTTGCTAAAGCACCATTAATATCATTTATTGTTGCATTTACAGTCCAATCACCGTTATTATCAAAATACCACATTTCTATAGTACAAGAATAATTTCTTCCATAAGAACCAATATCATTTACTGCAACACAAGAATAATTATATCTTGTTGTCTCACCAGTTAAATTGACTTGGAGTTTAGCAGAAGAATCATTTAAATTTGTATTACCATCAGAATCATTTGCATAAAAATGAAATTCAACTGAAGTTGTCCCATCTTCAGTAGGAGTAATAGTTCCAACATCTTCAACATAATAAATTATAGGGGCTGTATTTCCTATTTCTACATTAGCATCTGTGTTTTGAGAAGTTGCTTTCCCTGTAAAACTTCCAAAAAGCCCTGCAGAAACTAAGCTAATTAAGCATAAACTTAAAATTGAAAACACTAAAATCTTTTTTGTCACCATTTTACAATTTTTTCTAGTAGAACTCCTTTATAAAGTTTTCCCTATTTTTTGGATAATTTCTCTTTAGCTCTTGAATATAATGTCCAAATAATTCTTGAATCTCTTTCTAACATAGAACCAATTTCTGAATTCTTATACCCTTGTTTTCTTAAATAATATACTAAAGATTCTAATATACTTAGTTTTCTATTAGAGAAAATTTCCAAAGGAACTTTTAATGAATCTTTTTTCTCTTTAATTTTTCTAGGTAATTTACTTACAGCATTTTTATAATTTAATGATATTGTTCTAGGATCTCTATTAATTAATTTAGAAATTTCTGAAAATTTCATCTTCTTGTTTTCTTTAAGATATTTAGTTAAACTTTCTGAAGGCCCTAATTTTCCAAGGAAAACTGAAACAGGAACAGCTTCTTCTATTACTTCTTCTTGTTTTTGTTCTTTTGGTAAGTCAATTAATTTGTTAATTAAATCTCCTACAACTCCTTCTGCTTTAAGTTCTTTAGCTAGTTTATCTAATTCTTTTGAAGTATATTTTTTCTTTCTCTTTCTCTTTCTCTTTCCAGCAGGAACTAAAACAGCTAATAAGATAGAAATTTCCCAAGCTCCATAAATTGAAGAAGAATAATTCTGAGAAGTTAAACCAGAACTAACACTTTCTAAACAAAAGTATAATTGCTCTTGTCCCGAGGTTTCGTTTTTAAGATTTAATGAATTATTTCCTATTGATAATATAGAACTAGTAATGTTTACAAAAGTATTATTTATTAAAGAGTCTCCTTCACAAGCATTATTAATATTTACTGAAAAATTTTCAGCATAAATTATTTTTGAATTATCACTCAAACCTACTAAATTATTTGCTTTAACTCTAGTATCATTTGTCTCAATTATATCATTACCTGTATTATTTAATAACAAAGGATTATTATTTGCAAGATTATTTGTTTCAGAAGAACTTATTCCTGTCCAATTTAATGAGGTTGGAGACAATGCAAAGGCTGTTAGTTTATTGTATTGAAAATAAGTTGAATCATTAACTGAAACATTTCCTAAATTATCTTTAGCATAAACAGTCACATTCCAATCTCCAGCCTCGTCAAAATACCACATTTTAACTTTACAAGAATAATTTGCAGTTAGGGAATCTATCCCATTAACATAAGAACAACTTGAATTATATCTTGTTGCTTCTCCACTTCTTGAAAAAGAAGCATTGATTGAAGAATCATTTATATCTCCCACCCCATTATTATCTGAAACATTTACAAAAAATTCAACACTTGTTGTAGAACTTTCTGTAGGATTTATATTTGGAATTGAAGAAACACTTACATTAGGAGCATAATTTATTGAAGGGAGAATAGACAAAGTATTACTTTCTTGAGTGTCTCCTGCTTGTATATTTGAAAAAGGAGTAGCTTCACATTTCCAATCTTCTCCAACAGAAGTTTCACTTGAAACTATTTTATCTGATTCATTATTATACAAAGCATTAAGTTGTTCTATTGACAAACTTCTATTATAAACCCTAACATTATCAACTGTTCCATTAAGGAAATCATTTGCACTATCTCTTGAACCCACAAAAACTCTTGATGCACAAGTAGAATAATCAGAAACATTTTCTGCAGTTCCAAAAGTTGTATCTCCATCAACATATAAAGTTGTGCTCATATTTTTGGTTGTTGCATTATAATCAAAAACACAAGCAACAAAAGTCCATTCATCTTCTGTTATTGCATCCCAACCCAAAAAAGCATTCCCACTATCATATACTGCTGAACATTGTAAATTCCCTCCTCCTCCTGTAATAGAAATAGCTGATTGTTGAAAACCATTTACAGGAGCAATTGAAACAATTCCTGCTCCAGCATCTTCCCCTTTCTTAACCCAAGCTGTAAGAGTCCTGCTTTCAACTTGATGAGGACATTCAAAAGGAAAAGCAATTCTATCACTAACCCCATCAAATTCATAAGCTCCAGTTCCATTAAATCCTCCAGAAGAATTCCAAATTGCACCATACCTTGTTCCCAATCTTCCATAACCAGAATAATCTCTTAAAGAATCTATTGAACCTCCTCCTTCAAAATGAGTATTTAATATTGAGAAAGGCTTGTTATCTTTTTCCCATGAAATAAGAGAAGAAACTGCATCAGATGAAAGATTATAATTACAAGTCAAATTATCTGAGGTATTATCATTTCCTGAACTAGAACTCAAAGAAACATTTACTGTTGGTTCTCTAGAAACTATAACTGTTCTATTTCCATTAAGATTAATTTGTGAAGCATTATCATAACATCTTATTGTCCAGTCAAAAGTTACATTAACCAAACCAGTTAAATTAAATTCTGAAACATTTGAAATCCCTGTTAAATTTTGTGTTTGATTCAAGTGCCATATTCCTGTTGCATTATGCCAAAAAGTACAATTCTTTAAATTTTTGTCATCTGTAGCAGTTGCATTAAAAACAATTGTTTCATAATTTCCAAATGCTTCTTTATCTATTGGACTATCTAATGAAGAAACAGGAGCCTCGTCTCCTTTAACAGTTAGATTATTTGAATAAACTGTTGTTCCAGCTTGAATTGGAGTAAAAGGAGTAACATCACATTGCCAAATCTCTCCAACATATGTTTGCTCTGAAGGAATAACTGAAGGCCCTTGAGAATAAAGACTTTCAGATATAGTTTCACTAACACTAAAATTCCAAATTTTAACATCATCAATTGTTCCATTAAATGCATTATTATCAAAACCACTCCTACCAATTGTAACAGGCATTGTATTTGTATCAATATTTCCTGAAATCTCTTCAATTCCATCTAAAGTTCCATTAACATAAACTCTAATTTCATCTCCATCATAAGTTCCAGTAACAAAAGTCCATTCATTCAAGGGAAGGGTTGTATTACCATTAACAGTATTTTGAGAACCTCCCTCTGTAGCAACTTCCATTCTAATATGTCCTGAACCATCTAATAAAATTCCATAAATTGTATAAGGAAAACTATCACTTGTATGAGATTTCACAACAATCCTGTCCCAAGATTCTAGTTCTCTTGGTTTAATCCATGCGCTTATTGACAATTCAGAAGTTAGATTCAAAGATTCAGAATGATTGACAATTAAATAACTTGTATTTTCTCCAGTAAATTCATAAGCTCCTTTTCCATCATGTCCTCCTGTATAATTCCATATAGCATCTTGATAATTTGAAGCATCATTTCCCTTCCCAGAATAATCTTTTAATGAATTTGTTGAATTTCCTTCTAAAGGTAAGTTTAAAACCTGAACAGGCTTACCATTTTTCCTCCAAGAAACAGCTTCTGCAGTTGCATCAGAACTTAAATCATAATTACAATACAAATCTTCTTCAGTATCATTATTTCCTAGAGATGAATTTAAAATAACATTTGAAACTTTTGGAGGAGTAAAACTAAAATTTCCAGTTTCATTAACTTCATTTCCAGTTGTATCATTTGCATAAACAGTGTAATTATTTTCTGGATTAAAAGAAGCATTAGTTTCAACATCAATACTCCACAAATCCCCTGTTATGAAATCCATCACCCCTCTAAAAATAACTTGTGAAACTCCCACAGCTCCTTGCCAAATTTTAACCCAGACAGAATCAATGTTATCTCCCTCATCAGTAATTGTTGCATTTATTGTTACATTATCTTCATATTTGATTCCTCCGTCTTCAACACCAGATTCATTAATATCTTTTACATCTGTTATGTTTGGATAATAATTCTTTAAATAAAGATTAATAATTTTATTATCAGTCATATTTACTTCAGTACTATTTTGAGTTCCTTCACTTTCTAAAGAAGCATTAATTGTATAATTACTATAATCTGAATAATATTTTGAAGTGGAATTTTCTCTATACTCTAATAAATCATGTCTAGTATATCCAAATGCATCTGTCAAGCTTGTTTTCTTTAATGTTCCATTAAATAAATATGAACTTACATTTACATTTTCTAAATACTCTCCAATACTTGAATTAACATAAATATCTGCATGATGTCCAAAGAAAATATCAAAAGAACTTCCTAACCAATTAACATCACTTTCATTATATGAAGAATTAATAAAAGTCACACTTCCTTGAACTGAAGATTCAACACGAACATCCTCTGCACTTGAAGCATTGAACACTGAATCAATAATACTAACATTATTTATATTATCATTAAAATCCAAACACTTTGCTTGAGAAGAACTTGAAGAAATTGACATTGTTGCATTTTCAATATAAACATTATCAACATTATTTTCAAAAACAATACACTCTGTTGCTACACTTCCAATATTCTCAGTATAAACATCTTTTACAGTAAGATTTTCTAAATTAGAAAAAAGTAAAGAAGGAGAATTATAATCAGGCAAATCTACTCCAGAAGTTAAAAGAGAATTTATTTCCCAGTTATCAGCTTCATCTAATTTTAATAAATCAGTAAAACGATAAAAAAGAGTATCATTTAAAACACCATCATGAGAATCATAAATTGCAATAAAATGAGAACCAATCTTATGTGTGGAATTAAAAGTATTATTTGAAAAAATAGAATCATGAGATTCATGTAAAACAACCAATGAATTACTTACATCATTAAGATTTTTCAAAAAAGAATTATCTAAAATAGAAACATTTCCAGAACTTTCAAAGAAAATATTGCTTGAACCTTCCTGACTTTCAAAAGAAGAATTTCTAACAGTAATATTATTTGAATTATAAAACTGAATACCTCCATTAAACAAATTACTATCTTTAACTATGATATTTTCTAGATTAGCTAAAATTAATAAGCCTGCATTAGAAGAATTATAATCTAAAATTTCTGAATTAGAAGAAACAGGGTTATATTTAATTGGAGCCCCCTGAACCAGATTATCATCATTAAAAGTATGATTAAAATGATTATCTATTGTTCCCATCATTAAAAACTCATTTGCTATTCCAGCACTAAAATTATTTGAATAAAATTCATTAAAAGAAGAATCTTGCATAAAAAAACTAGAAATACCATCATACTCAGTTCCATCAATTAATGTTCCAGAAACCCTAATAACACCATCCATTGAAACACTATTATTTGAAAAAATATTATAATCAGAACTCTGAAGTTCAATATTTGGTTGAGCAATTTGATCAGAATCTGGAGAAATTGAAGAAAAATTAGATAAACTAAAATTATTATAATCTGAATTTTCAAGATACAATGCATGATAATCAAACCTATTTCCAAAAGTATTTAGATTTTCAAAAGAATTATTATTTGAATTCAATAAATAAATTGACTCATCCCCTCTTCCCCCCTCAATAGAAACATTAATGTCTTTAACACTTGACAAATCAACATTATTAAAATAAATTCCTCTATAATCTTCATTATGATAACCTGAAGTTGGGCCATAATGTTCTATTGCGATATTTGTAATATTATGTCCTTGAGAATTTTCAAGAAAGATTGCTCTTGAATTATCATTATCACTTCCTCCAGATTCATTATAAGAATTTTCAATTAACAAATCTTGAATTGTTAATCCATTTTTACCATTAGAATAAATTCCATAACCTGTAACAGTTGAAGTAGTATGATTTATTAGATATCCATTACCATTAATTGTTAGATTACCTGCAGTAACATTTAAACAAGTTCCATTGCTTGATAGATTGTTTTGTAAAATATAAATTGCTCCTGAAACATTTAATTCTTGACAAGAACTAATATTAATTTGTTTGTTATATTTGAAAACTCCAGAATCATTAACTTCATTTCCTGTAGTGTCATTTGCATAAACAGTGTAATTTAC
>CAYWWB010000016.1:0-19294 GCA_964462045.1 Candidatus Woesearchaeota archaeon | reverse complement strand
AGATGTTTTATTTCAATAAACATTCCCGATGAAATTGCAGAGAAAGTTCAAAGAGTACAGGAAAAACTTCCTGAATTTAGAGGAAAGAAAATAGAAAAAGAAAATCTTCATTTGACTCTGAAATTTTTAGGAGAGGTTTCTAGTGAGAAAATCGAGGAGATTAAGAAAGTTTTAAGAGAGATTAAACAAAAAAGTTTTGATTTAGAAGTTAAAGATATTGGTGTTTTTTCTCCTAAATTTATTAAGATTATATGGCTTTATTTAGAAGGAGCAGAAGAATTGCAGAAAAAAGTTGATAATGTTGTTTCAGAAAATTTTGGAGAGTTTGAAAAAGAGAAAAGATTTATGAGTCATTTGACTATTGCGAGAGTTAAAAATATTGAAGAGCAAAATAAAAAGAATTTTTTAGAAATTTTGAAGAGTATTGAAATTCCTGAAATTTCATTTCCTGTTAAAGAATTTTGTTTGATGTCTTCTGAATTAAAACCCGAAGGAGCTGAATATATGGTTTTGGAGAGGTTTGGTTTGGGTAGTTTTTAGAAAATCCCTCAATTTTATAAACCATGATTGTTTTTCTAAAACATGGCAATGAGCAAATATGAACTAGAAGAATTAGTAGAAGAATTAGATTCAATTAGGGGAACCCATACCGAATTAATAACTGTTTATATTTCTGAAGGTTATGATGTAACTTCTGTTCAAAAACAATTAGAAGGAGAAAAATCTACTGCAAAAAACATTAAGTCTACTGCTACTAGAAAAAATGTTATAGAGGCTTTGGAAAAAATTGTTAGACATCTAAAAGAAATGAAGGAAACACCTGAAAATGGTTTAGCTATTTTTTGTGGTAATGTTTCAAAAACAGAAGGAGATGTTGATGTTCAGCTTTGGGCTATAGAGCCTCCACAGCCATTAAAAACAAGATTGTATCGTTGTGATAAGGAATTTGTTTTAGAACCTCTTCAAGAAATGCTGGAATCCGACGAGGTTTATGGTTTATTAGTTATGGATAGGAAAGAAGCAACTATTGGTATTTTGGATGGTAAAAGAATAGAATTATTAGACAAAATGACTTCTGGAATTCCTTCAAAAGTCAGAGCAGGAGGACAATCTTCACAAAGATTCCATAGAATTACAGAAGGATTGACTAGAGATTTTTACAAGAGAATTGCACAACAAATGAAAAAGAATTTTTTTGAAATGGGTAATTTGAAAGGAATTTTAATTGGAGGTCCAATTCCTACAAAAGATGAATTTGTCGATGGAGAATATCTTCCAACACAATTAGGAGAAAAAGTTATTGCTGTTAGAGACTTGGGAGGAAGTGATGAATCTGGTTTAAAAGAATTAGTTCAAAAGTCTCAAGATACTTTAGAAAATCAAGAAATTGTTCATGAGAAAAAAATATTAGAAAAATTCTTTGAGACTTTAGGACAAAACCCTGATTTAGCTTTTTATACTGAAGAAGGAATTAAAAAAGCTCTTCAATATGGGGCAGTTGAAACTCTTTTATTAACAAAAGATTATGATAAAGAAAGAGCAAGAGAATTAAAGAAAAAAGCAGAAGAAATTAATTCTAATATTGAAATTATTTCAGAGGATACAGAAGAAGGACAACAGTTTAAAAATCTTTCAGGAATTGGAGCTGTTTTGAGGTTTAAGATAGAATAATTTTGGAATTCAAAAACTTTAAAACTATTATGTATTTTATTCTTTTATGACAGAAAAAGAGGCAGGTCCTACAAGAAAGACAATAGAGGAAATAGATAGATTAAAGGAACTAGAAAATATGAAAATTCTTGAAGCTGTTTTATTTGTTTCTGCTAGATTTTTGAATATGCAGGATTTGATAACTTATACTGATTTAAATCCGATGGTTATAAAAGAGTTGATTGAAAAACTAAACAAAAGATATTCAAAAGAAAATTCTGCTTTAGAAATTGTTGAAAAAAATGGGGTGTGGAAAATGGATGTTAAACCTGATTACACTTATTTAATAAATAAATTAGCAACAGGTTCAGCTGAATTTTCAAAAGCAGAACAAGGAACTTTAGCAATAATTGCATACAAGCAACCAATAAAACAATCTGTAATTATAAAGATAAGAGGCAATAAAGCTTATGACCATATAAAGAAATTTGCGGATTTGGGTTTAGTAATTAAAAAAAAGGCAGGGCACACTCATGAGTTAAGTTTGAGTGATGAATTTTATGATTATTTTAATTTGGAATATTCTGAAAATCCTGTTAAGTCTGATAAAGAAAATGAAGTTTCTGATGAAGAGAATGAAAATATTTGATAGAGTAATGCTTTTAAATATAGATTCATATTTTTTAAAATGAAAGATGTTTTAACAACTATTATTTATGTTTCAGTTTTTATTGGTTTTTTTACTGTGGGTTTTTATATTCTAACTTTTATCTCTTCTTTTAGGAGGAAAAAATCTTTTCTAAAAGATTCAGAACTGCCTTTTGCTTCTGTTATAATTCCGGCATGGAATGAAGAAAAATCTGTAGAAAAAACAATGGATTCTATTTTGAATTCAGATTATCCTTCTTTTGAAGTTATTTTTGTTGATGATGGAAGCAAAGACAAAACATATGAGATTGCTAAAAAATATGAGGAAGATGATAGGGTTAGGGTTTTTACAAAAGAAAATGGAGGGAAAGCAACTGCTTTGAATTTAGGAATTGAATATGCCAAGGGAGATATTATATTTAGTATGGATGCTGACACAATTGTTGACAAAAGGGCTATGAGAAGAATGGCGAGGTATTTTAAAGACGATGAGGTTATGTCTGTAACTCCTGCAATGCTTATAGATAATCCCAACACAATTATGAGGAGAGTACAACAAATCGAATATGTTTTGGGTGTTTTTTTAAGAAAAGTTTTTGCTACTTTAAATGCTATTTATATTGCTCCAGGTGCTTTTACTGTTTATAGAAAAAGTTTTTTTGATAAGTATGGGGGTTATGATGTAGGTAACATCACTGAAGATATGGAACTGGCTTTAAGAATTCAATCTAAAGGATATAGGACTGAAAATGCTCCTAATGCTGTTATTCATACTACTGGACCCTCTAATTTCAAAACCTTAGAAAAACAAAGAGTTAGATGGTATACTGGTTTGATTAAAAATTTTTGGGATTACCGTCATATGGTTAGTAAAAATTTTGGGGATTTGGGTTTATTAGTTATGCCTATAGGGTGGATTACAATCTCATTTTGCATATTCATTACTTTTGCTATGTTAATTAGATCTATAGGAGATTCTATAAACTATTTTTCTTTTTTAAGCAGTATAAATTTTAACATATTTGGAAGTATTAATTATTCTTTATTTGGAATTGAATCTGTCTTATTTGAGTTTTTTTCTCATCCTATTGTTATTTTTGTAATAATTTCAATGGTAATTATTTTTGGTTATCTAACTTGGGTTTCAAAAGCTACAGGAAAAATAAAACATTTGAAAAGAAATACCCTTATTTTCTTGATGATATTTGGTCCGTTGTTTTGTTATTGGTGGACTCTTTCGTTTTTAAAGATTTTTTTCAAGAAAAAAATAAATTGGAGATAAATATATAAAATAGGTAAGATAGATATTAAAATGAAAAGAAAATTTGACAATCCAAGAAGATATCTTTATGCTTTACTAATTGCAGTTTTTTTATTTGGATTAGGGTTTTTGATTTCACATTCAATTAGTTCTTGGGAATTTCAAAGAACATCTATTTTACAAGAAAAAATTTATTATGGATTTTATTCAAATATGGTTCAATATGATTTATTTGAAGAGAAACAATGTAATACTGTTTATTTAAATGAAATTGGAGAGGCATTAGATTTTCAGGGGCAAATGATATCTCAGTTTGAAGAAAAATTTGGAAAAGAAAATAAATATGTTCAAGAAAGAAAAAGGTATTATTATTTATTAGAACTTTCGCATTTTAGTTTTGTAAAAAAAATAGAAAAAGATTGCAATTTTGATTATAATTATCTTTTTTTCTTTTATTCTAATGAAGGAGAAAATATTGATGCTAGTGAAAATGCAGGAAAATTAGTTTCATATGTAAGAAATAATAATGAAAATACTTATGTTTATTCTTTTGATATAAATTCAAATGTGGAAATTTTAGAAAAACTAAAAAATAAATATAATGTTTCTTCAAGTCCATTAGCAATAATAAATGGGAAATATTATGTAAGTGATTTTAGTGATGTGGATAATTTAGAAAAATATCTTAAATAAACATCTTCTAGAGTATAGAAATCTTAAAAAAAGGTAAAAAACTTGTTTATTTATGGAATATTGTTTTAAGTGTGGGAAAACAGAACATGAAGTTGAATTAATAGATGCAATTTCTAAAGAGGGATTTGTTAAAGTTTGTAAAAAGTGTTATATTGAAGAGGATATCCCTTTATTAAAAAAACCAACAAATTCTCAATTACAAGAGTCAGAAAAAAGACAGAGTGTTTATGAAAAGCTTTCTAACATGTCTGGAGTCAATAAAGGCGAAGAAGATTCTGCTCCAAAAGGACTTAGTGCGGAAAGTGTTAGGGCTATGAGAAGACAAGATGTTAGTTTAAGAGATATTGTTGAACAAAATATGAAAAGAAAACAAGAAGGTTATGAAGAGAGAGCAAAAGAAAGAATTTCACCAAAAAAACTAATTGATAATTATAATTGGGCAATTACGAGGGCAAGAAGAAGGGAAAAAATTTCAAAGGAAAAATTAGCTAAAGAAATAGGAGAATCCATATCTGCTTTAGATATGATTGAGAAGGGATTCCTCCCAAGAGATTATGAAACATTAATCGAAAAACTTGAATCTTATTTTGGGATTTATTTTTTTAAAGATAGGCAAAGACATTTAAAGAAAAAACCCAGTTTGAAGGATAAAGAAACAACTATTTCAGATTTAAAAAAAATTAGTGAAGATTCTTCAGGAGAAAAAAATTCCCCTAATTTAAACGATAATAATTTTAGTGTGGAGGGAGAAAATGTTCAGGAAGATTCTGTTAAGTTTTCTCAGGAATTTGAATTAGAAAATATGGATGAATTGTATTAGCATAAGTTTTATAAATGGTTTTTCTTGTTAATTATTATGGAAATCAATTTTTTAAAAGAAGAAAAAAATGATGTTGAATTTGAACTTGATAATTTCACACTTGTAGAAATATTAAGGGTTTATTTAAATAAGGATTCTAGTGTTGAGTTTGCTGCTTGGAAAAGAGTCCACCCAACAGAAAGTCCTATTATGGCTGTAAGGACAAGCGGTAAGACAGCTAAAAAAGCAATAAATGAAGCAGTTTCAGCTATAACAAAGGATTTGGACAAGGTTGAAAAAGATTTTGATAAGGCTATTAAATAATAAAATTTAAAATAAACTATTATCTATAATTTTTATGAAATCAATAATTAATTCTAAAGATGAAATAGGAGTTTATTTTGAAACAAATGAAGAAGTTTTGAAATTAAAAAATGAGTCTTATTTTAATGAAGTAGAAAATCTTGGTGGTTCACGACAATTATATTTTAGATTGAGTTATGATTCTGATTTAAAACAAAGAATCTTAATTAATCATTCTCTTTTTAATTTAAAGAAAACAAATATGATTGATATAAGGCTTGGGAGCAATTCTTTAGAAAATTTGATTAATAATAAGGAAATAATTTCTATAAGGGGAATAAATGAAGGAAAAGTGACAATTTTTCCTGCTAGTTATTTTAATAAAAAAAATAAATAATAGTAATGTTTAAATAGGGTTCTCTTTATCTTGTTTTATGAAAACTTATTATTGGATAAATAAAAAAGAAATAAACATTTACTTAGAGAATTCTGAATTAAATAGGGTTTGGTTGGGAGACTCAATTACTTCTTCACTTCCTAGGGGTTTGCCTTTTTTAAGAGAAACAAAGAACATTAGTATTTCATATAATTCCGGAGTATTATTTAATGCTTATCATAATCATGCAAAAATTAAGAGTAAAAATGATATTTCTGTTCTTTTAACAGATAAAGCTAGAACAAAATTAGCAAATGGCAGGGATGTTAAAATTTCAAAAGGGGATGTAGGTTTTAAAATTATTCCAAATAACAATTTTTATTAATTAAATTTAGTTATTTTTTAAAATAAAAATCTTTATTAATGGTTTGGGATTGTGCTTTTTATGAAATATAATATTAAAAACAAAAATCCGTATGATGTTGAAGTTTCTTTTTCAGGAGTTGATTTTTTGGAATTGGATAAAAACAATGAATTGAATTTCAATTTAAATGAAGGAAATGATTATTCTGTTTCTGTTAAATATAGTAAAAACTTGTTTTTTAATTCTGTTTTTCCAAAAGGTAAAATAAATCAAAAAGGAAAAAATCTTTCTATTATTTTAAGTGAATCAGCTAAAATAGATTTGTCTACTTTAAATAGGAAAATTAAGTTTTCTAATAAGAATTTTAATTTTGTTTTTTCTAAAGAATAAAAATACTTATTAAGACAGATTAATTGTATTTTTTATGAAAATTTCAACAGGAAGTTATGATTTGAATGATTGGCTTGAAGGAGGTTATGAGGAAGATATTATTACTATGGTTGCTGGTTCTCCTGCTTCAGGTAAAACTAATTTTGCTATTTTAACAGCTTGTAGTCAGGCAAAGGACGGAAAAAAAGTTTTGTTTATTGATACTGAGGGAGGTTTTTCTTCTGAAAGAGTCAAGCAAATTGTTGGAGATGAAAATTTGGAAGGAATTTTAGAAAACATAGTTTTGTCTCAGCCAGTTTCTTTTGAAGAACAAAAAAAGTTATTTGAAAAACTTTTAGAAAGAATAAGAAAAGAGGATATTTCTTTGATTGTTGTTGATGGAATGGCAATGTTATATCGTTTGGAATTAGGAGATGCTATTCAGTCTAATGAGGATGAAAAAATAAAATCTGTTAATAGAGAGGTTGCAAAACAAATGAGAATGCTTGCAGAAATTTCCAGAAAAAAGAATATTCCTGTTTTTATAACTAATCAAGTTTATACTGAATTTTTAAAACAAGATGAAATTGAAAAAGGAAGGGAAAGAAAAACAAATATTGTTGGAGGGGATTTGTTTAAATATTGGAGCAAATGTATAATTGAATTAAGGAGACAAGGAAATAAAAGAAAAGCTTATTTGTTGAAACATAGAAGTCTTCCTGAGAAGGAAATTAGTTTTGAGATTAAGGATTTGGGTGTTTTCAAGAGGAAGTTGTTTTAGCAAAAAGATTTCTAAAGAGATTTTTGCGAAATTCGTATTTTTTACAAAAATCCAAATTTAAGAGGAAGTTGTTTTAAGTATATTTCCCATATTTTTCTTTTATGACCTTTTCTGCTTTCTTATCTTTAATGCCACCACTAAAAGGATTACTCCACATACAATGATTCACCCCATCATAATGAGGCATTACCATGTCTAAGAATTTTCTTATGTATTCTGCCTGTTCTTCTTCATTAAATACTTTCGCGTTTTTTGAAAAACCTCCTTCTGCAGTTTCAACATAAAACTCTCCAACATAGATAGGAATGCCTACTTCTTCTGCTGTTTGAGAGGAGTATTTTACAATATCTTGTAAACTATCAGGTCTATATGGATCTTCTGGCTTTTTTGTTTTTGAAGAATTAAAAAAGTATTTCATCATTAAAGGGGTTGGTGCTTGATAGTCTAACATTACTCCATCAAAATCCTTGCTTGCTTTAATTCTTCTGACAAATCCAATAGCCCTTCCATAAGTTTGTCCTATATCGCTTTCATCATGAACCTCTCCATATTCACTTGGCAGAAAATCTTCTGTGAAAACATCATCACTAGAACAACAAGCCCAACCAGCAAAAACTTTTCCTGAAAATTTCTGCCTTACTTTTGGAAGTATTTCACTATGCCAATCCACAGCTCTTTGGAAACCCATTGCATCAACTTCAGTCCAAGGAGAAAAATATTCAACACCTAATTCCTCACTAATTTCAGCCCACTCCAATACCCTATCACTAATCAAATCTCTTCTTTCAAAAAAAACATCTTCTGAAGGAGGAGCTCCTCCGGATTGTCCTGAAACCCTCACAGCAAGTCCTTGTTTTTTAGCTTTTTTAATAACTCCTATAAGATAAGGTTTTTCAAATTCATAGAAAAAAGAGAGATGAGAAGGCAAGTATGTTGAAGGATAAATAGTGATTGTATTAATATTATCTTCTTTCATTTGTTCAATATCTTCTGAAGTGAGAGTCATTTGCATTGCCGGGTCAAGAACACCTGCCATATAATCAACATAATGTCTTTCTGTTGGAGTGTCAATCATACTTACCTGAATGCTCTTTCCTGCCCAAAATAAAATACCTAAGACAAATAATATGATTATGAAAAAAACAAGAACCGAAGTAATGGCGAGAATTTTTTGTTTCTGAAAAAATGTTTTGAATAAATTTAAATGGATAAAAATTATAGTGGTTAGTATTGCTAAGAGAATAATTTTAATAAGGAACCCTATAGGTAAGAATATAATAAATAATAAGGAAACAATAATAAAAATTGACAGAACTTTATATTCTTTGAAAAAATCACCTATTTTTTTAAACATGTATTCTTATCTAGTTTTTATAGTATAAAAAACTTTTTTTATCTTCCCTTAATAAACTCTTTAAGTTCTTTTACAACTTCGTCTTTCTTTTTTGGAATGAAATTTATAGAACCTGCGTTTTTATGTCCGCCTCCAGCTACAAAAGCATCTGGAATTTTTTTGTTTAGATGAGGAATTAAATCATTTACAGAAAAGTTTGCTTCATCTGTTGCTCTCATAGTTATTGCAGAATCTAAAATACCTATTGAAACAAGTTTTTCGTGTTCTTTTGATTTTTCATCGTGTATTCTTCCTAGGCACATTCCAGGTTTAGGATAAAAACCAAATCCAGGATAAGTTTTTGGAACATCTATTTTTAATAATTTTATTTCTTTATTTCCTTGTTCAAGTGTTTCTATTTCAGCTGCTTGTCTTGACATTTCCAATCCTTTTCTTTCCATTTCATCAATATAAGGAGACATTAATTTCACAAGCTTTTCTTGTTTTTTTCTTGGTTCTCCAAAAAGAACTTCAATATACTCTCTTGCTTCCATAAATCTTAATTTAGCAGAAACAAAATCAATTACTTTTGCTATTTCATTTAAAAGATTTTTATCATAACCTTGTTTTTTTGCAATTTCTAAATATTGTTCTATTGCTTTTTCATTATTAATCCTGTCTGCTATTCCTGCCATTGCTGGTATTTGTTCTAAGTTTTCTGCAGAAGAAATAAATCTAGCTAGTTCAGTAGCTAACATTCCTGCTGAGAAATGAGTTCCGTCTTCTCCAACTAAAAATGGATTAATATGTTCTAAAACTTCTTTAGAGATAACATCTTTTTCAAAATAATGGTGGTCTACAACTATGAAATCCATTCCATGAATTTTTCCTTGTTTTATTGCTAGTTCGTCTTGTTCAGTAGAACCATTATCTGCAATTATTACTAGGGGCATTTTATTTGAGAATTTTGCAACATTTCTTAAGGAAGTTGATGTATCTCTTATTGAATCATCTATTTCATAAAAAGGACTTGTACAAGGAGCTCTTGTAAAGAATTCCCAAGCTGCTTTTGCTGAATTGTGTTGTTTTACAATTAAAGGAAGGATTGCTTTTTCTAGGGCATAACCTGAGCTATATCCATCAACATCATTATGGTGTCTTACAATAATCGGACGGTTTTGAATTACTGCAAGTCTTATTTCTGTAGCAGCTTTAATGAACTTTTCTTTTAGTTTATCTAAAATTTTGTCTTTAATCATAAAGTTTGTATTAATTGGTTTTGCTAGTTTTTTTTGTGTTTTCTTTCTTTCTTCAATTACCTTTTCAGCATCTCTTCCTTTTAATTTTCTTATTTGGATTATCTCAGCTTCATAAGCTTCATTATATGTTCCTATTTTCGCTTTAATGTTTACAGCATCTCCAATATCAATTTCAGGGTGGGCTCTTTCACCGGGTTTTTTAAATCCCTTAACTGAAAGTAGTCCTGTACCATCATCTAAATAAAATATTGTAGGTCCTTCTGTTTGATTTACTCCATCAATAATCCCTTCAAGGTTGAATACTTTTCCAATATTCCTTTCAGAAATTTTTGATATTTGTAATGCATGGTTTCTCTTTTCCATTTTTTTAAAAATGATAGTTTCCTTAAAAAGCTTTGGTTAAAATTAGATTTTGTATTCTGCACTTACATAAGCTGAAACTTCTTTTTCTGAGGGAGTTATTTGTGTTAGTGATTCTGCTTTTGTTGTAATAGCCCCATCTGATTCAGAGTATAATCTCCAAGGTTGATAATTAAATTCACTTAAAGAAACACTTACAAGTTTTCCCAAATTTTTGTCAAATCCTTTAGCAAGAGATTCTGCTTTTATTTTTGCATCTTGAGAAGCTAGTTGAATTGCCTGAGATTTTGATTCTTGTTCTAATTCAGGGCTTAATTCAAAATTAATATAATTTATTCCAGCTCCTGCTTCAGTTCCAGCATTAATCAAGTCTCCGATTAAATCTGTTTTGTTTGAAGATATTTCTATTTTCAGAGAGTGAGTTGCTCTGTAACCTTTTTCTTTTCTCTCTCCGTTTTCATAATCATATTCTGGATAGATGTTAAAATTTTGTGTTTTTAATTCATTTTTTGAAATGTTTATTTTTTCTATGTTGTTTTTTAATTCTTTTACAATTTCAGAATTTTTGTCTTCTGCTTCTTTTGAAGTGTTTCCTTTTGTTTGAACATTAAAATATATACTAACTATATTTGGTGTGACATCAATTGTTGCTTGTCCATTAACTTGAATTGTGTTTTGTGTTGAAGAATTATTTGTTAGTATTAATGCAAGTGAAATCAATCCAACTACTATTATTAAAGTTATTATCACAGCTTTGTTTTGTTTTTTCATTTTTATTTATGGTTTTTATTATTTATAATTTTATCTATAATTCTCTTATTATTTTTTCTTTAAGAATTTTTTTTAATTCAGGAGAATCTTTTGGATAGATATCTGGAATTTCTAAGTTTATTATTTTTTCTTTTGAAACTTTAAAGTTTTTGAGAAGAAATTGTTTTTGAAAGTTTTCCATTACAAAAATTTTCTCTGCCCAGTCAATAGCTTGTTGTGAAACTTGTGTTTCTGCAAGAGGATGAATTCCTGCTGATTTTGTTTCATAATCTTTTCCTCTGAAAAGCTCTTCTGCAGTCGGGCTTCTGTGCATGTTTGCATGACATATGAATAATAGTTTGGGTTTCATACTTAAATTAATACCCAAAGACTTAAAAAAGTATTTTTATTGAATTTGTCATGGCAATTGAAAAAGGCGACAAGATAAAAGTTGATTATGAAGGAAAACTTGATTCTGGTGAAGTTTTTGATACTTCTCAGCATGAAGGACATTCTCATCCATTAGAATTTGTAGTTGGTGAGGGAAAAGTTATTCCAGGATTTGAACAAGCTGTTTTAGGAATGGAAGAAGGACAAGAAAAAGAATTTAAGATTGAAGCTAAAGATGCTTACGGAGAACCTAATCCAGAAAATAAAAAGGATTTTCCAAGAGACCAAGTACCTTTAGAACAAGAACCTAAACCAGGAATGGTATTAGCTGTTAATACTCCTGATGGAAAACAATTTCCAGTAAAAGTTCATGCTGTTGATGAAGAAAAAATTACTTTAGATTTAAATCATCCTTTAGCTGGTGAAAATTTGAATTTCAAGATAAAAATTGTTGGAATTGAAAAACCCTCTGAACAAAGTTCTCAAGAATCTGAAGGAAAAGAAGAAAATCTTGAAGATATGGCTTCTGAAGAAAATAAAGAGTAATTTAGTGCAATAATTCTTAAAAAGTATTAGTAGTTTATTTTTCTATGGAAATTCAACCAGGATTAACAATAAAGAATAATCAAGAGAATAACTATATTGTTTTTACTTATCAAAAAGGAGACATGTATCATTTAGTTGAATTTGTAGGAAAAAAAGATTTTCCGGTTTTTTTAGGCTACGATTTTGAAGGGCTTATGGGGATGGATTATTCTTTAGAAGAAATAAAAGATAATTTTATTTTCAATAATTGGAGAACAATTAATGATAAAGAATTTAATAAATTCAAAAAATATATTAACAAGGCAAATATAAAAAAGCTTTTTCCTTTTGTTGGAGGACTAGAAAGAATAGGTTTAGGAGGAGGAAGTGAAAAACTCCATAATAAAATAAAGGTTGGGAATAGGTTTTAAGATAATAAGAATTAATCAAAAATATTTTTTATAGTGTTGTTTTTTATTTGTTTGTGATAGCAAAGTTCACAAATCTCTCCTTTTTTTGTTTTCTTTATATTTTTTGGATTGAAAAATTTTCCACACTGAGAGCAAGCTTTACCACATTTAGTACAAATTTCCTTTCCCTCAAAATTTTCTTTTCTAAAATGATTTTTACATTTTAATTTTCCACACACAGGACACCTTATTATGCAATTTTTACAAACAGTTTTACCACAATCAGAGCACTTATATTTTGAACATTTTTCACATATTATTTCATTACAATTTTCACATCTACTTCCACAATCTCTACAAGTTAAATGCCCTGATGAACAGAGTATTATTTCATTTATTTCTTTTTCACAAGAATCACATTTTATTCCTAAAATCTTATTTTTTATGTAATCATAAGTAATAGGAACAAATCTTTTTGTATTATTGGATGTTTTAAAATATGCTCTAAATTCAAAAATAGGATAACAGATAATTGTGGTGTTTAATAATTTGTTTTTTATATTTAAGGAGTGTTTTTGTATTTCTTGTTCTATTGTGAAGTTTTTGTCTTTTTTAAGATATTCTTTTTTCTCAGAAGATTTGAGTTCTTTAATTTGTTCTTTTATTCTTTTTATCTTATTTTTATTTTTTTCATTATTTTCTAATTCATTAATCTGTTTTTCTAGTTTTTCTAGTTTTATTTTATCATCTTTTAATTGTTCTTCGTGATGTTTTTTAATTCTTGTTTTTTCATTTTCAAGATTTTTACTTAAATTATTTTTTAATGATTCTATTTTTTCTCTCAAATTTTCTTTTAATTTGTTTTTTGCAATCTCATAATCTTTTTTGAATTCAGATTTTTTTAATTCTCTTTTTTTTCCTTCTTCAATTGGATGATTTGAAATATCAAATTCAATTATTTCTCCATCTTTTACAAATATTTTTGTTATTGTTTCTTCTTTTTTATTTAGATATTGAAAGGTTGTAAGAAAAGTAAATCTTTCAAGATATTTGAAATTTTTTCTTGTGAATATTTCTCCTATTTTACAATTTCTTAAAGTGAATTTTTTTTGGATTAATTCTTTTGGTTTTTCTTCATGGGTTATTTTTAGAAGTGTTGTTTCTCCTTTATTTTCAAGAAATTTATTTATACAACTTAAGACATAACTTCCTTTTGTAACATATTCTCCTTCGGAATATTTTTGGTTTTTATTAAAGTAAAAATAATATGGTTCTGGTTTTCCATAAAATTTTGAAAATTTTTCAGGGATGTTTTCTATTTTTAATATTCCATTTATTTCAGAAACACTGCATTTTAGATTTCCAAAAAATCTTTTAACCAAATCTTTTATTTTATCACTCATTGTCAAGAACCTTTTTATTAAATTTATCTTCTTCCCTATAATTTTCAATTTCTTTTTGAATTGTTTTTGCTATTTCATTTACTTCTTTGGAGAATATATCTAGATTGTTTTTTGAATTAAGAAAGGAGTTCATTAATTTTTCTTCAATTTTATTGTTTCCATTTTCTGTATTTCCATCTAACCCTAAATTAAATAATATTATTGGGAGTTCGCCAATCACTAAGCCCACACAACACATTTTATTTACAATTAAGTCTACGACATATTCTTCCATTGTATCTTTTGTTGCAAAACTATAAACATTTATGTCTCTTTCTTGCCCTATTCTATCTAATCTCCCTATTCTTTGTTCAACAGACATTGGATTCCAGGGTAAATCATAGTTTATTATATTATTACAAAATTGAAAATTTAGTCCTTCTGCTCCAGTATCTGTACAAATCATAACATCAGCCCCGCTTTTGAATTCTTTTATTCTTTCTGATTTTTCTTGTCTGTTTAAATTTCCTGTAAATTCAACAATATTAAAATTAAAGGGTTTAAATTGCTCTACAATATATCTTAATGTTGTTGGGTGTTTTGTAAAAATAAGCATCTTTGGATTTGATTGGGTTTCTTTTATGTTTTTTACAAGTTCAATTAATCTTTTCATCTTGGAATCTACACCTATTTTTTTATATCTCTCTACAATGTTTTTACTAATTGTTCTTGTGGTTGAATGATATTTTTTATTGCTTGCGATTTTTGAAAGGGTTTCAATTGCAGATTTTGATGAACTTGTTATTTTTGGAAGTATTGAATAAACAACAAGTCTTCCATCAATTAAAGAACCATCTGCAGAAAAATATTGTTTTTTTAATAATTCATTCATGTCTTTATATAATTGATATTCTTCATTTGACATTTCAACAGAAATTATTTTTGGAATACGGGGTTTGTATTCTATTCCTGCGCTTTTTCGGGTTCTTCTTACCATTATTTCTTCAAGTTTTGCTTTGAGTTCTTTTTGATTTAGGGGGTGTCTTTTGTTTCCTCTTTTTAAGAATTTTTTTTTAAATTCTCTTATTGTTCCTAAATGCCCTTTTTTTAATAAATGAAGAAGATTATAAAGTTCAATTAAATCATTTTGAAATGGTGTTGCAGTTAATCCTAGAAATCTTTTTTTCTGTAATTTGTTTACAAATTTCCATCTTATGGTGTGTCTTGCCTTTAATTTGTGTGCCTCATCAACAACTAGCAAATCCCAAGGAATTTCATGCGCTTTTTTATGCCTGAATTCATTTTTTTCTTTGTCAAATATTTTTACTCTGTCTAGAGAAGCTATTGAATAATTATGTTTCCAGTCTTGTTCTTTTTCTATTATGTTGAAATTTAGTTCAAATTTTTCTCTTAATTCTTCTTCCCATTGATTTACTAGTGAAGGGGGTGTTAGAATTAAAACATTTTTAATAAATCCTCTTTGTATACATTCTTTTAACACTATTCCGGTGGTTATTGTTTTTCCAAGCCCAACTTCATCTGATAATAATGCAGTTCCATTTAAATCTCTTAGAATTTTTAATGCTCCTTCTGGTTGGTGGTTTAAATTATATTTAAGATTCTTTTTAATTTGATTATATGAAATTAATCTTTCTATTTCATTTTGATGTGAAATATTTTCGCTATCTAGTTTTAAATCAAGCATTTCTTGTGACTCAAAATCTTTTTTTTCAATTTTTTCAAATAAGTCAAGATCTTCATCAGAAAATGTTTCATTTACTATAATTTCATCACCCATCTTATTCTTTATTCTGGAGTCTTTTTAAATTTTTTATGGTTTTAGATTCAAAAAACAAAAATATTTAAAAAAAATATTTAAACTCTAAACAATATGTTGTTAAAATGAAAAGAAAAGAAAATTATTCTTTGGAGGGTATTAAGGGTTTTTATGATTTTAAAAAAATATTAGGTGGCTCTTCTTTAAATAATTTAGATTTTAGGGTTATGCATTATGGGGATATTACTAATCTTTTTAAAAAAGAGGGTTTTCTATTAGCAGAACCTGTTCTTGATTTTCTTGAATGTAATATTCCAAGAGAATTTGATTATTTTGTTGAGCATTATACTGAAAAAGGAAATTCAACAAAAAATAAGTTTGTATTTTATAGAAAACATCCTGAATGGAAAATGGAAAAATATTTTGCAACAATTAGTTTTAGTGATAATTAATATTTTTTAAGAAATTTTATTTTCTGTATTTTTCTTTAAATTCATCAATACTTCCCCAGAATTCAATGTTGTTTCTTGATGCCTTTTTATCCTTTGTTACGAATCTTGCATATTGATCTTTGAGTTCATCTAATGAAACCTTTGGAGGAACATCTTTGATATTCTCCCCTGTTATAGCATCTATTAAAGGCATATTTTTAAAATCTATTTTTCCAGTTTCACAAAAATACTCTATTTTATCCAGCAATGTTGTGGGTTGGATTACTCTCGGGCCATTTGAATATTTGTCCCCTATAGGACAATAAAAAATTTCAAAAGTATTGCTTTCTATTTTTTTATTATTGTGATTTATTACAAAAAATTTTGAATCTTTCTTTTCTAAATAAATACCGTGTTCCTCGCATCTTGGCCATCTTTGTTTATAGTTTCTTTGATTCATCCTATATTTCTTTAATTTCTTTTATATCTTGTTTTTGATATTTTTTATTTTCAATATTTATTGAATTAATGTAATTAAGTGAAATTGATTTTAAGTCATTGAAAGTTTTGTTTGTTTTTTCAAATATTCTTTTGTATGTATTACAATCAGGACAATGATGAAAAGGGGCATAAAATGTTTTTTTATCATTAGTAGATATTGATACTCTTATTGATGTAAGTGTTTTGTTTGTTTTTTCACATTTGGGAATAAATTCTATTAGTTTTGCTATTGACATGTGTTTTTTAACCTAATAATGTTTAAATAATTTATTGCAATACATTATATATGAAATATTTTTTATTTGGAGATGTTCATGGAAAGAGTATTGAGAAGTTAGTTTCTGTTTTGGAAAAAGAAAATCCAGATGTTGTTTTATGTACAGGAGATTTTGATCAAGTTAAATCTATTAGGGAAGTAATGGATTTGGAAATTATGTTGGATGATAGAAACAGAGAATTTTTTATTGTTCCAGGAAATCATGATGATGCTATTTACAATGGTTTGATTATTAATTCAGGAACTATAGCAGAACAGGGAGAAACAATTTATTCTTTATATGATAAACTTAAAGAAGATAAAATCGCTCATGAGTATATCGGTAATTTACTGAAAGGAAAGTGGGAAAGGAATTTTTATTTAGATGAAAAAAAATTTGGAAAAAAATATTCTGTTGCTTTGAGGCATGCAGGTTATGGTGGGAATTTGTTTAGTCTTGGAAGGTGTGAAAGATATCATGAAATAAAGGATTTGTGGATTAGAATGCAGGATAGTGGAGATTTGGAAGATAATTTTTTTAAAATGAAAGAAAAGGGAATTAATTTATTGATTTCAGGACATGACCACACTCCAATGGAAAATCATAGGGGTTTTTTTGCTTGTAATTCTAAAAAAGAGATAAAGGCTTATTGGATGAATGAAGGGGAGAAAGTTGAATTAAACCCTGAACATGAAAATGTTGTAAATCCAGGAGCTTATTTTAATGGGTATTATGCAGTTCTTGATACGAACGCTGGAAAAAAATATCCTGTTGTAAGATTTGATAATGTGCGTGGTTAATTAACATAATTCTTAAAAACTTAAATAAATTATTTGGGTTATGGCTTTGGATAATATTTTTGAGAAAAGTGTAATAAATTTTTTAAGTACAATACAATTTTCTAATCTTAATAATTATGCCTTGAAATATAAAGAACATATAAATTTTCTTTATAATAATGGGACAATAGATGATTCTTCAATTGACAAGGGTTTGGAAAAAGGAGTTTTAAATCAGGCGAAGTCAGATTATGATTTAATAATTGGTATAAATGAAAATAGAAAAAGAAAAGGAGATTCTCCTTTTCCTGCTGAAGATCTTCCTATGCCTGAGTTTTTTGCTTATGGTATACAAAAAAACAAGTTCTCTGAAAAAGAATTAAGTGCGATTCCTTGGGGTGATGCTGGAGAAACTAAAGAAAGTTTTATGAAAGCTTATTTTTCGGAGAATTTGATTCCTACTTTAAGAGAGGTTTTTTTGAATCCAGAAGAATCTGGAAAAATTAATTATAATGGAAGTGTTTGTTTGGGACATTAAATAAAAAATAAAAAATAAAAAATTTAGAAGATTTATGATTTCTAATGAAATCAAAAAATAATGTTTAATTAATTTTATCTTCTATTAAAATCGCTTTTTGGTTTCATTGGCTTTGCTTCTGAAACCTTTAACTCACGCCCTTCAACTTCTTTTCCATTGAATTCTTCCATAGCCTTTTTTGCAGCAGCATCATCTGATATTGTTACAAAACCAAATCCTTTTGATTTTCCAGAAAATTTGTCTGTGATTAGGTTAGCTTCTTCAACTTCATAGTCTGAAAAGAGTTTTTTAAGTTGTTCTTGGTCTATACTCCAAGGTAAATTACCTATATATAACTTCATTTTTTACCTCCTTGAATTTAATTGAATAGAAATAACATGTCATTAATTTTTACCTTCACAATAAAAAAGAGTTTTTAGGGTTTTTAAAGTTATTTGTATTTTTCTTATTAATTTTATAGTAGTTACAATAGAAATGTTTAAAAAATGCTCTTTCTTTAATTAAATATGACAACAGTATTCGGAATTAAGCATCCTGAGGCAGATATAGCTGTTTTAGTTGCAGATAAACAAATCACCACTCTTAATAAAGAATCTGGTATTACTGGTGGAAAATATTTATCAAGAAAGTTGTGGAAAAGTAAAAATAATGATTTTTGTCTTGGACATATTGGAAGTTGGGATAATGAATGTTATGAATTTGTTAATTCTGTTTCTGAAGGGAAATATGATATTGAAAAAATTATTGAAAAGAAGAATTTTAAAGAATTAAGAAATTTAAATATAAAGAGAATGGGGAATAAAATTCCTAATTTAAGGGATATGAGCAGTTTTATAATTGCTACAAGGTTTGAAGATAATCCGAAGTTATATGCTTGTTTTCCTTTAGGTTCAATAGAAGAGAGAATTTGGACAACTTTTGGGAGTGGTGAAGAAAAAATTTCTGAGTATATGAATGCATTAAATGTTATGGGAGAAGCAAGAGATTATTTGAAACAAGATCCTGTTGATTCAGATGATGTTATTAGGGTTGGTTTAGAAGCATTAAGAAGAGCCCAAGGACAAGATTTATATTCTCATGGTTTGGATATGATAGTCTGCACTAAAGATAAAATTAATGACCATTACAAAGAGCTAGGGGATGATTTTGAAAGAAAATTAAAAAAAATCCAGAATAAATATATTCATAAGAAATAAATTAATTGCTTTAGATTATACTAATATTTTTAAGTTTGGGATTCTTTAGTTTTGTATGGCTCTTGATGATGATTTAAGAGATAATGACTTTGATTTTGAGGGTAAGATTTTACCTTGGATTGGAGGAATTGCTGTTGCTGTAGGTTTTGGTTATGGGATTTA
>CAYWWB010000015.1:0-19371 GCA_964462045.1 Candidatus Woesearchaeota archaeon | reverse complement strand
ATATAGGAACAAATTAAATGAGTTGTTAAAATAGAAAACATTAATTTTATAAATATGTAACTCTTAAATAATAACACGAAAATATATAAATTTAGATTAATTTATTTAATAAAATGACAAATTTGCTTAAAAAAATAGGAAAAAAAGCATTACTTCCTGTACTTGCAGGTGTATTAAGTTTCTCAAATATTCAAAAATCAAAAGCATATGATTGGCACTGGTTAATTAATCCTTATTGGCAATCTGAATCAGTAGTTCCTGTAGGATTAAATTATTATGGTAGTGGTGATGTTAATAACGACGGAAAAGTAAATCAAGATGATGTTGAAGAAATAGATGATTTTGGATTTTTTGGAAGTACTGTTCCTAATCCAGAACCCTCTCTTGATGCAAACTATGATGCTCAATATGATGGAGAAATTTCAAAAAAACACGATAGAGCAGATGTTAATGGAGACGGAGTTATAAACCAAGCTGATTTAGATTCACTTCAAAAATATTTAAACACAGGAAACATAAACACTATTCCTGCTTTAAACTGGAGATATTTAGATAAACAAAATAAAAAAAATTGGGCTGAAAAAGTTATTGCAATAGATAGAACAGATGAAATACCTGGTGTTTCTGGAGAGTGGGAGTGTGGGAGATTTTCTTTTCAATTACAAAACAATACTAAAGGTGTGAGATTTACAGAACAATGTCCTGATGATAACTGGTTGCAAACATCACTAAAACAATCAAGAAGATTTAATATTCCTTTTTATGATATCACAACAGATAGTCCTTCCTGGAGTGCTGCTCATGCAATAAATGGAGTTTTAATTGGAGATAATCCAATGGATTTTAATGATTGGTATTTTGTTGAACCTCAAAATGATGTAGAAGCAGAACCTGGAAAAGAAACCTGGACAGGATTTTCTTCTATTCCAAATAATGGTTACCTTGAAATTTATTATGATTATGGGTATGATTCTGTATCTGGAGCACACTCTCAAACAGATTTTCTTAGATGGGATATAGAAAATGGAAATCCTGAGTTGAGTTATGTGAAAAAAAAAGATATTATTGATGGAGGCATTTATCAAACAGTTGTTACTGAAAATCCTAAATATGACACAATAAAACCTGATTTCAATTCTAATTTGCAAAATAATAAGTATTATAATGAACATAAAGATTTTATTTACACAATTTCAGATACAAGTCCTAAAGACAGTTGTAACTTTTTGGACACTTTGTGGCACAAGGTTAATAATAATCCTAAACAATCCATTCATTTGGGAGTTTGGAATTATAATAATGGAGATCCTATAGGGCCTCTTTACCCAAAAAAATCCCACACTGACACTCTTGACATTCCTCAAACAGAAGGGCAACATAGTGTTGAGGTTTATGCAAAAGATATTGCTGGAAATTTGACTAATAAAGTAATTAATTTTGTTTTTGATATGTCTCCTCCAGGTTTTAATATTAGTAGCCCTCAAAACAATGAAATTTATTCTACAAAACCTCAGAACTTGTTCAGTGTTTCTGATGCTGTTTCTGGAATAGATACTGCAAATTCTTATATTAAATTAAATGGAAACAAGATTGGTTGGGAAAATAGTCATGGAGATGACTTGAATGTTTCTGAAGGAAATAATACTCTAGAATATTATTTTGTGGATAAAGCGGGGAATCCTTCTTCAATAACAAAGAATTTTTCTTATGATATAACTTTCCCAAGTATTGAATTAGAAACACTTGAAGATACAACTAACTCCTCTTTAGGAAATTTAGAATGGAATATTATAGAATCTAATCCAGATGAAATGTGGTATAAAGTTAATGGAGAGAAAACAAATATTTCTAATTTACAAGGAAATGCAGACATAAATTATCAAGAAGGAAAAAATTCCATTGAATTATATGTTAAAGACAAGACAGGAAAAGAAAGTTCTGTAACAGATACTATTTATTACAAACCTGTAGGAATAAATGAAAATAGTTATGAAGATTATTCAGTCAAAGCATACCCTAACCCAACACACGGAGAATTTAATATTAAATATAATTTCCAAAGCCCACAGGATGCTACAATAAACCTTTATAACATAAATGGGCAAAACCTAGAACAAAAAATAATTCAAAATGATTCTGAAGGCATAAGTAGAATTAATTTAACTGGAAAACCAGGAATGTATATTTATAGAATTAAGACTGAATCTGGTTATGAAAAAACAGGGAAGATAATAAAGAAGTAACCTAAAAGTATGGTATTTACCCACTACAAGATAAATTTTCTTATGTAGGGGGTAAGATTTATAAACTCTGTTTTGTTGTTTTTTTTATGGTCTATTTATATAAAAAAATCATTCAGGGAAAGCCATATTATTATCTGAGAGTATCCGAGAGGCGGGGAGAGAGAATAATTACAAAAGATATTGCATATTTAGGAAATTCTATTCCTCAAGTAAGGAAAAAATTAAACAATCTTTCCCAGTATAAAAGCCAGATAAGAAAATCTTATAGTAAAATACATAAATTTTTAGAATCAAATTATTATTTAGAAAAAGTTAAAGAATCAAAATTAAAAAAAGATAATTTCTTAAGGGAAAAGAAAAATGAAATTGAAGCATGTAAATTACATTTTAATTCTAATTTTAAAAGATTAGATTCAAAAACAAAAGAAGAAGTATATAAACATTTTGTAATAGAATTTTCATTTAATTCTACTTCAATAGAGGGGAATACAATAACCCTTAGACAAGCACGAGATCTTCTTGAAGAAGGAAAAACACCAAAAAACAAAACTCTTAGAGAAATATATGATTTACAGAATCAAGAAGAAGTATTTTTTGGGCTATTAGATTCAAATAAAAACATCAACCATAAATTTATCCAGGATGTTCACGAGAAACTTATAAAAAACATTGATAAAAGAACAGGGTATAGAACAAGAGATATAAGAGTTATAAAAGCAGGATTTAAATCCACTCCTGCATGGTATGTTAAGGCAGATATGGATTTGCTTTTAGAATGGTATAAAAAAAACAAAAATAAATTACACCCTTTTGTTTTAGCTGTTGGTTTTCATCACAAATTTGAAAAAATACATCCTTTTATGGATGGTAATGGAAGAACAGGTAGAATGATAATGAATTATATTTTAATGAAACACAATTATCCTCCTGTTATTATAAGGAATAAATTAAGATCAGAATATCTTGATGCTCTTAAGGAAGCAGATAACTCTGGTTTAAAAGAAATGAAAGAAGAGAATTATAAGAAATTGATTGATTTTGTTTTTGATGAATTGATTTCATCATATTGGGATATTTTTCTCTAATTATTTAATTTACCCGGTAGCAACAAAATTCTTTCTCTGTATGATGCTGAAGGTACTGAAAGATTTAATGTATCAGGTTTTAAAGGAGTTTATATTTACAGAGTTAAGACTGAATCTGGTTATGAAAAAACAGGGAAGATAATTAAGAAATAAATTTGATGGACATTACCTCTTACAAAATAAATTTACTATGTGAAGAATAATCTAAAACAATAATTCTTTTAAAGGAAAATCTAAATGTAATTTTATGCAAGACAAAAAAACACTGAAAGAATATTTTAATAAAGCCGGATTCATAAATAAATGGGGATTACATTTATCCTATCATCCTAAGGCAGAGATTTCAAAAAATCCTCTTAAAAGAATTTATTCTAAAAGTATGAGGAAATCTATTGGATATTATTTTGCTGGAAATATGACTACAAGAGAACAAGAAACTTATGGAAAACTTTTCAATGTCAATCCAAAAAAAATAACAATGTATAATTCTCTGATAAATGCCTTATTTCTTGGAGGAATTTCAAAAATAACCAAAACCTCTGAACCAATTTTATGGTATGGGATAACACATGCTTCAAAAATATTTCTTTCATTAAAAAACAATAAAGGATATCCTGCAATTAGTCTTTTATCATTAATTCAAAACTTTCCAACATACTTGAAAAGACTAAATAATAGGTGGGACAAAACAATTACAGAATCAAGAGGGATTGCAGAGGCAAATGGATTAATAAAAAAATGGGAAGGATTAGAAAATATTCTCGAGGATTAATTTTATAAATAATTAATCATATAAATATCTATGGAAAAAGAGGGAGAAAATAAAATTTCTAAAAAAAAGATTTCTGGAGGAACAATCTTCTTAATTATTGTTTTAATCTTAATAGGAATTTTTGCTGTAATTTATATTATTGCTGATGAATCTGAATTAAAATATTGCAATTCAACAAATGAATGTGAAATATATAATGTTTATACCTTTGGAGGAGAAAAAAGTGTATGCATGAATAATCAAAAAGAAGAAGGTTCTTTTAAAGACAAATTATTAATGTTTAAATACAATATAAAATACGGACAAAAAGAAGAATTAATTGGATGTGTTTGTGAGAATCAAGAATGTATTCCTGCTAATTAAATATAAAAACTAATATCTTATTAATAAAATATAAAATGAAAGCTCTAATTCCATCACACAAAGAAAATAAAAGATATCTTTTAGTTGAAGGAAAAAACCTAAAAGAAAATATTAAAAAAGCTATTCTTGAATTTATTGGAATAAATGGAATGTCAAAAACAGGATTGAGTTTTATTGAAACTAAAAAAAATCAGGCAATAATTTGTATAAACAGGGAAGCAATTAATTTAGTAAGAGCGAGTATTTGTGTTTATAAAGAAAAAATGGAAGTCACGAAAGTTTCTGGAACATTGAAAAGCTTGAGAAAAACTTTATAACTTTCTCTATTAGACTAATTATATGAGTTATCCAAATCAAAATATTAAAAAATATGCTTCAAAAATAGTGAAAGATAATTTTGATAAAGATTTTGATTTTTATGGGGTTTCTAGTTTCGGAACAATAAACAAAAACTATTCTTTTGTTCTTAAGAAAGATAAAATTCCAAAATTTTTTTTAAAAATACATGGAAAAGGCAAACCTCTTAAAGAAAAAATTGCAACAAACTTTTACAATTTCAACAATATAATAAACACTCCTAAGATATACTCAATTGGTGAAGACTACACAATAACGCATTTTATTGAAGGTCTCAAAGAACCTGGTTTTTTAGATCATGTTTTGAATTTTGCGAAATTTCATAAAAATCTTATGGAGGCAAATCATAAAGAATTACCTAAACAACTTTTTTCAAACTTTTCCAGAGAAAATAGTTTAAATTTAATTAGAGAAAATAAAAATCCTATTAATAAAATAATCAATTATTCTGATTTTGAATCAATTATTTCCGAACTTCCTGATCCGGATGACTATCAATTTGAAAAATATTTAATTCATGGGGACCCCCATAGACAAAATATTTTAAACAAAAGTGACAAAAGTTTTTTTCTGGATTTAGAACATACTCTTTACACAAGGCCCACTGTTGACTTAGCTAGATTTGTTTTCAATTATCCTCCAAAAGAATTTAAGAATATTCTCGCAATATATGAAGACACCCTTGAAAGTCTCCCAAATAAGATTTCTCTAGAAGAATGGGTAGGAGTAACTTTCTCAGATATTCTGGTTGAAGGGGCTTTATCTGTAGTTGTATGTAATATGGAAAATAAAAAAGAATTAGCTAAAAAATGGGAAAGCTCTTTCAAAGATTATTTTGAGTTTATATATAATAAATAAATCAAAGGTTTTCCAATTCTTTTAAAGAAATCCTCTCTATTTTTGTATGTTCTATTAAAAAAGATTTAAATCCTACTTTTCTTGGATTATAATAATCTCTATTTAAAGAATCTCCTATGTGTAAACATTCAGAGGGTTTCAGATTTTCTCTTTCTGCAATCTTTTCAAACATCCAGGGTTCTTTTCCTCTTTCTGAATTAAAATCTTCTCTTGAAATATAAATTTTTTTAAACCAATTCAAATCTACTTGGCTTCTTTTGAGGACACTTTCAACAAACCCTTTAGAAGCTGAAGAAAAAATAACCAAAACATATTTTTCTTTTAAATTTTTCAATATGTTTTTTGTCTCTTCCGAAATAGTCAGTTCTCCTAACCATTCTCTCCTTTTATCTTTCTTTAGTTTTTCATATTCGTCTTCAGAAATCTTCTTCTTCAAAGCTTCTACTTCTTCTATAGATATCTCTTCAAGATAATGGTTTTCTTTAAGAAAACTTTTGAAATATCTCTTAAAACCTTCTTTAGTATCCTCGCAAAGAGTTCCGTCAAAATCAAAAGAGATTAGTTTTATGTTTCCCATTATATAAACAGATTCCCAAAATATTTAAATACTTCGACTATTTATTTATGATATGAAATTGGATACAAGTAAACTTGTTAAAAAAACCTCTAAAGAAATTTTTTCTGTTAATGTTTCTGAGTTATTTTCTAAGGGGCATGATTGCGAAACTAAATATACTACCACTACTGCACCTTCTCCCCCTGATCCAATAGACTATTCTCCAAAAATCAAATATAATTCCTTAATCCAATAATTAACTGAGAAAAACTTTATAAATACCCTTAAATTAAATAAAATATTAAAAAATAAAGTAGATTATAAATCTTCTAAAATGGTTATGGATATGCAAAATCAAGCAATGGGTTATGATAGAGCAGCTACTATGTTCTCTCCTGAAGGACACTTATTACAAGTAGAATATGCTGAAAAAACAGTTCGTTTGGGAAGTTCAAGTATTGGAATGGTTTGTTCAGACGGGGTTTTCATAATTGCAGATAAAAGAATAAGAGATAAGTTAATTGTGGAAGACTCTGCAAGTAAAATTCAAGAAATAGACGAGCATATAATTGCAAGCACAGCTGGAATAACTTCTGATGCAAGAGTTTTAATTGAAAAGGCTCAAGTTCTTTGTCAACAACATAGAATAACTTATGATTCTCCAATTGAACCAGAATCAGTAATCAAAGAAATTGCAAATATGAAGCAACAATTCACTCAATATGGTGGTGCGAGACCTTTTGGAGTCTCACTAATGTTAGCAGGGTTAAATAACAAAACACCAAAACTTTATGTTAGTGATATTACTGGAAATTACTTTTCTTATTATGCTAATGCTATAGGTGAAAACGACGATAAAATAAAAGAAAAATTAAGAGAAAAACATAAGAAAACAGCAAACATCAAGGAAGGTGTTAAAACAGCTTTAGATATTTTTAAAGAAATAAAAGATAATTTTCAAATAGATGGATTTGAATTATGTTATATTAAATCAGATGAAAAAAAGTTGAAAAGATTAGAAGGAAAGGGGATTGAAAAACTAAAATGACTCAAACAATAGCAAGAATAAAAAAAGCAGGAAAGCATTTTGAAATTTTAGTTGATTTAGATGAAGCAATGAGTTTTAGAAAAGGGCAAACTGATTCTGTTGAAGCTCAAGGAGACAAAGTTTTTACTGATTCAAAAAAAGGAGAAACCCCTCCCCAATCCTCTTTAGAAGAAGCTTTTGGAACTACTGATGTTAATGAAATTGCAAAAGAAATTGTAAAAAAAGGAGAAGTTCAAGAAACACAAGATTATAGGGACGAGGAAAGAGAAAGAAAAAAGAAACAAATTGTAGAATTTCTTGTTAAAAATTCTATTGATCCAAAAACAGGAAACCCTCACACACCTGAAAGAATAAAAGGAGCACTAGATGAAAGTAATGTTAATATAAAAAATTCTCCAGTAGAAAACCAAATTGGAGAAATTCTTGAACAATTAAAAGAAATAATTCCAATAAAAATTGAAACTAAAAAAATAAAAATTAATATCCCTGCAATTCATACTGGAAGAGCTTATGGTGTTATTAGTGATTATAAAGTTAAAGAAGAATGGCAAAATGATGGAAGTTTAGAAGTTATTGTTGAAGTTCCATCTGGAATTATAATTGATTTTTATGACAAATTAAATTCTGTAACACATGGAAGCGCAACAACTGAAGACATTAAAGAATAAGCTTTTTAAAGGGCAGAAAATTAAACAATATATAAAATGACAGAAAAAAGAAAAATAGTAATTCCTGGAGAGATTATATCTTCTGAAGATGGAAAACTTCCTGGAGATGGAACTGAAAAAAGAGAAAAGGGAGTTGTTGCTATAAGATATGGATTAGCTGATGAAAATAACGGATTAATTAAAGTTATACCTCTTTCTGGAGTATATCTTCCTAGAGGAGGAAATATGGTTATTGGAAAAGTTGAAGCTTTAACTTCCGGAGGATGGGCTTTTGATATTGGTACTGCACAAAATGCATTTTTGCCTTTAACAGAAGTTCCGATGTATGTTAATAGAAATGCTCTTGATGAAGTAATGGATTTAGGTGATTTAGCTGTTCTTAAAATAACTGAAGCTCAAAGAAGCGGTATTACAGTTACTTTCAAAGCAAGACAATCAGGAAAAATAAATGATGGAATAGTTTTCAAAATAAATCCATATAGAGTTCCAAGAGTCATTGGTAAAGAAGGAAGTATGATAAACTTAATAAAAGATAGAACTGGTTGTAGAATGACAGTAGGGCAGAATGGTTTTGTTTGGGTTAAAGCTGATTCAATAGAAAAGGAATTATTTGCTAGACAAGCTGTTGAAACTATTGCAAAAAAACCAAATATCGAGGGGTTAACAGAGGAAATGGAAAATTGGTTTGAAGAAAAAGGACTTAAAGGAGAAAAAACTGAAGAACCTAAAGAAGAATCAGAAGAAAATAAATCTGAGGAAGAAAAAAATGAGTGAATTTAAAAGACCTGATGGAAGAAAAATAGAAGAAATAAGACCTATGGAAGCTGAAATAGGGGTTGTTCCTAATGCAGACGGTAGTGCTATGTTTAAATTTGGAGAAACAATTGCAATTGCTTCTGTTTATGGACCTAAAAAAATGCATCCACAACACGCTCAAGATCCTCAAAGAGCTGTATTAAGGTGTAGTTATGATTTATTGAGTTTTTCTGTTCCTGATAGGAAAAGGCCTGGACCTTCAAGAAGAAGTACAGAAATAAGTAAAATTACTGAGTGGGCTTTATTGCCATCAGTTATGGTTGAAAAATATCCTGGAACTGTTATTGATGTTCATATTAAAATTCTACAAGCAAATGCATCTACAAGATGTGCTGGAATAAATGCTGCTGCAATGGCTTTAGCTCATGCGGGAGTTATGATGAATGATATTGTTTCAAGTGTTTCAATTGGAAAATTAGATAAACAATTAGTTGTTGATGTTAATAAAGATGAAGAAGATTGGGAAGAAGGAGAAGGGGCAACAGATATACCTATAACTGTAACAAGTGATGGAAAAGTAAGTCATTTACAATTAGATGGAAAAATCTCTTCAAAACAACTAATGGAATCTATTGAAATGGCTCAAAAAGCAGGAAAAGAAATTTATGAACTTCAAAAAAAAGCATTAAAAGAAATAAATAAGGAGAAATAAAATGGACTTAGGAATAGAATTAACACCAAAACCAACTGGAGAAAGAATAAAAGAATATTTGAAAGAGAATAAAAGATTTGATGGAAGAAAAAAGAATGAATATAGAGAATTAAAAATAGAAACAGGAATTTCTAAAAATGCAGAAGGTTCTGCAAGAGTTAAAATTGGTAAAACAGAAGTAATTGCAGGTATTAAAATGAAATCTGGAGAACCTTATCCCGATGCTCCAGAAGAAGGAAATTTAATGGTTTCTGCAGAATTACTTCCATTAAGTTCTCCAAGATATGAAAATGGACCGCCAAAATTTCCTGCAATTGAATTGGGAAGAATAATAGATAGGGGAATAAGGGAAAGTGGATATATTGATGTTAAAGGACTTTGTATTAAAAAAGGAGAAAAAGTTTGGACTGTTTTCGTAGATATTGTGTCAATAAATGATGATGGAAATCTTTTAGATGCTGCTGGAATTGCTGCGGTTTCTGCATTAAAGACAGCAAAAATACCCGAATATAATGAAGAAGAAGATAAAGTTGAATATGATAAACCTACTGATAAAAAACTTCCAGTAGCAGATAAAGCTCCAATCCCAATAACAGTGCATAAAATAGGGGAAGGTTTAGTTGTTGATCCAACAAAAGAAGAAGAAGATTTAAGTGATACAAGACTTACTGTGGGAAGTGTGGAAGGAATAATTTCTTCTGTACAAAAAGGAGGAGAAAAAAGTTTAAGTAGTGAAGAAATTAAAGAAGCTTTAGAAATGGTTGAAAAAATTGAAAAAGAAATAAGTTCAAAAATCAATAAATCTTTAAAATAAAATGCCAGAAAACAAATTCTCAAAATATGAAACTGCAAGAATTCTTGGAGCTAGAGCATTGCAAATAGCTATGAATGCCCCATTATTAATAAAAATATCAGAAGAAGATTTAGAAAAAATAAAATATGATGCATTAAAAATTGCTGAAATAGAATTTGAATCTGGTGCTCTCCCAATTAGTGTTAATAAACCTCTTCCAAAAAAAGAAGAAAGTGAAGAATTGAAAAGAGAAAAAAGCAAAAAAATGAAAGATGAAGAACTTGAAAAAAAAGAGGCTGAAGAAGAAAAAGAAATAGCTGAAGAAGGTGAAATTATGGCAATGTCTAATCCTGAAGAAGAAAAAAGTGAAGAAAAAGAAACTCAAAATCAGGAAACTCAATAAAATAATTTCTTAAAAGATAATACTTTTAAACTCTTTTATATTGTTTATAATATGGTTGTTATAAAAGAAGTGAGTGCAAAAAAAATAAAAGATTCTCGAGGAGATGATACTATAGAAATTAAAATAACAACAGATAAAGGTAAAAGTTTTTCAGCTTCATCCCCCCAAGGAAAATCTACTGGAAAACATGAGGTTAAATTATATAAAAAAAATATTGAAGAAGATATTAAAACAATAAAAAAAATATCAGATTATTTTTCTGAAGAAATTATTGAAAATTTTGATGACTTAAAAAGAATCGAGGATATTGCTAAAGGGAATCTTGGAGGAAACTCAATTCTTGCTTTAGAATATTCTGTTTTAAAGGCTCTTGCAGATAAAAAGAAAAAACAAGTTTGGGAATTAGTTTATGAATCAAATAAAAATAAAACCAAAAATTTTCCTCGTTTAGTTGGCAATTGTGTTGGAGGAGGAAGCCATTCAGAAGAATTAAACGGAAAAAAACCAGACTTCCAAGAATTTCTTTTAATTCCAAAATCAAAAAATGTAAAAAAATCTCACGAAGAAATTAAAAAAGCAAAAGAAAAAATAAAATTTTATTTAAAAGAAAAAGATAAAAAATTTAAAGAAACTAAAAATGATGAAAATGCGTGGATGACTTCTTTAAATGAAAAAGAAGTTTTGGAAATTTTAAATAAAACAGAAATCCCTTGTGGTTTAGATATTGCTGCTTCTGGATTTTATAAAAGAAAAAAATATCTATATAATAATCCTATGTTAAAAAGAACTGATGAAGAACAATTGGGATATTTAGATAATATAATAAAAAATTTTAATATTTTTTATGTTGAAGATCCTTTTGATGAAGAAGATTTTGAAAATTTTGCTAAACTTTTAGGAAAACACCCAAATAGTTTGGTTGTGGGAGATGATTTAACTGTTACTAATTCTAAAAGATTGAAAAAAGCAATTGAAAAAAAGAGTATTAATGCTCTAATTGTTAAACCTAATCAATGTGGTTCTTTACTAGAAGTAAAAGAAGTTTGCAGAATAGCAAAAGAAAATAAAATAAAAACAATTTTCTCTCATAGAAGTGGGGAGACAGAAGAAACAGCTCTTGCTGATTTAGCTTTTGGATTTCAAGCAGATTTCTTTAAATGTGGAACAGAAGGAGATGCAAGAATTAAAAAAATTGAAAGATTAGTTGAGATTGAAAAAAGTTTGAAAAAGGGTATAGAAAAGCTTTAAAAACTAAATTTTCTCTAAATTCTTATAGAATTTAATAAAATGGCTAAAGAAAAAGAAAACAAAGAAACTGAAAAGAAAGTTGAAGAAAAGGAAGAAGTTAAAGAAGAAGCTTCTGAAGAACAAGCTAAAAAAGAATCTACTGATAAAGAAACTGCTAAAGAATTAGAAGAAAAGAAAAAAAAATTATTAGAAAAAGCAAAACAACTTTCTGAAAAGGTAGATGTCTCTCCTGAAACTGAAGATTTAAAAGAACAAGTTAAAGCAAAGAAAAAATCAGATATGCTTGTTCCTTTAGAAGAATATGTTAAAGCTGGAATTTATTTAGGAGTAAGAGCTGTAACTCCAAAAATGAAGCAATATGTTTATAGAAGAAGAGCTGATGGTTTAGCTATTTTTAATACAGATACAATAGATGAAAAACTAAAAGAAGCAACTGAATATCTTGCTCAATATGACCCCGAAGACGTTATTGTTGTTTGTAAAAGAGAAGCTGGTTGGAAAGCGATTGAAATGTTTTCTAAAATCACTGGAATAAGGGCTTTTACTAAGAAATATCCTCCAGGAATTTTAACAAATCCTTCCCTACCAGATTTTTTTGAAAACAAATTAACAATAGTTACAGATGCTTGGATAGATAAAAATGCTTTAAATGATACTTTAATTGTTAGGAAAAATGTTTTAATGATATGTGATACAAATAATTTTGGAAAAGGTGCTGATAAGATAATAATTGGGAACAACAAAAGTGCAAAAAGTATTGGATTAATTTATTATATTTTAACAAGAGAATATTGTAAAGCAAAAGGTTTAGACACAAGTAAGATTCCTGATTTAGAGTGGTGGACTGGTGAAAGAGAATAAAATTTTATAAAATAACCTTTCTAAAATAATTTATGAAAAAGGTGGTTAATTCAACTTTGGCTTTTATTTTGTTTGCATTACTAATCGGAAGTGCTTTTCAGATAAACACTTTCTTTGGAATAGTTTTTATTATTGGTTTTTTTATATCGGTTTTTAATAGGAGTATTGAAAAGAAACCTATCTTACCTATTTTCATTTTTATTGGGGGGATAGTAATTAGGTATGCTCTTGGATTTTTTCTTCCTGAAGTTATTAATTCCAAAACATATATTGATTTAGCTGTTTCGGGATTGTTATTTGTTTTAGTTATTTATATTGGATTTAGAATTAAAAATGGAAAGATTTGAAATTGTTTCCTATTCAAGAGTTCTTCTTATATCTTTTTCAGCATTAATCCCTTCTTCAATTCCTTCAAGGATATCTGAAGCACCAGGGAAATGACTTGAAAGGATATATAATCCTGTTTTCATATTTTCTTGATGTTTCTTGTTTGATTCTCCAAAAACTACTTTTGAATTTTCTGATTGTTGTTTCATATATTCTTCTAATCCTCCTTCTTCTGTTACTTCAGAAGCTACATCTTTTGCTGTTTCAAATAATACAGAACCTTTAATATTTCCTAATGCTAATGAGGCTAATCCTGCAGGGGTTCTTGGGACTAATTCTCCTATGGATTTTGATACAGAACCAGCAATATTATAACCTGTACCCTCTTCTTTCTTTAAATCACTTCCAGATTTTTCAAAAGTTTCTGAAATCCCTGTAAAAGGTTGAACAAAGAGCCACTTAAATGTTTCTCCAGTTCTTTCAGCAAACCCAGTACCAGAATTACCTATTGCTTTGGTATTGGGCTCTTCAAAAAAGAATTCTCCAGCATTATATTTTCTTTTTTTATTATTTCCTACAATTCTAGGAACTGATAAAGATAACCCATCTGCAGTCTTTTCCTCATACCAATTTTTGGAATCCTTTTTATACCACTCATTTTTATCTTTTTCTTGATACCAAGATTTTGATTCTGAATCTTCTTTCCACCATTTTTCATAAGTTTTTTCTTTCTTGGGTTTTTCATAAGATTTTTTACTTGATTCATAAACTTTTTCTTTCTTTTTTTTAGTTGATTCTCCAGAATCATCTAAAATAGCATCCAACAAAAGAAAACCACCCACAATTGCTGCTGCAGTTCCTAGATCTAAATCAGAACTTTGCCTATTTTTTAAATTAATCTTTCTTCCTTTATCTTTAGCTGGCACTAAATAACTTCCCCCATTATAATAATATTTGTCTCCTTTTACTTCATAATATCCTTTCTCCATGTTACTCCTATAATTACGAGGAACAAAGATTTGAGAAAAACAAGAAGAGGGAGTGCAAAATGATAAACCAAGGGAAAGTCCTGCAACAGTTAAGAGCTTTGTTAGGTTTTTCATTTTCATTAAAGGAATTTATAATTTAAAAATTTTTCAATCTTCATTCCATTTATAATATTCATCATAAAGAAAAGGAATTAAATCATTACTACTACAATCTATTTTTCCTTTAGTTAGGATTTCTTTTAATTTTCTTCCAACACCCTTCCCCATATCTCCAAATGGGATACTATTTTTTTCAACTTTTCTAGAATTTTTATAATAAAAAGAATAATCAAAATTACCAGAATCATAATCTAATTCATAAACAAATTTATCAAAAGATTTTTTATCCACTGTATTCTCTAAAAGAATTTTATCATATATATTATCTCCATCAGTATCCTCAAATTCTAGTTTTGCTAAAAAATGATAACCATATTCTTCTGGACCATAGGCATAAGCTTGTTTTTTTTCTGGAAAATTATCTTCATCCCAAAAATAATAATAAATAGAATAGGAACTTATGTCATTTTTATCAGAAACCGTTTTATTTAAAAAATATCTCCAATCGTGATTACAAGTTTTATCCATATTCATAATTTTTTTAATTCTGTCTTGAGTTTCTAAAGGAAAGTTTTCTTGTTCTCCTGAATATTTCTTTATTCTATTACTTTCAGAATATCCTTCTTTCCAATCTCCATCATCCAAATTGTGTCCTATTTCATACACTTTATTAGTTAGTTTTCCATTTTCATCAACATCTATAATTTCACATCTTGCAACAGAATCATTCTTATGTGTCCAAGTTTGAATACGATTTCCTTTTTCATAATGTATTCCAGAGACAGGCCCATCATCCCAAGAATCTTTATATCCATCAACATAGGTTTTTTTATCTCCTTCAACAGGATAATTTACTTTTATTTTTTCAAACTGAGCTTGAGAATTTTGTGGAGCTCCAAATAATAAACTTGCCCCTAAAAAAGTTCCTGTTAAAAATTTTGTTAGGTTTTTCATTTTATTGTTGTCTTTTCAAAATGGTTAAAGTTTATAAATTTTTAGGTTTTCATTAGTTTTATCAAACCTTAAAAACTTCAAAACAAAGATTCCCTATATTTTCAAATCCTAAAGAAAAGCCAACTCTTCTCAGGTTTATTTCCGTATTTTGTTTTAACTAAAACATATTTTCCATCCATTTCTTTTCCCTTTAATTTGAATTCTATCTTTTTTCCTTCTTTATGTTCAATTAATTCGTAAGTTCCTTTGTCCCAAATCTCAACTTCTCCCGCCCCATAATGTCCTTCAGGAATCTCTCCCTCGAAGTCAGCATAATCTAAAGGATGATCCTCTGTTTGTAATGCAAGTCTTTTTGTTCCTTTTTGTTTTGGAGGTTTTTTTGGTATTGCCCAAGACTTTAAAACTCCGTTCATTTCCAGCCTCAAATCATAATGTAAATTAGTAGCATCGTGTTTCTGTATCACGAATATTTTCTCATTTTTCTCAGACGATGGTAGCGATTTTTCTTTTTCAGAAGAGCCCTTATTTTTTCCTGAAGGTTCAGGAGTTTCTTTTAAATCTCTTTTTTTATTGTATTCTTTTAAACTCATTTTCTCTTTCAAAAGGTAGTTTCAAAAAATGTTCTAATTTATTTAAAGGTATTCTCCAATAATTTCCTGACATTAATGTAAAACTAACAGCATTGCAATCCTTGTGAGAACAATCAACCCTTTTCCAAGAAGAATAATCTATAGGAAGGATATTTAAATGTCCAAGATAACAAAAAATCATTTTTCTTGCTTCATCATAATTAGGACAGATTTCTAATCCCAAATAATTTTCTTTCCTATTATTACATCTCAGATTTTTTTCCTGCCATCCATTACAACTCATATCAGGGCAAAGAATGTAAATTGTATTCGCATTTACTTTTTTGGGCAAGCTATCTAAAGACATATATTCTAAAAGATAATCAAACTTTTAAATCTACTTTTGTTTGGAAAATTATGAATCCTCAAGTTGAAGACTTTGAAAAAGAATTTTATTTATCAGAAAGAGAAAACCTAAATAAAAAAATTTATTTGACTTGTCCTGTTAGAAAAGCCTCTAAAAAAGACAAGATGTTTCTTGCAAAATATGTTAATGAATTAGAAAAACAAGGCACAGGAATCTATTATCCAAAATGGGATACTAATCAAAATGATGATTTAATTGGAATAAAAATATGTTCAAGAAACAAAATTGGAATTTATAAATCCAAAGAAATTCATAAATATTTAAAAGGAACAAGTGAAGGTTCTATGTTTGATGATGGAATGGCTTTTATGAATGACAAACCAATAAAAATAATTAATAAAGAAGAATTAGAAAACTCTCATAAAAATGTTAAAAGTTTTGTAAATGGATATTGTTTCAATAAAAAAGATGACAAATATAAAAATATGATTGAAAGAAAACAAGAAATCAAAGAAAGTGATTTTATTGAATACCAATATTGGGGGAAAACCCCTGAATTTTTATTTGATTTTGGAATGGCTTTTATGTTAAACAAACCTATAAAACTTTTAAACAAAAATATGATTTCGCCTACAGAAGGAAAGAGCTTTGAGAATTTACTTTTAGAATTAGAAACAAAAAATAGTATAAGATAATTTTATTTTGAGAGATTTTGATAAGAAATCATAGTTTATTAATTTTTTTATTTTAAAGAAGTATATAATTTAATTACCATATCTTTTTAAATAAAAATTATTTTTTTAGTGTATGGTGAGCAAAAGAGGTAAAAAAAATATTAAAAAATATTTAATCACTTCTGCACAAGCAAGTTATCATGTTAATAAAGACGGAGATGAACTACCCTATGGAGTTCCTAGAGGAAGAAAATGGGCTCCAAAAGCAAGACCTCATGAAGAGTTCTTAAAAGGGCTTGAAACATATGCAAAAGAAAATGATGCAGAATTAATGATACTTCCCATTGCAGGGAAAAACACCATAGAAAATATTCTGCATGAAGATTTAAAAGATAGGGAGGATATTTTTCGAGGAACTCAATTTAACTTAAATAAAAATTTACAAATCAGAGATTTAGTTGTCCCTCCTCAAAATGTAGATCCTACAACAGGAAAATCAGGATTTGCGAGTAAATATGGTTCTTCATTAATTTTCCCACATTCAAAACAAAGATTCTTACCAGTTCCAATATTTAATTCAGACATTCCAAGATATTTATATACAACTGGAGCAGTCACTCTTCCTAATTATAATATTGCAAATCATCGAGGAGATACAGCAGCAAGGAATCATGTATTTGGAGCTTTGGTTGTTGAGGTTATTGATGATACTTTTTATAATTTAAGAAATATTAAAGCTATGAAAAATGGTAAATTCATGGATTTAGGAAAAAAATATGAAGGAGATAAAATACCTAAACAAGAAGGGGTTGATTCTTTAGTGTTGGGAGATATTCATTGGGGAGATCATGATGAAAAAGCAATCAAAGCAAATTATGAAATGATTGAATATTTTAAACCTGAAAGAATTTTTTTGCATGATTTTTTTAATGGACATAGTATAAACCATCATGAAAAAGAAAATTACTTAAAAAGAACAAGAGAATATCAAAGAAACAGACTTGGATTGGAAGATGAATTTAAAATAGATTATCAAGAATTAAAAAGATTATCTCAGATTGCAGGTAAAAAATCAAAAATATATGTCATTTCTGCTAATCATCATGATTTCTTGCCTAGATATATCAACGAAGGTGCATGGATGAATAGGGATTTATGGAATGCAGAAATCGGAGCTTATCTTTTTTCAAAAGGAACAGGTTTAAAATCAAATGAAAACAAAATTGATGATTCTGCATTTCTAATAAAAGAAGGATTAGAAAGACATGGTAAATTACCTTCAAACATAAAATTTCTTAAAGTTAATGATAATTTGCGAAGACATGGATATCAATTAGCGAGTCACGGGGACAAGGGTAGAAATGGTTCTAGAGGAGGTAGTGCTAAATCTCGTTTTGTTACTTTTGGTGGAAAAAGCATAACAGGACATAGCCACACCATGGAAATTTACGGAGACACTTATATTGTTGGAACATCTAGTAAATTAGATTTACCTTACACCGCAGGTTATGGAAGTGCTTCAATTGGAGCTAATGCTGTTTTATATAAAAGTGGTGCAGTACAAATGATTCCAATAATAAAAGGTCGGTGGAAAGCATAATAATTCATAAATATAATCTTCCTAGAACAATTATTAAATTGTGATTAAATTTTACAATTATTTACTTTTCTTATACATAGCAATATTAAAAAAATCTTTCATTATATGTCCATGTCCAGTATAATTCCCAGTAGAACTATCTATTAGTTTTAACCCTGCACTTTCAAATACCTTGTCAACCTCTTGGGAATTATAGTGACTAAAGATTTTTATTTCTCCAGGGGCTGATCTTGATGCAAGAAATTTCATTCTGCTCTGATCTTCCTTTTTATTAATATAACTGACTGCGAAGATCCCTCCTGGATTTAGTCCCTCTGCCCATCCCTTTGCAGATTTTTCGAGTTTTTCTGGGACCATATGAACCATATAAGCTGTACAAGACCATATACCCTCTAATACAGGTTCTAATTTTCCTGATGTAAACATATTAGCTAATTTATTATTTGTAGAGGAATAAATTTTTCCTTCTCCTGGTTTCATAAAATCTCCTTGTATTATTGCGGGAACCCTTTGTTTATGTTCAGCAATTTTATAATAACATGAATCCAAAAATTCTTTTGAAATTTCTAAAGGGATAACATTCAGTGCTTTTTCTAATCCTGAATAATCCATATCCTCTCTGTTCAATTTGGATCTTGATTTTGGATCAATCATATAAAGTGTATCTCGAAAGTGTCCTGCACCCAAATCCAACACTAAACCATTATTTGGCATAAGATTCATAAAATCAATAATCTCTGGAACAGCCTTAGAATTCACTGGTTTAGAATCATATTCTTTTACGCTATTAGAATAAGCAAAATTATTATGTTTTGCAATATCTTTTGGAGTTAATTGTTTTAAAACTTTATCCTGAATATTATCAATAGCTTTTTGATTAACTTCCTCCCTGGTTTTCCATTTTTGAGGGAATATTCCTTCTTTATTAATTAATTCTATCACTTTTGTAGTCATAAATAAAAAGACAAAAAAATATTTTTAAAAATATGTGTTATTAAACCCCTAATTTATAAAAAATAATTCGAAACATTTATAAACAAACATACTTCTAAAAATAATATAAGATGGT
>CAYWWB010000014.1:0-19523 GCA_964462045.1 Candidatus Woesearchaeota archaeon | reverse complement strand
ATTTAAGAAAAAAGGACTATGGAAACAAAAAACTTCTCCAGTTCCAAAATTAATAAAAATGAAATTAGAAAGATTTGCAACAAGACATGAATTATTTCTGGGAGCAGGAATCTTAATGATATGTGGAACATTAACAAAATTAACAGGACTATATCAATTTTCTTCAGATTGGTTTTGGTTTATTGCTGGTTTAGGATTAGTTATAGAGGGTTGGATTATGATGGGAAAACAAAAAAAGTTTGATAAAAAATATAAAGTCATACAAAAAGAATAGAAAATTTTCTTGAATAGCAAACTTTAAAAATAAAACAAATATTTTAATTATACAAAGTTTGCCTCAGTGGTCCAGTGGCTAAGACACAACCCTGTCGCGGTTGGGATCCGGGTTCAATTCCCGGCTGGGGCGTTCTTTAGGAATTGAAGCTTTGGGTTTCGTCTGGATTTCCGCTTCTGTGCTTGGAAATACGGGCGAACTAAAAATCTTGGATTCACTTGGATTTTTGTAAAAAAAGACATGTGAACTAAAAACTCTGTTTTTTGATTTTTTGTCAATTCCCGGCTGGGGCGTCCGATATTTTTCACCACAATAAACCTTAAAAGATAAAAATTATTTTCCAGATAATGAAAAAAATCTCAAAAATAGCATTATGCATGCTCTTTCCGCTTTTCATATCATCTCAACCAAAAGACGATAATTCTAAAATAATTCAAGATAATAGTATGGAGACTATTTTTAATTACAAAGTAAAGGCAGGGATTCTTTGGAATACCCTAAAAATTCCTGGAGAGGTAGAAATGAAAAAACAAAACAATAAAAAACTCTTAACTGCAAACCTTTTTTCAGGAAGAATTTCATACATTTTTTACAAAGCTAATGATTCAATTTATATTGAAAAAACAAGTTTTCCTGAAGAAACCTATATATACAAAAAAAATAAAGATAACTGGAAATTAATAGGATATAAATCTAAAAAACAAAGAGAATACAAAAAAAATTTAGAAGGAAAATTCAAAACAAATTCTTTTCCTCTTGTTGAAATTCCAGAAAAATTTCTCAATTCAAAAATGGGTGATACCACCAGATTCTTTTTATTGGGAGAAGAATATTATTTTTTCAAAAAATCAAAAAATACAAATAAAAAAACTGCTAATTTTTATGTAGGAGGAATTAAAAAAAGAAAAGAAGATAAAACCTTATTTGGAAATAAAGTTTATGCAAAATACAAAAATCTCGAAAACTACCCAAAATTTCTAAAAACTTCTTTTGAAGTTAAAAAAGGTGGGGCTTTTAATGGAAAATATATTATAACGGGTGAAAAAAAAGAATAAGAAATATATAATATAAAACATATTTTATAAAATATATATCAAAAAATAACTATTACAATTCAACTGTTTCTCTAAAATAAGGAACATGACAAGGGTATCCTTTCTTAGTTAACTTTTTTTTCAAAGCTTCAGAAGACTCTTTTTCTCCATGAACAATAAAAATCTTTTTTGGTTTCTTCTCAAAACCTTCAATCCACTTTATTAATTCACCAGAATCCGCATGAGCAGACAAACTCTCTATTTGGTAAATTTTCGCTTTTATTGGAACAACATCTCCAAAAACATCAATATTTTTAGCTCCCTCTATAATCCTTCTTCCAGGTGTCCCTTCGGCTTGATATCCAACAAACAAAACAGCATTCTTTTTATGATTAATATTATGTTTTAAATGATGTTTTATTCTTCCCCCAGTAACCATCCCACTTCCAGCAATAATAATACATGGTTTTTCATAGGAATTTATTTTTTTAGATTCTTGAACTGATTGAGTTGTTTTGAATCCTTGAAATTTAAATGGATTTTTTATTCCCTTTAAATTTTTATTAAAAACCTCGTGATATTTATCAAAAATATTTGTAACTTTTATTGCTAAAGGGCTATCTAAAAAAACTTTTTCTTTTGGAAACTCTCCTTTTTTCTGGAGCATCTTAAATGCATAAATCAATTGCTGTGTTCTTTCAACTGCAAAAGAAGGAATGATTAATTTACCTCCTTTTTTATATGTTATATTTATTGCCTTCTTTAAAGTATCCATAGCCTTATCAAGAGGCTCATGTAACCTATCACCATAAGTAGATTCAATAAAAACATAATCTCCCTCCTTAATTAACTCGGGAGATTTAACCAAAATAGATTTCCATTGTCCCAAATCTCCTGAAAAAACAAGTTTTTTTTCTTTAATAAAAAGTTCAATAATTGAAGAACCTATAATATGTCCAGCATCCCTAAAACGAACACTGGTATCAGAATCTAATTTTAATTTTCTACCATAATTAACTTTTTTGAATAATTTTTGGGTTTTTTTAGCATCACTAATACCATAAATAGGATTTATTAAAAGTCTGGATTCTTTTTTCCTAATTTTATTTTCATTATGTGCTTCACTTTCTTGAACATGTGCAGAATCTTCTAACATAACTTTACATAAATCTGTAGTAGCAGGAGTTGCATATATCTTTCCATGAAAACCTTTTTTCCATAATTTTGGAAGCATTCCTGAATGATCAATGTGTGCATGAGTCAAAAAAACTCCTGAAATTTTAGAAGCATCAAAAGGGAAATCAGATTCATTTTTTTCTTCAGAACCCTCTCCCTGAAACATTCCGCAATCAACAAGATACTTTTTAGAACCTGTTTCAATTAAATAACACGAACCAGTAACAGTTCCAGCAGCACCACAAAAAGTTATTTTCATTTTCACCTCAATATAAAAAACCTAAAGAATTATTTAAAGTTATGGTTAAACACTTAATCCAATAAAAAGTAAAACCAAACCAACAACTAATTCAAGAATTCCTGCTTTTCTTAATTTCTTTTTATTAGAAATCTTCTTCAATGATTTTCCAATTACTTTTGGAAAAGCAACAACCAAAACTCCTTCTAATAAAACTAATCCTCCAAGAGTAAAAAAAATTGCATTTATCATAAAAAAACAAACAAACTTTTATTTTTATATTTAACTAAGAAAATAATTTTATTTTATGAAGTCTAAAAAAGTAAACACTAAATAATACAAATCTTTTTTAATCCATACAAATTATTTTTCTCATGAAAAAACTAACAACTTTCTTAAGTGCAATGGCTTTAACAGGCATTTTATATTCTCAACCCGACACAACAAATTTACAAAGAAGCCAAATTAAAACAGCCACTACTCAAGCTATAAATGATTTAAATGAAAGGGATGTAACAGCAATACCAATAAAAGAAAGAGAAAATACTTCCCAGTGTAATACAAGATTTTCAAAAATAGGCGTGGCTGATTTAGAAAGATTATTAGTAAAACAAATGAATTCCGAAGGAAAATGGGAAAATTCAAAAGAAAATTCCTATAAAGTAAATATTGTTGTAACTTATGATTGTAAAGATTATATAGTAAAAATAAGAGGAGAACCATATATATTTGAAGAAAATTCTTTAGTTAATAAAAACAAAAGCAAAAATCCCTATACCTTAATAATTAAAAAACAAAACAACGAATATAAAATAAATTCAGATTTAGAATTAAGAACTTTAACAAAAAAATACATAAAAAGAATTTATAATGAATCAATAGAAATGTCTAAAGATAAATTTTAATTAATTATCTTACAATTATATCTTCTTGTCTCTCACATCGTTCATTTGTTATAACCATATTTTTCCCTATTTCTTTTGAAATATTCTCAAGACTTTTTTTATTTTTTGTAAAATCTAAATCACCTGCCCATAATTGAAAGTCCTCTAATAAAGCATATCTCTCTCCCATCTTAGAATAATCTTGAAAATTTAACTTTCCTTCATCTAATAATCTATAATAAGGCTCTCTTTCAAAAATAATTGCATTAGGAATAAACAAATTTTCAGGATTTTTATCTTTATATCCCGTTTTACTTCCTAAACATAATCCAAAAGGCAAAGCATACTCTGAAAAGATTCTTATTATTTTATCAAATTCTTTATATTCCATTTTATTTATTCTTCTCAAGGAAAATTGTTTGAGTAGGGAAAGCAAATACAATCTTTTCTTTTTGAAATTCCCTCATTAATTCAAGATTTATTTTCTCCCTAATATCCATATATTTATTATAGTCTCCAGTATTTATATAAAAAACAGTCTCATAATTCAAACTAAAATCTCCAAACTCTTTGAAATGAACTCTATCTAATTCAACATCTTCCATTTTATTTATTATTTTTTCAACTATTTTATCTATTTTTTCAAGTTTTTTAACAGGAGTGCTATATTCAACTCCAAAATTCATAACAACTCTCCTTTTCTGCATCTTACCATAATTATTAATTCTCGTACTTGTTAATTCACTATTTGAAACAACTAATTCCTGTCCTTCCAAAGTCTGGACTCTTGTGGATTTTATTCCTATTTTTTTAACAACACCCATATCTTTTCCAATTATAATAAAATCTCCTTCTTTGAAAGGCTTATCAAAATAAATTGTAAATGCACTAAATAAATCTCCTAAAACAGCTTGAGCAGCCAAAGCAAGAGCTATTCCTCCAACACCCAAACTTGCAACAAGAGGAGTGATTTCAATTCCCAAATTAGATAAAAACATTAAAATAGCAACAGCACCAAGAAGTATTTTAATTATAATTCCCATTACTTTAACCATCGATTTTCCTGATTTTCCTTTCTTCTGTCTTTTTTCCGACTCCTTCCCAACAAAAAAGTCCACAATCCTAAAAAGCCCTCTTGAAGCATAAAATACAATAAAACCTATTAAAACATAATACAAAATATTATTCAGAATTTCAGGCAATTCTAAAAACAAACTTCCAAGATACAAAGCAAGATAGATATAGAAAAACCAGCTTATACCCTCTAGAAAACCCACTAAAATATCATCATACTCAGTCTTAGATTTTTCAGCTTGTTTCCTGAAATAGTAAAGAAGAAATTTATCAAATAACCAGAAAACAAAAAACAATCCAATAAAAACACCTAATGCAATAAGATAATTTTCCATAGAATTATTCCAATAAACTTTCTCTAGAAACTCTCCACTAAAAATTTTATCTAACATCTTCGCCTCTTAAAATAAAAAGAAAATTAACCTTTTTATATTTTTTCTTTACTTCCAATGATAAAAAAACAAAAATTTTTATACTGAGAACGGTTCTCAGTAAATATGAAAGCTGATTTGGTTCCTGTGGGGATATTAATTAATTTTGAAATAAAAAGAGAAAAAAGAAATTTGTGGAGGGAACTTTACGGATATAAAGATTATTCTTATTACGGAAAACATATTTACAAAAGAAAAGGAATACTTTCAAACATCTCCTATATAGAAAAAGATTCAGGAGTTATTGTAAAAACTCAAGACTCTGAAAAAATAAAAAACTTTTTAAAAAAACATAAGATAAAATTCTCTGAACACATTATAATTTTACATAAAAAAGAAGCTAAAAAACTTCAACTTCCAACACCAAATAATTTGAACACAATAATTCAAGACTTAAAGGGCTCTCCTGACTTACTTTTAACTATTGATTTTTAACATAACTTTTAAAACTTAAATAAAACTTATTAAAAAATGGAAGAACAACAAGAAAAAAACAAAAAAAGAATGTTAACTGGAATCCTTTTCATACTTATAGCAGTATTTCTTTTATGGAATTATTGGTTTGTTCCTTTTAATGAATTTTCATTATCTAAAACAAAAAAAACAAGTTCTGAATTTTTAACAGAAAATATTACTGAATCAAAAATGCAATTCTATGATAACATGCGTTTTCCAAATAAAGAAATATCTTATAAAATAGATAGATGTCCCCTACAAAAAGAAGATGAAATGGAGCATGCCTTTAAAATAATTGAAAATCTAACAGTTCTTGAATTTTATCCTGTAGCAAAAAATGAAGAAATTACTGTAACTTGTGGACAAAAAGTAAAAATTGAAGAAGATTTCTTTATTGCAGGTGAAGGCGGACCTACAGACATAACAAAATCAGGACAATTAAAAGTAATTACCCATGGACGAATTCTTTTGTTAAGAGAATCTCAATGCCCAGACCCAGTAATCCCCATCCATGAATTATTACATGTTTTAGGTTTTGTTCATTCACCTAATCCAAAAAACATAATGCACAATTTTTCAAGTAATGATTGTGATCAAGAAATTGGTGAGGAAATTCCTAAATTACTAAATAATTTATATTCTATTCCGAGTAGGCCTGATTTGGTTATTATTGAAGCTATCCCAAAAATAGATGGAAGGTACTTAAATGCAAACATAACAATAAGAAATCAAGGATTAAAAGAATCTCCAAAATCAAAAATAGTTATTTATGAAGATGAAAAAAAATTATATGATGCAGAAATAGAAAAACTAGAAATTGGATATGGAACTAAAATAATGTTGAAAAATATAAAATTAGAAAGATTTAGTTTTAAAGAAATAATATTTAATATAGAATCAAATTCAACAGAGTTAGAAACTTCTAACAATAAGATTATCTTTGAAAAAAAATAAAGGTTTAATCAAGATCTAAATCCTCAATGTTTCTATCAAAATCGTCCTCTTCAATCAATGGATTTTCTTTTTCCTCTCCCATTGTAAACTCTATTATTTAATTAAATCCTAAAAAAGTTTTCTCTTTTTAAATATTTCTATAATCTACAAAGAAAAGTAATTAGGAGATAAATTTTTAAATAAATATTCCATAGGGAAAGGATGATTTCAAATATAATTGGTTTTTTAGTAATGTTGAATCCTTTTGCACTCTTTCTATATTTAACTCCAATAATGAAAGATTTAAGTCACAAAGATTTCATAAAAGTATTATGGAAAGCTACATTGATTTCTTTTGCAGTATTTGCAGTTTTCTTATGGTCAGGAGATTTTCTTTTACAAAAAGTATTTCAGATTAGTATGGACTCGTTCAGGATATTTGGGGGAGTTATCATATTTTCATTTGCCTATTTGTTTATTGTAAGAGGACAAAAAGCCTTCATCTATATGAAAGGTTCATTAGATGACTTAGCTTCAGAAATAGCCCTCCCTTTTATGGTGGGAGCAGGAACAATTTCTTTGTCAATTTTAATAAGTCACGAGTTCACCTTGTCAAAAGGATTAATTTGCATAGGATTAATTATGATAATTAATTTCTTCATAGTCTTTGCTTTTAAAGGTTTCAGAGATTTAATAGTTAAGAAAAAACTAAAAATAGCTTTTGATAAAAACATACAGATTTTATTAAGAATAAATGGTTTCTTTATTGGAGCTATAGGTGTAAGTATGATTATCCAAGGAATTGAAGGATTAATAAATTAATAACCTAAATAATGATTCTTCTCTTTTTATTATAACTATTATAGAAATTCAACTCCCTTATCCCTGTTCTATAAAGAGAATGAACTAAAGCACTTTTATCTCTAGTAGTTTTTTTAAGATGATTATAACACCTCAAAGCAAAATCAACTATTTCATAATAAATTCTTTGTTTTTGAATTTTTGATTTATTTCCATAAAAAATCTCTGTAAGTTCTTTAAGATAATCAAATTCATCCCTTTTATCCACAACTTTTTCCAAAGATTTTAAGGTTTCCCTCTTTTTTTCAGGATTTAAAAAAATAACAATGTTTCCCATCATAAAACAAAAATTTTAGAATATAAAAAATTATTCCATGAAAAAAATCCCCCCGCCAAGATTCGAACTTGGGATCTCCCGGGTGCTGCTTTGCAACCGGACTAGCTTTTCAGGCTTCATCTAATTTCATAATTGAATATCCACCTTAGTTATAACCTACAGCCAGGCGCTCTACCACTAAGCTACGGAGGGATAAAGTATTCATAGAATAACAAGCCTTATTTAAAAAGTTTATTAATCATTCTTCATCTTTAGATTGATCTGCAACAAAATAAGCTCTATTTGAAGAAGATTCTTTAAAATCTCCATCTCTTTGATAATAAGAAACTGCTGGAGGCAATGCAAATCTTCCTAAAACACCAATCTTAGAATAAATAACATAAGTCAAAATTCTTTTTTCTCCTGCTTCTAAATCCCCTAACTCCCAACTTAATTTTCCTCTTTCTTTATTAACATCTGTAGGAACTTCTCCACCATATCTTTCATATAGTTTTGCAAGTTTCGGAATTCTATCAACAACCCTTAAGTTTTCAACATGTTTTCTTGAATTAACAACAATTGAAACTTTTAAAGCAAACTCCCCTCCTTTAGCCTTAACAAAATGAATTCTCTTTTTCAATACAATATCTCTTTCAGAAATTTTCTTAACTAAAATAACAACTAAAACAGTAAAAACAATAATTACAAAAGGTATCCACCAATTTGTTTTAGCAACAACCTCCCATGTCTCTCCAGGTTGAATTTTTTTATTCCAAGAATAATAAACATTAAATCCTTGCCTCTCTACAACATCAGGTTTCTCACTAAAAATAGTAAACAATCTTGAGATAATATTTTTTTCAAATTCTATTGTAGAATCAGTAACTAAATTACCTTGATTTATTTTAGAGATAGAATTTCTCCTGATAAAAAGACCTTGTTTATCTTCCGTTGTCTTAATCTCCTTTTTTTCTTCAAAATCCATTGGAGAATCAATTTCTGCTAAAATTCCACCATAAACAACTTTAGCATGTAAATTATAGTAACCTGCGCTCAATTTTTGAAAATCACCTTTATCCAAAGAAACACTAAATTTTTTTTCTTCATGAGGACCCAAAGAAAATTCTTTCTGTAAATTAAAAAAAGAAGAAGAAAAATTAACTAAAATTTCATCAAAATTATAATTTAATTTATTTCTAAATAATATTTCTATATCACTAGAGTTAAAAGTTATTCCAGAAGTATCAATATCAAAAGAATTCTCTAAATCTTTAATATTTAATAACAATTCTTTTTCAATCTTTTCTCCCTTACTTGGTTTTATAAAATATTTAAACAAAAGTAAATCATCTTTAGTTACTTTATCCATGTCATAAAATTTCAATGTAATATTTTTTGTTTCCCCTTTTTCTATAAAAATTTCTTCGTCTGGTTTCATATTTGGACTTATATAACTAAAAAAACTAAAACTATCTGAATCTCCATTATTAGTTACAGAAATTTCATATTCTGCTATTTCATTAACCCCCCTAATTATGGTTATTCTAGGGCCATGTTTTTCAACATTAATATTAGCTGCTAAAACTGTTGGCACTAATAAACACAAAACCATTAAAATGAATAACTTTTTCATATTCAAATAAATAAAATTTTATATTTAAAGGTTTTGTAACCAAAATTTTAAATACTCCTAAAGATTTGAAAATTTATGGCAAAACAACAAGGAATAAACATGCCCGGTGCTTTTGGGGGTTTAACAAGATATAGTGAAGAATATGAAAGTAAATTTATGTTAAAACCAACTCACATAGTAATTTTTATAATTCTCATAATAGGATTAAGAATTCTATTACCATATATAATTTAAAATGATGCCAGGAATGAATCCAAAAAAAATGCAAGGAATGATGAAAAAAATGGGAATTTCCCAAGAAGAAATAGATGCTTCTAAAGTCATAATTGAAAAAAACGACGGCAGTAAACTAGTTATTGAAGACCCATCTGTAACAAAAATAAACATGCAGGGGCAAGAAACTTTTCAAATTGCCGGAGAAATTTCTGAAGAAGAAGGTGAAAAATTCTCACAAGAAGACATTCAAACTGTTGTTGAAAAAACAGGGGTTTCAGAAGAAAAAGCTCGTGAAGCTCTTGAAGAAACAGAAGATTTAGCAGAAGCTATTTTAAAATTATCAGAATAAAATGTTAGATTTCTATCCTATGTATAAAAAAGTGGAAGACGACTTCTGTAAAAATAATTACCTTAATTCCAGAAAATACATAAATGAAATAGAATTAACAACTGCCAATAAATGATAATTAAAATTTCTAAAACAAAAGAGTTAGAAAGAAAATTGCCTTATGAAATATTAGACAAACCAGAACACAAAAAAGCAGAGGGAGAAATGAATAAGTCTATGGAAAAAGTAAAAAGAGATTATATTATAAAAAATGCAAAATCTGAAAAAGGCGGAGAAAATGTAATACTTACCCAAAATACCCTCTATTTTACAGAATACAAGCCCTCAAACCACTAAAACAACCCTTTTTAAACAAAAAATATATAAACCCTTTCATCTTGGTAATCCATACTTCTAAATAGATAAATAGGTAGTGTAAATTATGGAAGATATAATGCAGGAAAAAATCAGTGCAGATCACTTGCTATATGTTAGTTTAAAATATACTAAAACATGTGATGTAATTATGAATCTCCTTAAAAGATGGAGAGAGTTAATTGAAACTAGTGTAAACAAAATTCTCCAAAAAGCAAAAAGCAAAAAAAAGATATCTGAAATTCCTGAAAACAATATTAAAAAAATAGATGCTGTTAAAGAACTTCTTAAAAAAGATAAAGATTTTATGGATGTACTTAACTTATATGAAATGTTAAGGAAAATAGAAGATTTAAGAAATGAAAGAATCGGAGAATTTAGAAAAAATGTTTGTCTCAAAATACATTTTAGAGGCGAAGAAATAAATATTGATTTAGAAAAATTAAAAGAATATTCAAAGAAATTAGAAAAATTTATAAGTGCCACAAAACAGTTTCTTTTATCTAAATAGGTTTTTATAAATCTAAATTAAAAAATGACAAAAGTAATAGTAATTACATCTGGAAAAGGAGGAGTAGGTAAAACAACTACTGCAATTAACTTAGGAGTTGCAATTAAACACTTTGGTAAAGATGCTTTAATAGTAGACGGAAATCTATCAACAGCAAATATTGGACTTTATTTGAATTCTCCAGAAGTCCCAATAACACTAAATAATGTTCTTGCAAAAAAAGCAGATATTTATGATTCTGTATACGAACATGAATCTGGAATAAAGATAATTCCTTCTTCATTATCTATAAAAGAATTGAACAAATTAAATTTAAATAAACTAAAAAATCTAAAAAAAGATTTTTTAAAAATTGCAGACAACATAATAATAGATACTTCTGCAGGTCTTGGAGAAGAAGCTCTTTCTGCTATGGAGCTTGCTGATGAATTAATAATTGTAACAAACCCTGAAATGCCTGCAATAGCAGATGCACTAAAAACAATAAAAGTTGCAGAAAAAAAGAAAATAAAAGTTAGAGGAGTAGTAGTTACAAGAGTGAGAAAAGACAGGATAGAAATGCAACCAGAAGAAGTTAAAGAAATGTTGGAAACACCTGTAATAGGAATGATTCCTGAAGACATGACAATAAAAAAGGCATTAAGAATAAGTCATCCTGTAGTTCATGCTTATCCAAAATCAAAAGCTTCAAGAGCTTACAAAGAAATAGCAGCTAATATTTTAGATGTAGAATATGATTCCAACAAAGACAGACATGGTTTTTTTAAACGAATTTTTAATAGAGGATAATGGCAAAGAAAAAAATTTCAAAGAAAAACAAATGTAAATCCGAAGTTTATTGTAATTCTCCTTCTGGAGCAGTATATGGTTTAGGTTTTATTGGAGCTGCAATATATTATATCTCAGTTTCAACGGGATTTTGGATGGGAATTTTAGGTTTTCTAAAGGCACTAGTGTGGCCAGTTTTTCTTGTTCTTGAAGTTTTGAAATATATTGGGGCTTAAAAATTAATTAAAAAAAAGAATAAAGTTGTACCCTTTCTAAAGAAATAGAATTTTCTATAACAATGTTTGGTAAATTAAAAATTCCTTCTTTATAATCTTTTAATGGAATTTTTTGATTACTTAATTTATTATTTACATAAACCTCATCCTCATTAGACAAATTAAATTTAAGAGTCATTAATTTGTCATTTGAATTTAACTTAAATTTTCTAAGCAAATTAATTCCAGCTCTTTCCCACTCTCGAGGCAAGGGATAATCTACAAAAGCAAAATATCTTGCTTCATTGTTTTTCGGCAATACAGAATTGCCAGAATCAATCCAATTTCTAAAATCTTTTTTAGGTATATGATAAAAACATTTTCTATTTTTCATTTGTTTTTTAAAAAAAATTAGTTTTTAAAATTTTGGTTACAAAATTTTTTAAGAATTTATATTCAACCAACAACACTTCCATTCTCAATATCTCCTTCTGGAGAAATCAAAACAACTTTATCATGGTTCTTTGTAGAAGCAGCCAATAACATTCCCTGAGATTCAATACCTTTCATTTTTCTGGGTTTTAAATTTGAAAAATAAATAATTTTCTTTCCTTGTAATTTTTCTTTAGGATAAAACTGCTTTAATCCTGCACAAACAATTCTCTCCCCTATTTCAGTCCCAACATCAAGAGTTAATTTCCATAATTTATCAGCACCTTCAACTTCTTCTACATTTTTAATTTCAGCAACTCTCAAGTCTAATTTTTCCCAATCTTCAAACTTAACTTGTCCAACATTTTCCATAATCTCATTAACTTCAGGAGATTTATTAATTTTTTCTTTTTTACTTAAAAATTTTTCTTTATCCAACTTATTAAACAAGACATCTTTTTTTTCTATTTTTGTGTTTTCATTAAATTGTTTTGAAAACTCTTCTAAAGACAATTCATAATCCCCAAACTGCTTTGCAATTTTCTCAGAAGTTTCTGGAATAAAGGGCCATAATAAAATTGAAATTTTTTTAATTGAATCAGCAACCCTATAAAGAACATTTTTAGCCTCAGTTTCATCAGCTTCCCAAGGACGTTTTTCTTGAAGATACTCATTACAAACATCAATAAAAGCAAATACAGAATTCAGAATTTTGTCTAATTGAAAATTTTCAACATCTTTTTTAATTTTTTCAAAATCTAAACTATACGCAAGATTATTTTCAGTTTTAGAAATTCCTTTTTTATTAATTAATGAAATTGTCCTTGAAACCAAGTTACCTAATTTATTTGCTAGTTCATTATTGTGTCTTTCAATTAAATATTCTTCTGAAAAATTCCCATCATTCCCTTCTGCAAAAGGAAACTGTCTGCATACAAAATATCTTATTGAATCTGCACCATATTTTTCAGAAAGCACATTTGGAGAAATTGCATTTCCCAAAGACTTTGAAATTTTCTGCCCGTTAAAACTTAAAAAACCATGAACAAAAACAGTTTTAGGAAGTTCTAAACCAGCTGATTTTAAGAATGCTGGCCAATAAACACAATGAAACCAAGAATTATCTTTTCCTAACAAATGAACATCAGCAGGCCAGTACTCTCTTTTTTCTCCTGAACCAGTATAATAATTAAACAAGGCATCAAACCAAACATAAGTAATATGTTTTTCATCTAAAGGAAAGGGCACTCCCCAATCAAAACTAGTTCTTGATATACTCAAATCCTTTAAACCTTCCTTAACTCTCGAAACAATCTCATTTTTTCTTTCTTCAGGCTTAATAAATTCAGGATGTTTTTCATACAATTCCAATAAAAAATCTTGGTATTTGCTTAATTTAAAAAAATAACTTTCTTCTTTAATTTTTTCAACAGGTTTTTTATGAACAGGACACAAGTTCCCTTCTTCTAAATCTTTTTCAGTATAATATGCTTCACAATTTGTACAATACAAACCCTCGTATTCTCCTTTGTAAATATCTCCATTATCATTACATTTTTCGATTATTTTTTTAACTAATTCCTCGTGATCAGAATCAGTAGTCCTAATAAATCTGTCAGGTTTTATATTAAGAGTTTTCCATGCTTGTTTAAACTTCTTCGCTAACTCATCAACAAATTCTCTCGGAGCTTTGCCTTTTTTTTCAGCAGCTTCCTGAATTTTTTTTCCGTGCTCATCAGTTCCAGTTAAAAATCTAACATCGTCTCCCAAAATTTTATGCCATCTTGCCAAAACATCAGCTACAATTTTCTGATATGCATGTCCAATATGGGGCTCTGCATTTGGATAGTCAATTGCTGTTGTAATATAAAATTTTTTTTCCATATTCTCAAAAGAAAAAAATACTATAAAAAACTATTTATTAAATAAATCAGAAACATAATTTTCAATTCCTTTTTTATTCTTTTCAGATAATTTACTGTCATTTATTACTTTCATAGAAGTTATTTTATTCCAATTAATTTTATCTGGACTTCTCGAAGTTTCAAAACTAAAACCCAAATATTTCATAACAGTTCCAGGAATTCTTCCTTTAAATTCTTCAAAATTTTCAAAACCCTGAAAATATTCAAAATCAGTAAATTGTTTTAATATTTTGTTTTTAATTGATTCGTGGTATGAGGCATTATAAATAACACAAAAATATTTTATTTTATTGTCATGAAAATGTTTATCTCCACTAATTTCATAATTCCACAATATTTGAGGCTTTTCATATTTCATAAAAAAGATAAGAAAAAATAATATATAAATCTATTTCAAAGAAAGATAATAGTTTAATCCTTTATCTCTCCAACCCTCTTTCCAATAACAAAAATTAGTATCTCTAAGTAATTTGGCTGAAACACATTTTCTAACTTCTGTGTCATCCCATTTACCTTCAAATTTAAAATAAGCCATACCATAATATTTTTGTTTTCCCATTATTCCTTCATCCAAAATCCTGTTTTCAATTAAGGATAATGAAGAAATATCTTTTTTTATTTTTTCATAAAGAATTTCTACTCTTGATTTGTCTAAACCAACAATCAGGAAAATAGCATCTCCCCTCCCAGAATCATCTTTAATATTATCTCTGAAATTAAAATATATTTCTTCTTTCATCCCAAATTACTTGATGAATTATTATAAAAAACTTTCTGTAGAAAAGACTTTTAAACAAAAACACCTTATTTAAAATATGTTTAATAGAAAAACTTGTAAAAATTGTGGAAAGAAAATTAATTCTGAAAGTAACTTTTGTCCTAATTGTGGAATCAATCTTAAAAAAGGAAAAATTAATGAACAAAGAAAAAATTGGGGAATGTTAGGAAAAAACGACAATACAGAAAGAGAAGAAATTATTCCGGGAATGAATGGAGGAATGTTAGGAAAAATGTTACAAGGAGCAATGAAAATGTTAGAAAAGGAAATGCAAAAAGATATTGAAAAAAAGACTCCTCAAAATCAGAACTTTAAATTAATGATAAATGGAAAAGAAATAAACTTAAACAAGAATCAAAAAGAAATGCAAAAACCAAAAAAACTACCTTCAAATATTTTAAAAGATTTTTCAAAATATCCTAAACAAGAACCAAAAACAAACATAAAAAGGATTGAAAATAAACTAATATATGAAATAAATATTCCAGGAATAAATTCATTAAAAGATGTTTCAATTCAAAAATTAGAAAACAGTATTGAAATAAAAGCAATTTCAAATAAAAAAGCATACAAAAAAATAATTCCTTTAAATCTGCCTATTCTTAATTATGGACTTTCAAAAGACAAATTAGTTCTTGAGATGAAAGAAGAATGAATTTTCTTTTTGCAATAAGATAACTCATATTACGACAAAATCCACAAGATTATTTAAATTTCAGTTTAAATTTTAAAAAGATAACACTTCTTACGACAAATTTGTAGATGTAATCGATGTTGCTTGGCTTCGCCCAAATTTTAATTTTTCTTTTCTTCCCACCCTAACGAGAGGAGAGATAAGCCCGCAGTCCTTCGGACAAATAGCTTTTTGCCGTCGGCAAAAATAGAAAAACTTCTTTTATCCGACCACAAAACCGAAGACAAACGAAATTAAAATTTCGCATAACCAAGGATAAAAGGTTCGTTTCACTCACGCAAATTTTTCATTGATGGGGGAGTTCCTAATCCTTCGGATAATTTGTCGGCTTTCGCCGAGATTAATTTTTCTTGTTTTTATCAGAAATTTTTTCTATTAAAGGCATATGTTTAGCAAAAGAATCGTAAAAACTTCTTGCTTTAGAAAACATCCAAGAATTTGCTTCTAATTCTGCTTGCTCTCTTTCTTCTTCTGTATTGAATGAATGTTTTAGAAATAAATGTGAGAGCTCATGTAAACTTACAGATTGCATAAATTTTTCAATTTCATCATTTTCCATTATTTTTTCAATAAATTCTTTTAATATTTCATAATAGAAAACAATATACTCCTCTTTCCTTTCTGAAATTGTTGGGATAAATCCCTTTTCTCTATATGGATATAGTTCCTCTAATTTCGTAAGATATAACTTTGGTTCAATGTAATCAGATATATTATTCTGAAGTAATATTGCTCTGACTCTACAAAAACAATAATTTAAAACTTTTAGAAGATTTTCTCTGTCATCTTTATTTTCAATCCATTTCTTTTCAAATTCTTCCATAAAATTAAAAACAGAGAATTTTATTTAAACTTTTATATAATTTCTTTTCCAAAATTAGTTATCTTAACACTTGTGCTCGGTCTACCCGTTTTTGGATTTTTCTTAATCTTTTCCAATTCAATCGTTTTAAAAAATTCAAGTTCTTCAAGTTGAGTAATAATCGTTTGGCTTCCAGTATTAACCTTAGTTTCAAGTGTCTTTAATGAAAGTGCCCCTTCTTTTTTAAGAGTTTTCAGAATGTCTTTTTTTATATCCAAAACTTTTCTTTTCATAGTATAATATTAGCACAAGATTTATTAAGCCCATATCATAATATTATGATATGAATAAACTCACAATTTCGGAAGTAAAAAAAGAATTAAAAGAAAGAGGAATAAAAAATATAACAAAAGAGGATATTTATTATTGGGGGATAATCATTTCGATTGAAAGATTAAGTTTAAATAATATTGTAACCAACAAAAGATAAGATGACAAAAGAAAAAAAGGAAATTAAAAAAATAAGTTTTGGTTTGATTTTGGGATGGGTTTTCGGGATATTATTTTTCTTTGGTACTTTTAATAATCTTATTGGATTTAATTTTAAAATTGCTTTAACTTTCTTAATAATGGGTCTTGCAGTTTTTCCACCCCTTATAAAAATTTATAAAAAGAAATTTAATTTTGAGATTTCTTCTGGATTAAAAATAGTAATTGTAATTGTTGGCTTTTTCTTGGTTTTTTTCTTTGCATTTACCAGTTCATTGAACAACTCTTCTTATGATTCACAAAGCAATAATGATTATTCTGGAGAAAATCTTAAAAAATATTCTGAAAATAATCCGATTGAAAACACAAATAAGATAATCGAAAGAGGAGAAATTATTTCAGAAAAATCATACCAATTCACAGATATTTTTGGAGATTACTTTTTGATTATTGGGGAAATAAAAAATACGGGTACCACAAATTTAGATGGAGGGAATTTCGCTTCTGCATGGGGAGGGAAAACAAGACTAAATACGGATTTTTACAATAGTAATAATCAATTGGTAGATTCTGCAAGTGAAGTTTTTTGGAAAAATTATTTAGCACCTAACGAAAGTATACCTTTTGTAATTTGTGAAACTAACGATTTTAATATTGAAAGCTATGAGATTAGTGTAGATGAAGAATCTGCAAGCGATAATTATTATAAATATTTTGAAATAAGTAATGAGGATATAATAACAAATGATGAGAATGAAGTTAGAGTTACTGGAAAAATTACAAATACAGGAAATATTGAGAAATCCGCTCATTTAATGGTAGTGTTATATGATTCTAATAAAAATATTATTGCAATTAAAACAGATTATTTAGGATTTGAAACTATTAAATCAGGGGAAAATAAATCTTTCTCTGTTTCAATCCCTAATGAAAAATCTTGCTCTAGTTTTGATGCGACAACGGGGCAGAATCAAAAAGTTAAAAGTTATCAAATTTATGTTCAAGAAAACTTGGGGGTGCTTGCAGAATAATTCTAAAAACTTCTTTTAGAAAAAGAAGGCAAAAAGGAACTCCCCATTTTCTTTTTAGAAAAAAGAAACAAAAAGCGGGCTTATCTCTCTAATACATTGGTCGTCCCACTGTCCTCCCCCAACCTGAAAAGAAAAATTAAAACTCTGCGAAATTATTTCATAATTTCTTGCCACGCCTTGCAGGCTCTCACTTCGTTCGGGTCAAGCAACAACAGTTAAACAGAAAATCCTTGCATGATTTTCCCAAATTTTTTCTTTCAGAAAAAACTCACGAGGTCATTACATTCCGCTCGTGCCCTTCGGGTTGTTTAACCAAATTTAAGTCGAATCTAGTTAAGAGTTTCCCTTTTTATTATAGAACGCGCGCCAGATTTTAGAATGGAGACGGATGTTTCTTATGTTTCACTTCAACATTTTCAAAGTATGAATCAATTGTTTTAATTAGAGAAGTTCTTTCTTGATTTGGATAAAAAATATTTTTTGCTTTAAGAGTATTGTATGTATTCTCGATAAAACTTAATTTATAATATTGTTCTCCAATATCACTTTGAAATTCTTTTGGAACAAAATAAGTAAGAGGAACTTCTTTATCACCAATTATTTGTTGAAAAACATAATCTATTTCAGATTTCACAGAATTTTCTAATTGTTTAGGTTTATCGTTAATTGTCTTTTCAGTCTCCATAATCCATCTTTTATCTGGATCTTGTGACATTTCTTCTTCAGTGTAATTAGGTGTTGAATGAACAGCATTATACCAGTGATTAAATTCTAAAGATGCGATTTGTAACAGAGAAGAAGTTTCCATAATTTTATCATATTGATTAAAACAATTCTGTGGAACATCAAAATAGTTCCAGTTTCTAGACTGATTAAACAATTGCAATATTTCACGATTTTCATATATTTCATCAGAATCTTTAAAAATTAGAAGAGTATGTAATTTGTGAAGAGGAAATTCTGCACGCTCTGCATGTAAATCTATTACATCAGGTCCAGGAATATATCTTCCTTTATTGTAACGAAAGTCTCCGTCTGGAAAATTTTTATTACAATGACCACAAGAGAATACGCCTGTTACTTCAGCAGAACCCCCATAATGGTGATTCACAAAATCAATAACCTTCAAAATATTCTCTTCTTCAGATAGATTAAACTCCATAAATATGGAAAAATTAAGATATTAATAAATATTTGTATAAAATTTGGCGCGCTAAAAAAAGATAGGGGAAAACTCTTCACTAGACTTCTTCGAGATTTCTTTGAAATCTCTCGACCCACGGACTGCGTCCTCTCGCCAGCTGGCTCGGGGCGACTTAACAGCACCTTAACGGTAAATCCTTGCAGGATTTCCCCAACTTGCTAAAGCAAGTTCGTTAAGCTGCGATGTTAAAAAAACAATGAGGCTGCACGGATTTGACAAAAAATCAAAGATTTTTAGTTCGCCCGTATTTCTCCTTTCAGTCGAAACTTCCCTTTTAAGCCCGATGTTAAGAAAAAAACAATGAGGCTGCACGGATTTGAACCGTGGACCCCTACCTTATCAGAGTAGTGCTCTGACCAGACTGAGCTACAGCCTCTCATTGTGTTATGAAACTGCTCAGTATGGGAATTGACCAAAATCTCTTTAGAGATCTTTTGAGTCTGACCAGACTGAGCTACAGCCTCATAGCCTAATTTTTCAACAGAAAATAGTTATTTAAAGTTTT
>CAYWWB010000013.1:0-20877 GCA_964462045.1 Candidatus Woesearchaeota archaeon | reverse complement strand
ATATTTTATGCTATTGTTGCTCAAAATTATGCTCAAGAAAAATTTACATATAGTGTTTTTATTTGGCAGCCTCCTGTAGGGGGAGATAAATGTGATGAATGTAATGATTTGAGATATGGATGTAATGAATATCAGTGTCATAGTTATGGGCAATCTTGTGTTTTATTAAATCCTGATTCAGAAAATCCTCTTTGTATAAACAATAAAAGTGATGATGAAAACCCTCCATTAATAAGTGCTCTAAAAGAAAGTCTTCCAGAAGGATATACTTATAGTCCTATTGATGCAAGTTTAGATGAATCTGGAGTAAAAATTATTGGAGATCAAAAAAATGATTGTATTCCTCCATTTACAGCTTTAACATTCGGAGTTCAAACTTCAGAACCTGCAAAATGTAAAATAAGTGTTAATAGAACTGGAAATTATTCTAGTATGCCTAAAAGTTTTATGAGTGGGGAGGGAATGAATATAATAAACCATACTCTTTATGTTCCAAGCAGTGTTACTGCAAGTGAAAAATATTTAGAAGATATAGGAATAAATTCAAGACTTCCAAAAATAAAAAAAGGTGATGAATATAATTATTACATAAGATGTCAAGATACTAATGGAAATGAAAATCCTCGAGCTTTTGTAGTTAATTTTTGTGTTGCTGACAAAGATTTGAGTCCTCCAAGAATCTTAAACACTGGTGTAGGAAATAAAAGTTTTGTATCTTATAATCAAACAAGTTTAACAACCTATATTTCAACTAATGAACCTGCAATATGTAAATGGGATAGAAAAGATATAAGTTATGAGGAAATGTCTCATCAAATGGCTAATTGTGCTACAAACCCTTCACAAGCTATTGGGGATACTTATAGATGTTATGCAAAATTTACTGGAATAAATGAGAGATTTGAAAACAGATATTATATGAAATGTAAAGATAATCCTTTAGCAGATGAAAAAGATAGAAATGTGATGCAAAATTCAGAAGTAATAAAATTAAAAGGTTCAAAACTTTTGGGAATAAGTTCGGTTAGTATTAATGGCGGAGAAAATAATTCTAAAATAATTAGTTCAGATGGGAATGTGCCTGTTACTTTAAAAGTAGAATCTTATGGGGGGGCAGAAAAGGGAAAATCTCTTTGCCAATATCAGTATAATGGAGCATATAATTTTAATAATAAAGGAACAAATGATTTTGTTCACATAAATACTCAAAAGTTAAATTTAGATGAAGGAAAATACAATATTCCAATAATTTGTACAGATGCTGCAGGAAATATAGCAAGAACTTCAGTTTCTTTTGAAATAGAAATAGATAGGACATTTCCAAAAGTAACTAGAACTTACAAAAGAGGAGGTTCTTTAATGGTTATAACTGATGAAAAAGCAGAATGTGTTTATACAACTGAAACTTGTGATTATCATTTTGAAAACGGAACTGCCATGACTCCAAGTATGAATGGGAAAGAACATTCTATGAATTGGGATTCTGGAAAAACTTTTTATATAAAGTGTAAAGATAAATATGGAAATGAACCCTTTCCTAGAAGATGTTCTGGAATTGTGAGTCCTTTTGATTAATAAATGAAAACACTACTAACATAAGGAACATCGAGCAAAGATTAAAAAATGCAACCAGATAAAATCAAAAAAGATGATGAAAACCTTGCTGATAAAGAAATTGAATTAATTGATTCTTTAACTGAAAAAACAATAAAAAACAAAGATTTCATTAAAGAAGAGGAAATGAATAAATTATTGTTAGAATGAATTTTGAAATAATATTTTTTAATTTTTTAAAAAACAAATTTTAAAACTGGATAAAAAATCAAAAAATTGATTTATAACAAAATCCAATTAATAAAGTAAATTCCTAAAATTCGCTTCTCAGCCACGGCAAAGCCACGAGGAATTATGCGAATTTTCAAGACGGAATTTCCATTATTCTTCTTTTAGTCGCGAAAACTGCAAGTTATTAACCCAAATAAGAATAAAACAAAACCCTTATAGAAATAAAAAAGTACACTCAAAAAAATTCTCAAAAGTTTTTAGAGAAAGAGTAAATATTAGGGAAAAGACACAAGAATTGTTTATGTAATAATAAATCCCAAAATAATTGTAGCTTGTTTATTAGACAGGAAAAAAGATTACAAAGATTTAGAAAAATATTTATCTAAAATTTAATATAAAAATGTTTTTAAATAAAAATATCCTTGATTAAACATGCGTAATAAAAATAAAAGAGGACAAGTAACTATTTTTATCATAATAGGGATATTGATTGTTGCAGGAGTTGTATTGTTTTTTTCATTAAGAGGGCAAGTTACTGAAGATGAAGATAAAGGCCCTAGTGTTTCTGGAGAAATAAATCCTAGTTCTTATATGAAAACTTGTATTGAAGATAAAGTTGAAGAAACAATTTTTGTATTATCTAGAAGAGGAGGATATATAAATCATCCTTTAAATATTCATTTTATGTTTACAAATGAAGGTAAATATTGGAATATAACTTATTTATGTTATACAGATAAAGATGAAAATTGTGATATAATTTGCCCTTCAGTTATAAGTAATCTTGAATCAGAAATTAAAAGAGAAATTGAAGGAGAGATTAATTCGTGTTTTAATGGTTTGGTTTCTAGTGCAAGAGATAAAGGTTATGAAATATCTGAAGAAGAATACAATGGATTTAAAACAAATTTAAAAGAAAATAGACTTATTTTTAATATAAATGGAAAATTAGTATTAAATAAAGGTGAGGCTACTGAAAGATATGAAAATTTTGATGTTGAATTTTCAACAAAAATTTATAATTTGGGAAGAGTTGCTCAGGACATAGTTAATAGTAAATCAAGTTCAGGAACCTTTGATATTGTAGAATATTCATTAAATAATCCAGAATATAAAATAGAAACAGAGCCAATAGGCAAAACAAAAATATATACAATAACTAACAGAGAAACTGAAGAAAAATTTAGGTTTGCTATAAAAGGGGAATAAGATGGAAAAAAACAAAATAAATATTTTTATTATTGTAGGAATTTTAATTATTTTAATAACTAGTTTTACTTCTGCTGTAGTTTGTTGTGAAAAAACAAAAGATGGCGAATATTGTACTGAAGCTGATACAATAGAGGATTGTGATAGCACTTATGACTATGATGAAGATGTTAATTGTGAAAATACAGGGCTTGAAAGATGTACTTCTGAAGGAATTTGTATGGACACAGAAAACATTGTTTGTAATACTCCTTCTCAAGTTGCTTGTGATGATTATGAATTGGAGTGGGATAGTTCATATACTAAGTGTAGTGATAAACCTAACTGGGAATATGGTTGTTGTGTAATAAATGGACATACAGATTACATAAGAGAAATAGAATGTATGAGAGATACTCCTAATGAAGATGAAATGGAATTTGATAGCAGTATTGATGGAAATGCATGTGAAGAAATAGAAAATGCTGGAGATAAAGGGGCGTGTGTTGATAGTAGTGGAAATTGTGATTATCCTGTTACAAGAGAGGATTGTGGAGATGAACAATTTTTTAATTCAACTGACTGTACTAATGAAAGTTTAACCTCTTATGGGGTTTTTTGTGAAGACAGCGGGGAATTTTCTTGTTGCGGTGAAAGAACAGGTTGTGACTTAGTAGATAGTGAAGATGTTTTTAAAATTGATACTTGTGGAAACATCATGGAAGAATTAGCAGAAGATTGTAAAAAGAAAGAAGAAATTTGTGGGGCAGTAGATGGAGAATATACTTGTAGAAGTTTAAATTGTGATGTAGATGGTGATGGAGAGTATGGTGGTAAGGAAGATATGAAAAATGGGGAAAGTATTTGCTATTATGATTCTTTATCTGCTCCAGGTGCTGAACACTGGAAAAAATCTTGTATAAATGGAGAAATATCGTGGGATATAGAGAGTTCTGGAAGAAATAAAATTTGTGTTCAAAATACTACAATAGATCCTGTAACTGGAGAAGAAACAAGAAAAGCTTATTTTATTCCAAATTATGCTGAAGAATGTTTTGCATTGACTTCTAGATATAATGAACAATTAAATAATGATACAAAAGAATTATTTGGAAGCAATAAAGAAAAATCTCTTGCTAATGGCGCTCCTAATGATGAATTATGGAAATTAGTTGCAGAAAATAGAAGAGAATTAAACAATTCTTGTAGTGATAATCCTTATTGTTATTTTCAATCAAATTATATTAATAGTTATAATGAAGATAGCGAAAGAACAAAGGGTTCTGCTTTTTATGATATGGGTGTTTGTCTTCCAAAATATCCGAAAAATGAAACTAATTGTGATATAATGAAACTTTATGCTCCATTAGTTTTTTATAATCCACGGGATGGGACTAACAGACTTCAAGCAGTTGTAAATTGGGGAATATTTGATGATAAACCAGGTAATTCAGATGGAAACAAATTAGAAAATCTTGATGAATTTTTTAATGAAATGAATCTTTATTGTACTCAAATAGGAGATTGTGGTTATTCTGAAAATTATTTAGGAAATGAAGGAGATAAGAAACTATCAGCTAAACCAGATGAAAATTGGGGTCCTGAAAATGGGTTTAAAAAAGCTACAAGAAAATGTTATAGGAGACTTATTTATCCTCATAGTGATCCTTTGCTTGATGTAGGGGATATTAGATTAGAGTTTTGTAAAGAAGGGGAAGATTGCAAAATAAAACTATCAAAAAAAATTCCAGAAATACTTGAAGAATTAGAAGCAGCAAGCATTTTGGGAGAAGAATTATCTGAATGGATGGGAATGGAGGAAAAAAATATAATCAACCTTTTTTATCCTGAAGGATTTAGTACTGAAAAAGCGGGAAGCCCTGAAAAAAATACTGAAACTATTTTAAATGATATGATAGAAAATGAATATGAAAATGAATACTCTGGATTTAATCCAAGTGAAGATTATGTAGAGAGGGAAGACGAAACTTATGGATTAGGAAAATGGAAATTTGTGAGAAGATGGCAAATAAAAGTAAAAGAGATATTTGATAAGAAGTTTTTATTTACTGATTGTGGTTTAGGAAATGTAAGAACAGTGATAAACAGAAATGGGCGTACTTCTACACTAGATGTTGAATATAAATGTCAAAAATGGCAACCCCCTATAGGGGGAGAACATTGTGAAGAGTGTAATCCTGAAAATCCCCTTATGGAACCTCCTTGTACTGAATATAAATGTAAATCTTTAGGAAGTTTATGTGAATTCATGAATGTAGGAGAAACTGATGAACCTCTTTGTATTGGGGAGAATCCAGATGGTGTTGCTCCAAAAATATTAGAAATAAAATATTTTGGAGAGGGATATGGGATAAATGAAAAAGAAGATTTAATATGGGAGATTGGGGAAAAAGATAATCCTGAAACTCAAAAATGTTTTGAAGAGGGAGATATAATGAAACTTAATATTTCACTTGATGAATATTCTTATTGTAGGTATGAATATGGCCCTAGTCCAGATGTTTCTTATGATGGAATGAATTCAATAAGCACTAAATTACAACAAAATTATACTCTTGAAATTGAAGTTCCTGGAATTAATACTCTTGATGAATCTGCTGTTACGGGAGAGGGAGATGAAACGAGAATAGGAAAAACAAATATTTCATTAAGATGTGAAGATTTAGGGGGAGCTTCTCATGTTAAACAAAGAATAATTAAATATTGTATAAAAGAAGAACCTGATGAAGATCCTCCAAAAGTAGAAAGGTTTGAACCTAAAGAAAAAGAGTATCCTTACAAACCAATACATATTCCTTTAGATATATATTTTGATGAACAAATAGATGTTTGTAAATATAGTTATTCTGGAAGCATATTGCCAGGAGATGATTTTAAATCAAATCCTAATAATATGTCTTGTGGAACAAATGGTGATGGAGAACATTACTGTTCTGAAGAAATAGAAATCCAAACTAAAGGAGATAATACAGTTTATTTTATTTGTAATGATACATTTGGAAATATTAATTCTAATATAGAATATACTTTTGATATAAAAAATGATATTAGTAAAAAGGATTGGATAAAAGAAAGTGGTTTGAAAATAAGTTCTATTGGAATTGAAATGAGTGGAAAAAATTATGATAATAATGCAACATTATCTACAAGAAATACTGCTCCAGATATTACTTTAAAAATAACAACTTCTCAAGGTTTAGAAAATGGGAAATCAGTTTGTTATAGAAGTACTCTTAAATCAAATAAAAATAGTTTAGGAAATGCTGTTACTAAATTTTCAAATACAAACAAAAAAACCCACACTCAAAAATACCAATCTCTTAGTGGAGGGCAAAAATTCATAAAAATTGAATGTAAAGATAGTGCAAGCAGTGATACAAAAATAATAAATTTCACACTAGATATAGATAATGAAATTCCAAAGATAGAAAAGACTTATGAAGAAATAGAAAAATTGACTATTGAAACAGATGAACCAGCAATTTGTTCTTATAATTATACTAATGGAAATTTTGATAAAGCAGATGAAGGGATATCTTTTGATGAAACAGGATACACAATAAACCATACTACATTATACAATCCATCTGCACCTTATCACATAGCATGTAAAGATAAACTTGGAAATGAAGGACACATTGGAACAATTAATGAAGGGAATGCACAAGGTCCAGTAATAACTGGTTCATATTATATGGATGATAATCTAAAAATAATCACTGATAGAGAAGCAAAATGTTATTATGGAATAAATAGATGTCCTTCAAAAGAAGAGATAAGTGAAGACAATGTTATGAGTTCTAGTCTTACAAAAGAACATTCTGTAGAATGGAATTCAGCACTTACATACTATGTAAAATGTGAAGATCAATTTGGAAATTTAAATAGAAATTGTAAATCAATAAAACCTCTTTCTGTTTCTAATTAATTTAAAATTTTTTGGAGAGAATAATTAAAAAATTTCTAAGATTTATTAATTGTTTTTTGTGAAAATTTAATAAAAAAATTTATAGATAAGTATTATTTTAAGAGGTAAGAATTTAAAAATTATTTTTTCTCACCCTTTTCTTCTAATTCTTTAAGTTTCTTAAAAGGGTCTTCTTCGTCTCCTTTAGATTTTCCTTTTAATTTTTTAAATGGGTCTTCTTCCTCTTGTTTAGGCTCTTGAGTTTGTTTTTGTTGTTTCCCTTGAGATTGAGTTGTTTTTTGTTTTTGGGTTTGTTTAGGTTTTTGGGATTGAGTTGTTTTTTGTGGTGTAGAACTTTCAGAAGATTTTTTTCCAAAACTTCTTGAAGGCCTTCTTCCCCTCGTTCTTCCAGGTGGCCCTCTTGGACCTCTTCTTTGACTTGCATTTTTTTTACCTTTTCCAAATTTTTCTTTTACAAAAACAGAAATCTTTTTTCTATACACATAACCTAACACTCCTAATCCAAGAAGAATAATGATTATAATAATCCAAATAAAAAGTGAAGAATCTTTGTCTTCAGACATACAACATTTTTTTGTGGAAGAAATACAAGAATAATCTGCATCAAGAGTTTCATCATCAAGGCAATCATCTCTACAAGTTCCTCCAAAATCCTCACACTCTGATGTAGTGGGTTCCTCTGGTTCTGTTTTTGGTTCTTCAGTTTGATTGACACAATTTCCAGTACAACAAATTTTATCAGAAGAATAATCTGAAATGTCTCTTAAAACACTTTCACTACAAACCTTGTCTTGAGAACAAAAAATTCCTCCTGCTTCTTCACAAGATGGAACTGGACGAGGTTTAGTACAACAAACATCTAATCCAGAACACAAACTATCATTTATTACTTCTCCTTCTACATTTGCACAAGTAGAACTAGGCATACAATAATATCCTTGATCTTGACAATAAGATTTATTTTCATTTTGAGGAATATCTAAAATTTGAGGCCAAACAGAAAATAAAAGAAAAGCAGTATTTTTAATATCTCCATTATCCCAACAACCCTCATCTCCCTGAACCTCTTCTAACCACTGAGTAGCATTTTTCTTTGCTGTAAGATTTTTATCATTTGGAAAAGGGAGCAAGGCAACAGAAGTATCATAATATTCATCTCCAGATTCTCTCCAAAAACCTCTTCTTGGATTTTGAAGAGTTAATATAGAAGTATAATAATCCCAATCTCCAGTCATATAATATAAAAATGAATCAGGAAGATATTTTTTTTCTCCTGCTTTCATTCCGGATAAATAAGGAAGATAATCAGAAAAAACTTCTCCTTCAACAGAAAGAAGCAAACTTGTCCACAAAGTTGATTCATAATTACAATCATCTCTCCTCATACTTTCTTTAAAACAATATGAATTTATTTGTCCAGTATAATTATCTCCTGAAGAAATTGTTTCTGTATTATCTAAAACATTCCAAACAGAAGCTGTTTCAAACATAAAACTCAAACTAAAGTCATTATCACACTCAACACTAAATTCTTCTTCAGAACAACTTTTTTTAACATTTAACCAATGTTCTGAATTATCTATGGAAAAACAATTATTACTTCCAGAAGAAGTTATTCTGTCATAATCTCCAACTTCAAAACTAAATTCCCCTTTAGAATTTTTTATGGAACAATTTGTTCCTTTGTCTGCTTTTATTTTTATATACCAATCTAAAGATGTTTCATGTTTTTTTTGAGAAAATAACCAATTAATATACGGCCTAATATTCTTCCCTGTTTGTTTTAATGCTAAAGAGGCTTGTGCTGTTTTCTTAACACTACAAATATCTCCGTCGCCAAAACACTCTCCTTCAGATTTATTTTGAGATAATCCTACTAAAGTATCTCCACAACTTCCTGTTGCCAATACTGAAAAAATCAATTCATCTAAAGAAAGTTCAGAACAAGATTCATCTTCTATTTTATCATTAAGGCAATCATAACCTTCTTCTGAAACACTTGCATTAATTAAAGGAGAAAGTAGAAGGATAAAAATAGTTAAGAAACTAAGCAAAATAATCTCCCTCTTTTTCATTTTTTTTATCATTATATGAATAACAAATCTTAATTTATAAATATTATTAATAGTTTAAATATAAAAATGTTTTTAAATAAAAATATCCTTGAATAAATATGTATAATAAAAATAAAAGAGGGCAGGTGACTATTTTTATAATTATTGGTATCTTAGTTGTTGCTGGAGTTGTCTTATTTTTTGCTCTCAGACCTGAAATAGGAATTACAGGAGAGCAAGCAACAGAAAATCCTCAGGCATATATTCAATCTTGTATATTTCCTGAAGTAGAAGAAACAGTTCAAATAATCTCTCAACAAGGGGGGAGTTTAGAGCCAAGTCCTTCTATAGATTATAATGGGAGTGAAATAGAATATCTTTGTTATACTGAAAATTATTATGAGCCTTGTATTGTTCAACAACCATTTTTAAAAACACATATTGAAGAAGAAATTGAAAAAGGAGTTGGAAAGGATGTGGAAAATTGTTTTAATCAATTAGAAGAAACATATCAAAACAGAGGCTATGAAGTTAATCTAAAAAGAGGAGAGCCAAAATATGAATTACTTCCAAAAAGAGTTGTTATTAATTTAAAAGATTATGAATTAAATGTGAGAAAGAGTGGAGATTCTCAAACACACAGAAACTTCCAAGTAAGTTTAAATAATAATTTGTATGAAATGACAGGAATTGCAGGAAGTATTGTTGAATTTGAATTTACTTATGGTGACGCTAGTGCTGAAAGTTATATGGATATATACCATGATTTAAAAGTTGAAAAAGATAGATTATATGATGGGACAACTATTTATACTTTGACCGATAGAAATACAGGAAAAGAATTTAAATTTGCTTCAAGGAGTATGCCTTTACCTTAAAATGAATCACAAAAAAAATATCAGCTTAGGAATTTTATTAATATTTGTTAGTTTTTTATTAATAGGAGTTGCAAGTTCTCAAACTTTGGGGGATAGAATTCCTTCCTCTGTTTGTTGTAAAGAAACTGTTAGTGGGGGATGGTGTCAGCAGGTTCCTGAAGATGAGTGTGCAAGTATTGAAAGAGCTCCAACAGATTGTAGTAATACTGCTTATTGTTCATTAGGAACTTGTATAAATGCTGAAGAAGGAACTTGCATGTCAAATACTCCAAAAGCAAGATGTGATGATGTTGGAGGAATTTGGAAAAGTGGAGATTCTTCTGAAATTCCTGAATGCCATTTAGGCTGTTGTTTAATGGGAGATGATGTTGCTATGGTTACAAAAACAAAATGTTTGCAAATGGCTTCTGATTATAGTATTGATGTTAATTTTAGGGAAGATATAACTGAACAAGGTGAGTGTTTTGCTATTGGAGCAAGTCAAGAAAGAGGTGCTTGTGTTGTTGAATCTGAATATGAAATTGCTTGTGAAATGACATTAAAAAGCCAGTGTTTAAAAAAAGAAGACACTGATAGTTATTTAGAGATGTTAAAAAATCCTGTTTCTGATGTGAAGGTTGAATTTTATAAAGGGCAATTATGTACAAATCAAAATTTAGGAACAGATTGTGCTTCAACTACAGATACAATGTGTTATGATGATGATAGAATTTATTTCTTAGATAGTTGTGGTAATAGGGCAAATGTTTATGATGCTTCTAAAGTAAATAGTCAAGATTATTGGGATTTTGTTCAAGAACCTGAATGTGGGCCTGTTACTTCAAGTGGTGTTGGGGGAGAAACTCAAGAAACCTGTGGAAACTGTCTTTATGTTGAATCTACTAAATGTCAAAAACCTAAATCAGGGGATGTAACTCTTTCAGATGGGGGAGATTATGTTTGTGGAGATTTAAGTTGTGAGTATGATTCTAATGGTGATGGAGAAATAAGTAGTGATGAAAAATATTCTAATGGTGAAAGCTGGTGTGCTGAAACTAAAGGAACTGTTCATCATATAAAAGTTAATGAAACAGGAGACATTTTAAATGAATCAAGAAATAAATTATTAGATTTTAAAGAATATAATCTTCCTGGAAGCGAATATGTAAAACTTACTTGTTATGAAGGAGAAATTCTAAAAGAAAAATGTGGGGCGAAAAGAAATTTCTTTTGTGGAGAATATGATGTTACTGAAGATTATACAATAGCTCAATGCTATGTTAATCCTTGGAATGAATGTTTAGGAGAAAAAACAAAATCAGATTGTTTGAAAACAAATGAATCTGCTCCTTCTTATTGTGCATGGATGCCTGGATTAAGATTTGATGGAGAGAAAATAAAAGGAGAAGAAAAAAGAAAAGAAAGTCAAGGTTCGTGTGTTCCGCTTATTGCTCCTGGTTTTGAGTTTTGGAATGAAAATGGAGCAGCTCAAGATATTTGTGGAATGGGTTATGTTAAAGAAACTGCACTATATGAAGTTCATTGGGCTAAAAAAAGAGAAAAATTAGGTAATGATAATTGGGGGAATTCTGAAAAAGCGGGAATGTGTTGGTTAAATTGTTATGGAATTCCTGATTATGGTAAAAATAAATTCTCCAATGTGAAAGGGGTTTGGGAATCAGGAAATAATCCGAGTGACTTAAAAATATCTGAAAGACAAGGACATTATTGTCATAAATCTGGAAAACCTGAAGAATTTTTAACTGGAAGTGTAACAATAGGGAAAGAGGGAAAAAATCCTATTAGTCCTATTGATTGTGTAACAGATTCACAAAAAAGAAACGAACCTCCAGTGTTTTTGACTCATGATGATTTTATGAAATTTGTAACAACAAGAACAGCATATTTAGGAGATTGCGGATATAAAGAAAGTGCTTTTGGAAAGGAAGGTAAAGGAAAGGAAACTTATCAAACTGTTGTTCAAAAAGTAAAACAAGAAGGAGGAGAATTTGTTGTCCAGAATAATCTAACTGAAATAAAAGATGTTTATAAAAACGAATCAAAGAAAACTTTAAATGAATTTAAAGGGGAAAAATATAATACTTATTACAATAAATTTGCAGGAATCCCTGTTTCCCCTGAACCTAAATAAGAAAATGGAATTTAAAATAAAAAACAAAAAAGGAAGAATGGCAATGTTTCAGATTGTAATTTTAATTATTGGAATAATTGCTTTGGGATATTCTGTGGGGCAGAGTTTTGGTGGGGTTGATGCTGTAGAAAAAGCCACCCCAAAAACAAGATGTACAGATAATAGGGCTTTAATGGGGTGTCCATTTGGATATGAATGTATGGGGAATGGAGAGTGTTGGAAAATAACAGATGAAAAAAATGTGAAGGTTACAGGAGGAAAGATATTAGATTTAAATGACTCTGATGATGAAAAAGAATTTCGAAGCACTTATTATCTTTTAACAGATGGGATTAAAAATGATTTCAAAAATGATCCCAGTCAATTCAAACAAATATATCTAGACTATCCTGGAGTTGTAGATGACCTTAAAAGTGCATATCCAAATTCTGAAAAAATTTGGGGGCCTCAGGTTGAAAAGGATTACCCTGGTTCAGGTTATATTTATGATGGTTCTTCAAAAGATGGAGAGGAACAAAATACTCAAACAGAAGAAGAAAAAGCTCAAGAAGTAGTAAATAAATATGATACTGATAGAGACAATGAAATAAGTGAGGATGAATTGGAAAAAGTTCCGCTTGAAGATAAAGTAACACTTCAAAATGCAATGAAAGTTTTGGGAATCTATGAAAGTGTTGAAAAAATATGGAAGAAAGTTTTTAAAGAAAAAGAGGATCCCTCACAACAACAAACTCAAAAATCAACTAATTCCCAAAGGGCAAATGCAAATGTAAATGATCAGGGGGGAGGAGATGATGAAGATGATGATGGAAATGGTGATGATGAAACAGAGGAGGAAGAAACAACAGAAACCCTAAAATACGATGAATTTGATAGGGGAGAAAAAGAAGAACTCGATAAGGGAGAGATTGTTAAAAAAAAGGGAAAATATTATAAAAAAACAGATGGGGGTGAAATTGTTGAAACTAATAAAGAAGGAGAACCGATTAAAAAAGGAGATGATGATAAAGAAGAAGATGAGGAAGAAGATGAAGAGAGTGATGAACCGGAAAGGAGTTCAGGAATAACACAAAAAATTATTGATAAACTTGGGGGTGGCGGGGCAGCAAAAGCTTTTGGTTCTTTAATCTCTTATGCTGGGCATGCTGCTGCTGCAAGATTATTAGTTGGGCAGGCAATAAATTTCTTAGGAGTAGGAAATAGAAATGCGAGAAATATTAAAGAGGCAGGATGGATAATAGCAGCAGGTGTAACTACAGTTGCTATGACAGATGTAGCAATAGGTAAAAAAAGTTTTATGCAATTTGGACAAGGAAAAGTGACATCAGCAGGAGGTCCAAAGGGATGGGTTGTTGGACTTTGGGCTTTGGGTGCAACAGCAGCTTATATAGGTGCAACTTATCAAAATTATGCTCAAGAAGAATTTACATATACTCCTCAAGCTTGGCAACCTCCAGTAGGAGGGGATGAATGTGAAAAATGTAATGAATTAGAATTTGGATGTAATCAATATCAATGTCATAGTTTTGGACAAGCTTGTAAATTAATTAATGAAAACACTCCTGATGCAAGATGTATTGAAGATAATGAAGGAGATTCAAAACCCCCAATAATAAGTCCATTAAATGATTCTCTTCCAACAGGATTTAGTTATAGTCCTTTAAATGTGGGACTTGGGGATTCTGGAGTAAAAATTATTGGAGATCAAGAAAATGGATGTATTCCTCCATTTACAGCCCTAACATTAGGGGTTCAAACTTCAGAAGCTGCAAAATGTAAAATAGGAATAACAAGAGAAAAAAGCTATGATAATATGAGTGAAAGTTACATGAGTGGAGGAGGAATGAATATAATAAATCACACATTATATGTTCCAAGCAGTGTGACTCCAAGTGAAAAATACTTAGAAGAATTAGGAATAAATTCAGAACTTCCTGAAATGAAAAAAGGAGATGAATATAATTATTATATAAGATGTCAAGACACACATGGAAATGAAAATCCTCGAGCTTTTGTAGTTAATTTTTGTGTTGCTGACAAAGATTTGAGTCCTCCAGAAATAAAAGGTTTTGAAAACATAGTAAGTGGAGAAGCTGTATCTTATGGAACAAGATCTCTTGGAACAGAAGTTTACTTAAATGAACCAGCAACATGTAAGTGGGATCATCAAGATGTAAATTATGAACAAATGGCTAATGAGATGACTAATTGTGATACTGAAGTAAAAAACATGGGTGGAGCATATTACACTTGTACTGCAAATTTTACAGGAATAAAAGACAGAACTGAAAACAAATATTACATAAAATGTAAAGACAATCCTGAAGCAGATGCTAAAAACAGGAATACTAACAAAAAATCAGAAGTATTAACAATTAGTGGTTCACAACCCATACAAATAACTTCTTTAGAAATTAATGGGCAAGCAATTGGTTCTACAATTAGAGATTCAAGAAACGAGATTCCTATTGAAATAAGGGTTAAAACAGCTGAAGGTGTGGATAATGGAAAAACAAGGTGTCAATATCAATACGGGGGGGCTAACTATTATTTTAATATGGATTATTCAACAACAAATATTCAAAAAATGTGGTTAACAGAAGGAATTTACAACATTCCTATAACATGTACAGATAAAGCTGGAAATTCTCAAACTGCAAATGCAATTTTCACAATTGAAATTGATGAGAACTCGCCCCTAGTTATAAGAGCCTATAATAGTGAAGATTCTTTAAATATTGAAACTGACGAAGGTGCTAGATGTTTTTATGATACTAAAGATTGTGATTATGAAACTGAAGAAGGAACTATGCTAGAATCTTCTTCAGATAGAAAACAGCACAGAGTATCATGGGATACAGAACAAACTCTTTATATAAAATGTGAAGATCAATATGGAAATAAACCTAATCCAGATGAGTGTACTTTAGAAGTAAGTCCATATGAAGTATAAGAAAACTTAAAAACTAAAAAGTTTAATTTATATTAAAAGAGGAAAATAAAATGAATAAGAATAATTTGCACCTTTTTCCACGAGGGAAAAACAAAAAATCCAAGATTTTTAGTTCGCCTGATTTTTCTTCTCTTTTTGGTTGGAAAAATCAAAAGAAGGCACAAAACAAAATGTCATTTGGAATGATATTTACTGTTTTTTTAATAGCAGTATTCTTAGCTTTTGCGTTTTTCGGTATAAGGAGTTTCTTAGGGAGTGTAGATGAATCAAAAATATTGAAATTCAAAAAAGAATTACAAGATGATATTGATGGTGTTTGGAATGATTTGGGAAGAAGTTCTCAACCACAAGAATATTATGTTCCAGATAAAATAATAAAAATATGTATAAATCAAACTAGTGATGATAATAATTTCTATATACATTATGAAAACAAAGATTTCCCTGAAGAAAGTGAATTAAATCACCTGAATATGGAAAAAACCTTGGATGGAAAACAAGGAATTTGTTTTGAAAATAAAAATGGAAAAATTGAGATGAGAATGAAAAAAAGTTCTGGAGAACAAACAGTAACATTAGAGAAAATTTCTGAATAAATAGAACATTAAATATTGAAATGAAAATTTTAAGTAATAAAAAAAGAATCAAACATAAAAAAGGTTTTATGAATTTATCTTTTGGTTGGATTTTTGGATTGATTGTCGGGGCTGTTGTTTTGTTCTTAGCTATATATATGGCTACTCAATATGCAGGGCTTGAAAAAAAATCTCAAACAGCTCAATCAGGAAGACAAATTGAAGCATGGTTTAACTCTTTAAATACAGGAGAAAATGTTTCATTATCTACAACACTAACATCTTCAGTTGAAACAAAAATGTATAGTGAATGTAAACCTTATGGTGAATTTGGAGAACAAATACTAAGGGTTGATGAAAAATCAATGAATGAATTTGAAACAGGAATGGAAATTAGTTTTAAGAATCAATATATTTATATTTCTAAAGATTCAAGTGAAATCCCTACAAAATCTTTTTCTGTATTTTCAAATACTTTTAATTTTCCTTTTAAAATTTCAAATTTGATTTATGTTACTCCAATATCTAAAGAATATTGTTTTGTTACAGATGATGAAAATAGGGAAGAAAAAATAGAAAATTTAAATAGGAAGAATTTCAAAGTTGCAGATTCCATAGACAAATGTGAAGAAAATTCAGAAACAGTTTGTTTTACTTATGAAGATTGCGATATAAATGTTAGAGAAAGTTATGTTGAAAAAGATGGAGAGAAAATGTATTATTCTGGAGATGCTTTAATGTATGCTGCTATTTTTTCAGACAAAGAACTATATGAGTGTCAATTAAAAAGACTTATGAAAAGAACAAACAAATTAGCAGATATGTATATTTATAAATCAAAAGATATGATAGGGTGTGATATGTCTACAATAAAAATAGGATTAAATACATTAAAAGAGGGTGCAAAAGGGATGACTGATGCAGAAGGAGAAGTTTCTCAAGGACTAAGAAGTTTAGCTTCTCTTCAAAAAAGCCTAAATAAAAAAAATGACCAGTGGAAGTGTAGACTATGGTAATTAAATCAAAAAATTTTAAAGAACTTATTAGTTCATTTGTATTTTTTATTACAGAAACAAGAAGCCAAAAGAAAGCACAGATGAAGATACAACAAACTGCTTTTTTAATGGTAGCCATAACAGTTTTATTTCTTCTTGTTGGGATGTTCTTTTTTGTTACACAATTTTCAGGATTAAAAGAAAGAGCATCTGAAATACGGGAAGAAAAAGCTATACAAATGGTTTCAAAATTAGCAAACTCTCCAGAATTCTCTTGTGGAGGGGCTTATGGTGACGAAAGAGTTAATTGTATTGATTGGTCAAAAATAATGTATTTAAAAAATAATTCTGAATCTTTTAAAGAATTTTATCAAGTTTCCGGAATTGTAGTTGAAAAACTATTTCCAAAAGATTCTGAAGAAATTATTGAATGTACTCGAGAAAACTATCCAGAATGTAATCAAATAACTATTTTTGAATCTGAAACAGGTAGGCCTGCAATTAATTTTGTTTCTTTATGTAGAAAAGCGTCTTCAAATTCAAAAAATAAAGATATATGTGTTTTAGCTAGAATGACTGTATACTATCAAGAGGTAATATAAATGAGAAAAAAAGAAATTAATTCAAAATTTATTAAAAGTAAGATTGGACAAGAAGAAATGATTGGATTTGGAGTTATTTTAATATTAATTGCAATAGTAATGGTGGCTTTTTTGTATTTTTCAATGAATGGTTCTGATAAAGAAGCTGTAGAAAGTTATCAAGTTAATAGCTTTATTCAAGCTTTTTTACAATATAATTCAAAATGTCAAGAAGAAAATTATGGAGTAATTGAAAATGTTTCTATACAAGACTTAATAAAAAAATGTTATGAAAATGAAACATGTATGAATAATGAAAAAGGGCCTTGTGAAATTCTTAATGAAACTTCAAAAGAAATTATTGTAGAAAGTTGGCAAATAAATCCTCAGTCTCCTAGAGTAGGTTATGAATTTATTGTTGCGGATTCTGAAAATAATGTTGTGGCTTCTTCTTGGGAAGGGACAGAAACATATAATGCAAGGGGTGGGAGACAACCTTTAGGAATTAGTGGAGAAAACCTTAAAATAGACTTAACAATCTTTTTTAATCAAACTTCTACAACTTAATGTTAATTGTAATAGAATCTGCTGTGAGAACGGGTTTATGTCTAATTCTGTTTTTTGTTTTTTCTTTTATTAATTCAACAAAACCAAATCTTTCTAAAAGTTTTACATCTTCTATTACAGACTTAAAGCTTCTTCCAAGTTTTTTAGACAAATCATAAATAGAAGTAGGTTCTTTATACTTGATTGTATCTAAAATTTTAGCTTTTTCATTACTTAAAACCTGTCTTAAACTAGCTAAACCTGAAAAATTATAATTAGATTTTGTTTTAAAAAATGAGAAAGTTCCCTTTGATTCTTTTAATGTTATTTCTCTTGTTTTTATTTTTACCATTTTATCGTCGATGATTAATATATGTTATTTTTGTTTAGATATGTATAACATATATTTTTTATATATATTATTTTTATAATAATATATCCTCATAAAAATAACCTATATTAATAAATCTTTTGGTAGGTTATTTAATAGGTATGTGTTTATAGTTATAGTGATAACAAAAGATTTATAAATAAAACCTTGAAAAAGAGTTATTTTATTAATTTTATAGTGAATAATAGGGATAAGCTTTTTAAAGGGAGATGATTAAATTCTATTAACACCTAACAGGTGTTATATACGAGAAAATGACTAAAATGACAAAAAGTTGTCATAGACAACATAATCCCATAGAGGTGAAAGGAGGTAAAATTAATAAAAAATGAATTTTAAGAAAATTACAGCTGTTGTTGGAAGTTTCTTAATGGCAGGTATGACTCTTGGTGTAGCTAGTGCTGCAAACTTCCCTGCTCCATTTGTTGCTGACGGAGTTGCTGCTCCAACTGCAATAGTTCATGGTGCAGATGCTAGTTTGGATATGGCTCCAGCAGGAAACATACAAACATACCTTCAAGAACAAGCTACTGAAACTGGTAGTTCAAGTGCTTCTTTAGGTGATGAATCTTTCTTAATAAGTGGAACAGGAAATGACTTGACTTTAGGAGAAGCTTTATCAGATGTTAAAGATAAAATAGATGCAGATGAATTTCCAAATCTTCTTGCTGATGGAGTATTAGAAGATGATGGTGTCGACTATAATGAAGATGAAGAGATTGACTATGAACAAGAAATAATCTTGGCTGGTGATATGGTAAAGTTTGATTCATTAGGTGATGATGATGACTATGCTATTGATACAGATGCTGCTGATGATGAACTTCCAGTTCTTCATATAGATCAATCTAGTGGAGAAGCATATAATCTAACAATAGATTTTGCTGGAGATGTTAATGCAACTGCATATGATGATAGTGAAACAATCACTATGTTTGGAAAAAAATTAACTTTTGACCCAGATATGGAAATGAGTGATGAAGAACTTGTTTTCTTTGAAGCAACTGAAACTGTTAATGTGGGTTATAAAGATAGTGTAACAGTTAATGGTGATGAAATCTCTTTAGAAGGTGTAGATACTTCTGCTGGAACTATTACATTAAAAATTAATGGACAAATGTACAGTGAAGTTGAAACTGGAGATACAGAACAAGGATACTATGTTAATGCTATAAGCATAGATGACTTACAACAAGGAAGTGAAGGAGCTTCTGTTGAGTTATTTGCAGGTGCTAAAGAATGGGTTATAGACAGTGTAAACAGCCCATCAGACATTGAAATTGATGGAGATGAAGTTGATGGTGTTCAAGTTTATGTGGAAGCAACTGACACTGCCTTCGATGACATTGGAAGTATAACTTTCATTGTAACTCCAAGTGATTTAGATGCTGATGAAAAAGACTATCTTGAAGTAGGAGAAGAGATGACTGATCCTTTATTTGATATAAAGATGGTTTTTGATAGTGTTGAACCAGAGTTAAAGGCAGATTCTAAAGAACATATAGAAGTTACTGCTGATGAGACAATAAAATTCTCTTTTACAAGTAGAAATGGAAATGAATATACAGTTGAACCTCTACAAATAAATGATAGTTCTAATGACGAAATTATTGCAGGGGATGATTGGTATATTGATTCTACTAATGCTGGAAAATTAGCTGACTTATCAAAAGACAGTATTTTCATAGCTTATGAAGGAGATGTAGACAGTTCTTCAGAAGAAACATTAATCTATCAAGTTACTAACATAGATGGAGATAATGATGCTGGAGAAGGTGAAGTTGACTTTGAGGATTTATCTACTGGAAGAACAATAACTGTTTCACAAGGTGATGAACTTGAAGACACTGGACTTTACTTACCTGAAAATGTATCTGATGGTGTGACTACAATTAATCTATCAAATAGTGCATATGATACTTTAGCGGATATAAGAACTGGTATTGTTACTGATGGTGGAATAGGAATAGAAATTCCTTTCTTAGCTACAAATACATCAGCAACTACTACTTGGATAAACTTCACAGAAGATAGAGATGGGAATATTAATCCTGATAGTGAAGTAGATACAAGTTCTATAGACATTAACATATCTGTTGATTCTGATCCAGATGATGATGTATTGGACGCAGTTCCAAACTATAACACATCAGTATGGTCTGTTCAAAACATAGCTGGAGATACAGATACTGAATATGCTCTTTCAGAATTAGGAACATATGTAGAAACAGATTCTGATGAATATACATCAGTAGACATATGGGCTATGACTGAAGGTCAAGCAACATATAATACATATCTATCTAGCACATCAGGTGCTACTTCAGATGATGGAACTAGCGGAGACAAAGGTATTGTGTTATACAAAGACTCTGAAACTGGATACAGTGACAAAAATGTTATTGTAGTTGGTGGAAGTTGTATTAACACTGCTGCTGCTGCTTTATTAGGAGTTGCAGAAGGTACTTGTGGAGATGATTTCACAGCTGCTACAGATATTGCATCTGGAGAAGCTCTTATTAAAGGGTATGAAACTTCTGATGTAACAAGTGAACACGCTTTACTTGTTGCTGGTTACAGTGCAACAGATACAAAAAACGCTGCTACTTACCTTCAAAATGAAGATGTAGATACTAGTGAAGAGTACACAGTTACTTCAGCTACTAGTGCTACTATGGTTGGTGCAGAGTAAATCCAAAATCAGAAAGGATTTTTTTCCTTTCTTTTTTTTCTTTTTTTTTTAATTCCTGGCTTTGCCTTTCTTGTGATTTTCCGCTTCTGTGATTGGAAATACAGATGAACTAAAAATCTGTGATTCACTTGGATTTTTGTAAAAAAAGACATGTGAACT
>CAYWWB010000012.1:17674-21191 GCA_964462045.1 Candidatus Woesearchaeota archaeon | reverse complement strand
TTCTATTTGTTTGGAAAGTTCTCTTGATTCTTCTTCAATAGGTTTTTTAACTTCTTTTTCTGCTTCTTTTTTTATTTTTTCTATAGGTTTATATTTTCCTTCTTTTGCCTTTTTAAGAATATTTTTTAATCTAATCAAAGCACCTCCACCAGAATTTTCAATTAATTCCCTTGTAAATTCTAAAAGAAATAATTCTTTAAATTTTTCAGACTCCAAAACTACTTTTTCTTTCATTCTTATGCTAGTGATTTTTTATAACCTTGAAATCCTTGTTCATTTCTTTGAACATTTTGTCCTTGTGATGGTTGAGGAGGACCTTGTTGTGGTGGGGCTTGTCGAGGATTTTGTTGTGGGAGGGATTTAGGAGGCATAGGTCTTTGGGTTGGTTGAGGTGGACTTTGTTGTTGAGCAGGAGGTCTTTGTTGAGGACTTTGTTGTTGAGAAGGTTGAGCAGGAGGTCTTTGAGGTGTTTCTTCCTCTTCTTCTGAAATACTTTCATGAACCAGAGTTATTCCTCTTGCAATAGTTTTATTTTGATCTAAAAGAACCTCTAATTTATCTGTTAAATTTTTCATACTTTTATCTATATTAACTGGCCCGCCTTTTTCTTTTACTTCTTTTTCAGCAATGCTTTTAGCAGTTTTTTCAAATAATCCAACTAAACTCGAAACTTCATTTGTTAAACCATCAACTCTTTCAGTTAAATCAACCATAACTTTTTGTAAGGAAACAAAATTTTCAACCAAAATATCTGCTATCTTATCATTAGATTTTTTACTTACAGAAGATTTCTTTTTTGTCTTTTTTTTATTAGAACTTTCCTTTTTCTTACCCTCTTTCTTTGAAGCCATACTTTTTAAAAGAATTTTTTATTTATAAATTTATTCAAAATTAACTATTTTGTTCTTTTTCACTTTCCTGTGTGGAGACTTCATCTTTTTCAACATTTCCTTGTTTTTCTTTTTCTAAAGCATTAATATCTTTATCTAATTGTTCCTTATTATAAGGATCTTTTTCAATAATATTCTCTCTTTCTTCCTCAGTAACTTTTGATTTATTTTCTTCAATAACCAAATCACCTTGATTTTCTTCATTAGTTTGTTCTTGCTTTTCTTTTTCTATTGCTTGAATATTCTTTTCTTCATTTTTTTCAGCACTAACTTCTTTAGGTTTTTCTTCTTTATTTCCAGTGTCAGGATTTTCACCTTTTTCTAATTTTGAAACATATTCAGCAATTTCACTTGCAACATCCGCATTAACACTTATACTATCAATTCCTTTTTCAACAAGATATTTTGCCATTTCTTTTCTACTTCCTGCTTGTCCACAAATACTTGATTCTACATTATATTTTTTACATATTCTTATAACATATCCTAATTGATAAAGGACTGCAGGATGCATTTCATTATATATATTTTGAACTTCAGAATTACCTCTATCAACAGCGAGGATATATTGTGTTAAATCATTTGTTCCAAAAGAGATAAAATCAATCCCTTCTTCACACAAACTTTTAATGATTTGAACTGCTGCAGGCGTTTCTATCATAACCCCTACTTTTAAATTATCAAAATCAATTTCCTTTAAATGTTCTTTAACTTTTTTTAATTCATCAACAGAGATTAATTGAGGTAATAAAATTCCCATTGTTTTCCCTTTTTCTGAAATTCTTTTCAAAGCTTTTAATTCTGCTTTTAAAATTTTGGGATATTTTAAACCAAATCTTATTCCATGCATTCCTAACATAGGATTATCTTCTGCTTCTTGTGGCGCTCCTTCTAAATTTTTATATTCATTTGTTCTTATATCCGATGTTCTAACCCACATTTCATCAAAATATTCTGCAATTCCTTCTACTCCTTTATACACAACATTTTCATATTCATCTATATTTCCTTTGTGTAAAAAATAATTAGGGTGTTTTCCTGATTCTGCAATAATTCCTTCAATCCTTGTTAAACCCACTTTCTTAATTCCAGTTTTTGAAGCTCTTTCTGCAAAACTAGGTAAGTCAACAATAACTTTAATATCTGTTTTAGTCTCAGCTTCAACTGGTTTTACTTCTTTTTTTTCTGTTTCAGCTACTTTTCCTTTATAGACTTTTCCAGAATAACCATCAACAGTAATTTCTTGTTCATCACTGAGTTTTTTAGTTGCTTCTCCAGTTCCAACAATACAAGGAATTCCCATTTCTCTTGAAACAATAGCAGCATGAGCAGTCATTCCTCCCTCATCAGTAATTATTGCTGAGCATTTTTGCATTGTAACAACCATATCGGGATTAGTCATCCCTGTAACTAAAATATCTCCTTTTTTTATTTTCTTTAAATCTTCCATCCCTTCGATAATTTTAACTTTGCTTGCAGCTATTCCTGGTGAAGCAGCCATACCTTCTAAAATAACTTCCCCATTAATAGAACTTGATGCTTTTTTCTCAATCCTATTTCCCATAGTTGTTATTGGCCTTGATTGAACAATATAAATTTCCCCAGATTCAATTGCAAATTCTATATCTTGAGGCTTATCATAATGATCTTCAAGTCTCAAAGCTAATTCAGAAATTCTTTTTATCTCGTGATTATTTAGAACTTGTTCTTTTGATTTTTCTTCACTTAACTTTTTTTTAATTTGGTTTCCAGAAGAATCTCTTGTAATTGCTTTTAATTTTATTTTAATATCTTTATCTAAAATATCTAATCCTTTTGAAACCACATATTTATCTGGAGTTATCTGTCCTGACACAATACCTTCTCCTAATCCAAAAACAGCTTCCATAACAACATTATCATTATTATATGTTGGATCTTTTGAGAAAACAACACCAGATTTATCTGCATTAACCATTTTTTGAACAACAACTGCTAAACTTGCTTCCCCATGTGTAAATCCTTTTTTAATTCTGTAATATGTTGCTCTTGAAGTAAATAAAGAAGCAAAACATTTTTTTACATGCTTAAGTAAATCACTATTTCCTTTAATATTCAAATAAGTATCTTGTTGTCCTGCAAAACTTGCTTCAGCTAAATCCTCAGTAGTAGCAGAACTCCTTACTGCAACAAAAACAGGTTCTGTTGAACGTTTTAAAATATCCAAAGCAGTTTGATCAGTGGTATTTGCTTCAGGAATGTCTAAATGTTCATAAGCTTCAAGAATTTCCTCTTGCATTTCTTTTGGCATTTTAGAATCAGTTATTAATGTCCTAATATCTTTTGTTACCTTATCTAATTGTTCAGTGTCTTCATAATCTAAAGAATCTAAAAGTTCTTTTATTTTATCTTTAATTCCAGCTTCTTCAATAAAAAAATCATAAGCCTGGGCAGTTACAACAAATCCAGGAGGTACAGGAATTTTTGAATTATACATCTCACCTAAGTTAGCACCTTTCCCTCCAGCATAAGGTCCAGAATCTTTACTTAGTTCAGAAAACCATTTTACAAAATCTTTTCTAGTAATCTTACCCTCTTTTCCTGACATATTTAATAAAAAATAATGGGATTAATAAATGTTATGCTTA
>CAYWWB010000012.1:14426-17574 GCA_964462045.1 Candidatus Woesearchaeota archaeon | reverse complement strand
AAATTTTAATAGCATCCACAGGACAACTTTCTGCTGCTTCTTTCACACAATCTGCGTCTTTGTTTGCATCAGACTTAACTTGAGCCTTGTTTTCATCATTCATTTCAAAAACATCAGGACAAGTCGCAGCACAAGCACCACACCCAATACAAGTTTCTTTATCTACACTTACCATTTTAACCTCTGTTTTAATTAATATTTTTAGTTATTCATTGTTTTTAAATTTTTACAAAAGATAATTTTATAAATCAAAACATCTTAAATATAACATGGGAATTGGATTATGGATTTTAATAGCAATTTTAGGAATTCTATTAATTATGGCTCTTTCATATTATAACAGATTTCAAGTTCTTTCAAATAGAATAGAGAATTCTTTAAGTCAAATAAATGTTCAATTAAAAAGAAGAGCTGATTTAATTCCTAATTTAATAAAAACAGTTAAAGGCTTTGCAAAACATGAAAAAGAAGCAATAAAAGCTGTTACAGATGCTAGAAAATCATTAGTTGGTGCAAAAGACTTATCTAAAAAAGTTGAAGCAGATAAAAAACTAGAAGGAGCATTAGGAAGATTATTTGCTATTGCTGAAGGTTATCCAGACCTAAAAGCAAACCAAAACTTTCTTCAATTACAAAACGAACTAACAGCAACAGAGGACAAAGTTGCTTATGCAAGACAATTTTATAATGATTCTATCCTAACATACAACAACAAATGTAAAACCCTTCCAGGAAGTATTTTTGCAGGAATGTTTGGATTCAAACCTAAAGAATACTTACAAATTGCAGAATCAGAAAAAGAAACACCAGAAGTTAATTTTTAATAAAAAATGGAAATATTTGGAAATCCTATAACCGGATACACTACAAGTTATTATTCTAAAATAATTGAAACACAATCTAAAATTCTTTCACTAGGAGAAAATTCTGCTTCTATTTTTAGTAAAGAATCATGTAAAAATGTTTATTTTATTTATTATTATCTTCCAGACATAAACAAAGAAATAGAAAAAATAAAAAGCTTTTTTAAGAAACAAGACATTTTCTTTCTTCCCATTTATACACATAATAAAGAAATGGAAAGGATAGAAACCCCGTGGGGAGAAACATATAAGCAAGATAAACTTAAGAATTTTACACTAAATCTCGAAAGATGCATTAATTCAAAAAATCAATTTTAGAAACCTTTTTTAATATATAATCTCTAATATATTTATGAGAAAACTTTCAGCAACTTTATCAAAAAATCTTGGAGAAATAGAATTGAGAATACACAATCATGTTGAAAATGGAGAAGCCTATTATAAAAAGTTAAAATTTGAAAATAAAAAAAATATTTTAGGATATTTTGAGTTTAATTCTAAAAAAAATGCAGAAGAGATAACAAAAGAATTTAGGAAAAAACATTCCAGAGAAGCAAGCCCTTTGTTAAAATCTTATGATGGAAAAACTTTTTATGCTGTAAGATATCCAGGACATAGGGAATATGAAATAAAAGAAAACATCATCAAATTTCTTTCAAAATGAAACTAATCTTTATAGGCCCCCAAGGAAGTGGAAAAGGAACTGAGGCAAAAAGGATTTCAAAAGAATTAGACATATGCCATATTTCTACAGGAGATTTATTAAGAAATTATAAAGGGAAATTGAAACAAGAAATAGATTCCCATATAAATAGGGGAGAATTAATCCCCGATGAACTAATGTTAAAATTATTAAAAGAGAAGCTAAACAGCAAAGAATGTTCTAAGGGATTTATCCTTGATGGTTTTCCAAGAGACAAGGAACAAGCTGATATGCTTGATGAAATTACAAATATTGATTATGTTGTTGAACTTGATATTTCAGATGAAGAAGCAATAAAAAGAATTTCCGGAAGAAGAGTGTGCAAGGATTGTGGAAGAAACTATAATTTATATACGGGAATAATCCCTGAAAAAGACAATATTTGTGATACTTGTGGAGGTGAAATAGTTAAAAGAAAAGACGACTATCCCGAAGCTGTTAAAAAAAGACTTAATACTTATCACAAAAAAACCGAGCCTGTTCTTGAAAAATATTCTAATAAAATCATAAAAATAAATGGTGAGCAAAGTGTAGAAAAAGTTCAAGAAGATATTCTTAATAGACTTCCGAACTAATCTCTCCAATCTTTTTTAATTTTCCAAAATCATAAACTTTATTTTTTCCAACAACATATGTTTCAAAATTTAATAAATTCTTCTTTGGAATAAATGCCCAGCCCTCTTTATCTGCATATTCACTAATCATTTCAGTTCCAGGAACTAAAGGGAAAAAACTTGGAACAACAATTACCTTTTTTTTATTAAAATCTCCAACTAAAAAACACTTATACTTTTCTTTTTTTATTCCTTGACTATCTTTTAAAATAACAGCAGGATGTATGTGTCCAAGAATAATTGTTTTTATTTTTTTATCAAATATTTCTGGAAAACTCTTATCCCCATGTGTAAAAGCAATATCCCCTTCAATATGAAAATCTTCAAAATCCCATTTATTTAAAGAAAACCTCTCGTGATTCCCTTTTATTATAATCAAATTTTCTTTTTTTACAAAACCTTCTAAAAAACTTAAAAAATCCTTAACATCAAAAAGTTCTTCTTTCTGAAAACCGAAAGCATGTTTTATATCTCCAAGCAAAACTATTTTTTTTAATTCAAAACCTTTGTTTTTTATTTCACTAACAACTTCCTGAATCTCTTTTTTTGATTCCTCAAGCTGATTAAATGGAATTTCAATTCCCTGTTCCTGCAACATCCTATCATAACCCAAATGCAAATCTCCAATTACTAAAATACCTTTTTCTGGAAAGAATATTGTTTTATTGATAAAAATATATTCTGATTTCATAAAAATAAAACAGAATTCAAAATTTAAAAAACTTCAGTATGACTGTAGTCATACCGCTCTTTTCAAACCCCAAATTATCTCAAAATCCTTCAAAAGAAATTATTGGTTCCTACCTTGACAATTCTCACACCTAAACTTCCCATTAAATTTTTCCTGTTTTATCTGACTTATTTTTTTCTTAAAATCGTCTTTTGTAACATAATTAATCAAATCAAACACTTTTCCACAGGATTCACATTCCGTAGGAAACCTCATCTTTTTTATTTCTTCTTGATTA
>CAYWWB010000012.1:4705-14326 GCA_964462045.1 Candidatus Woesearchaeota archaeon | reverse complement strand
TTCTTTTTCTTAGGAATAAGATTTATTCTATCAACTATTAATTCCCCAATAATTGCAAAAGGAATGGTAATTAAAGCAACAATCCAGATAATATTCCATGTAAGAGTTTCACCAGTAGAAATTTTAACAGCAATTAAATCTTCAACAATTCCCATTACTAAACCAAATAATAAAAACTCAAGAAAAACTTCTAATCTTTTCCTCTTTTTTTTCATGATTTTTATATGCCTTTTAATTATTTAAAACTTATTCTTTATTCCAAAAATATAAAAACCCTTATTATCTTAAAAAAATATAATGAAAAAAAAAGGGAGGTTTTTAGAAAAAGAAAAAAATATTTTAACTAAAGTTTTTCCTATTCCCGAATTTGGATTAAAAGATGTATTGCAAATAATTATTGGGGCTACTATTTTAGCTGTTCCAATAGCTTTTACAGAAGAAACATGGAGACTTGGAGAAAGTCTTCCTTTAACCAACATAATTATAATATTATTTGTCTCTTTATTATTTATAGGATTCTTTGCTTACTATAATTACCATACAAAAAAACATTTCAAAAAAAACTCCCATCATTTTTTTAAAAGGGTTTTTTCTACATATATCCTTTCATTTCTAATTGTAACAAGTATTCTCTATTTAATAGGAAAAGCTCCTTGGAGTTCTAATTGGATAATTGCCTTCAAAAGAACAGTTCTTGTAACATTACCTTCATGTATGAGTGCTTCAATTGCAGATACTTTAAGATAAATCTTTATTCATGTGAGAATAATCAAAAGTATCTTCATCTAATTTGTTATTGTTCTCAATTTCATTGACATAAATTCTATGCATTCTTTTTAGAAAATCCTGCTTATCTTCAAGTCTCATTAAATCCATATGCCCTTCTAAAAGCAAGTTTAAAGAAAATGGGGAAGGGATTTTTACATAATCAGAACTTATTTCAAGTTTTCCAGATTCAATCCATTTTAAAACTTTTTTTGAATTTTCAATATCCATTAAATCTTCTAGAACCTCTCTTTTTGCTTCTTTTAGAATTGGGAAATTCTTTGTTAATTTTTTTATACTTGAGATTAAAAAGTGACTTCTCATTTGTTGTTTCTTTACATTTTTTCTATTTCCCTTATAACTTCTCAAAATCATTAAGGATCTAGTAGCACAATGTCTAAATCTTCTAGTTAAAATATCAGTTTTTTCAATAGCTTCTTTTAAAATGTCCTCGACATTTTCTGAATTTAATTTTTCAAATGCTTTTTCAATATTCATGTTTTCAGAAGAAATATAAAAGCCCCTGTCACTTATCCCAATTTCTACATCCCTTTTTCCTTTACCTGTTCTTGAATTAATATTTCCCATTAAGTAACCAATTGCTCTTGATAATGCATCATTGACTCTCCGCCCGTACATTGAATTAACTAAGATATATTTTTTATTTTCTTTTTCATCAATATATTTTTCAATTGTTATTCTTTTTGTGTCCGGAATTTCTGAAAAACTATACTGTTGCTTAAAATAAATAAAAATTTCTTTAGCAACATTGTCCCCAACATATAAATATTTTTTAATAAAATTTAAAATTTGCTTTTCGGATTTATTTTTCTCAAATAATTTTTTTATTTCTTCTCTAAACTTATTTATTTCTAAAGCAGAATCAAAACTTAATGGAAGCATTTCTGAAAACCACGAAGGAATCGTCGGACTTCTTTCACCAGCAGGAGCAACATAAAGATTCATCCCTTTAGTATATCTATAAACATATTTACTTCCTCCCAAAACAAAAACATCCCCTTTTTTCATCCTTGATAAAAAAGCCTCATCAATAACACCTACTTTTTCATTTGGAGAAGTTTTAACATCCACATAAGATTCATCAGGAATAGTCCCAATATTTGTCATATAAATAACTCTAGCTAGCTTTCCTCTTTTTCCAATTTTGTTTTCTTCTTTATCAAACCAAATTTTTCCATAAACATGACTTTTTTCTAAATTATAATCTCCAGACAAATAACTTAAAACAGCATAAAAATCATCTTTTTCTAAACCTTGATAACAATAACTTCTTCTAATTGTTTTTAAAAGTTCATTAAAATCCCAGATTTTGTAAATTGCCATACCATAAATTTGCTGGCTTAAAACATCTAACGCATTATGAGAAAATTGTATTTTGTCAATTTTACCCTCGAGCATTTCTTTTTGTATAACAGAACATTCAACTAAATCATCTCTGTCTTGAACAATGAATCTTCCTTTTGCAACTTGATGTAATTTATGCCCTGCTCTCCCAATTCTTTGTAATGCTCTTGAACTTGCCTTAGGACTTCCCAACAAGATTACCAAGTCAATAAAACCAATATCAATTCCCAATTCCAATGAAGTAGAACAAACAACTGTTTTTAATTTTCCTTGCCTCAAATCTTCTTCTATTTTAAAACGATAGTTTTTACTTAAAGAAGAGTGATGTGCTGCAATATTTTCAGAATTATATCTTGAAGGAAATTTTTTCTTTAAATTCTCAACAACTCTTTCTGTTGCTGAACGAGTATTTGTAAAAATCAGAGTTGTTTTATGTTCTTGAATTAATTCATCCATTAGATAATATGTTTCTTCACGAATGTTTTTACCTTCAATTAAATTTTTTACTGGAGTTAAAACATCTATATCTATTTTTTTATTAAAAGGAACCTTTGCAACCCCTACTTCTCTTTTTCCATCAATTCCTACAAGAAATTTTGCAACTTCTTCTAATGGTTCTACTGTTGCACTTAATCCTATTTTAACAGGCCAAATTTCACTCATTTCATTAAGTCTTTCTAAACTTAAACTTAAGTAAACCCCCCTTTTATTTCCCAAAGAGTGGATTTCATCTATAATACAATATTCCACAGCTTTGAATGCATTAACAAAAGATTTAGTAGTCAAAACAATTGCAAGAGTTTCAGGAGTGGTTATCATAATGTGTGGAGGGTTTTTAGCCATTTTTGTCCTTTCATAAGGAGTTGTATCTCCAGTTCTCAAGCCAATCCTAATTTTTTTTAATTCAATCCCCTTGTTCTTTGCAATTTCTTCAATTTCTGCAAGAGGTTCAATTAAATTCTTATGAATATCATTACTTAATGCTTTCAAAGGGGAAGCATATAAAGCATAAACTTTGTCTTCTAACTCTCCGGGATAATTTGAATCTGCAAGAATTACTAATTTATTTAAAATAGATAAAAAAGATGTTAATGTTTTTGTTCCTCCTGTTGGGGCTGAAATTAATATATTTTTTCTTTTCCAAATATTCAAAACACCATATTTTTGTGGTTCTGAAAAATTTTCAAATTTTGAATAAAACCACTCCTTTACAATAGGATGTAAAACTTTTTCAATCTCCTTTGCAGAATATTTTTTTACTTTTGATATTTTTGTCATTATCTCAAATACCCTATTTAATAAATAAAGTAAAAACTAGATTTAAAACTCTTTTTAAAAAAATAAAATGCCTTCTTAAAAAATGAAGTGAAGGCTTATCTAAACTTTCTAGCTATGTTTGCTTTTTCTCTTATAACAGCTTGTCTATGTGCGTTTGCTTTTGCTTCTTTACCAGCGTTTTTAACAGCATTATATCCGCTTTTGAATACTGGAAATCCTAAAGCAAATGTTACAGCATCTACTGCAATTCCAGCTCCTTGCCCTAATTTATAATGGCTTTCAGAATGTTTTCCTTCAGATGTTTTTGCTACACCTTTCCCATCATAAAAAAGAGGTTTAACTGCATCGCTAAAACCACTTTTAAAGCTGTTCCAAGCATTATATTTTTCGTTTGTCATTTTTGTTTTTTGTGTGTTTATTTTTTTAAGTAGCTAAGCCACTTTTGTTACTAATAAGTAGTATTAATACTTTATAAATCTTTTGGTAATGTTATTATTTATGAGTAACATCATTTAAACTAATCAGTCTTTTGAAATCATATCTGGATCATCTCATTTATAAATCTTTAGATTTGAAAATTTTAAAAAGACTGTTTTACTTATTTAACAATGGAAAAAAGAATTGATTTTAGAGATCAGATTAAAAAAAATAAAAGAAAGTCTTTTTTCCTAATGTTTACTATTTTCATTGTTTTTCTTATTTTGGGTTATGTGATTTCAAAGGCATTTGCTCCAGGATATTTTTTTATAATTATGATAATTGCAATTATTTTTTCTTTAATTTATATTTTTGCGAGCTATTATAATTCTCACAAAATTGCTATTAAATCTGTAGGTGCTAAAGAAGCAACACGGGAAAAATATCCAAACTATCATAGCCTTGTAGAGGGATTAATTCTAGCTTCAGGACTTCCAAAACCAAAATTATATGTTATGTCTTCTAATCAAATTAATGCATTTGCTTCAGGAAGAGACCCAAAACACGCAGTAGTTTGTGTTACAGAAGGGGCTTTAGAAAAACTAGACAAAAGAGAACTTGAAGCAGTATTAGCACATGAATTAGGACACATAAAAAATTATGATATGAGATATATGACAATTGCAACAATAATGGTAGGGATGATAGCAATAATTTCTGAAATCTTCTTAAGAAGTTTATGGTTTCGATCAATTGGTGGGGGAGATAATAATAAAGGAGGTATTATTTTTATTATCATAGGTATTGTTTTAGCAATTCTCGCCCCAATAATAGCTTATTTAGTGCAATCCTCAATTTCAAGAAAAAGAGAGTATTCAGCAGATGCATCTTCAGCAAAATTTACTCGTTATCCTGAAGCTTTAATAAGGGCTCTTGAGAAAATAAAAAAAGATTCTCCTACTCCAAAAACTAACAAGAAAAAAATAAGTAAAGCAATGGCACCGCTATTTTTTTCAAATCCTTTTGGAAGTGTAGGAAAAACTCATCCCCCGATTGAAAAAAGAATACGTGCTTTAAGAAGAATGTAAAATTTATAAATACCCTATTCTTATTACTTAAAATAAAAAAAGAGGAAAATATGGGAGCTTTAAGAATAATAGGGATTGTTTTGTTAACAATAGTGTTTATTCCTATTCTAATTTCAAGTAATTTAATAACTACCATAAACTTTTCATATGGTTATGATACTCTAAGCAGTAATATAAAACCACTAATAATATCTACAATTTCTGAACAAAGCCAAAATTTTTCAGAACAAAAAATAAATCAAGGATTAGTTGAAATTTGTTCTATGAAAAATAATGTTACAATACAAAATTACACGATTCCTTGTTCAGAAATAAAATCAGATAATGCTCTTGATGATGTATTTTCTTATTTGTTTAGTGAAATATATTATAAAAAATATAATTGTAACTTTATGGAATGTTACAATGAAAAAAATATCCCCTTCATACTTTTATCAGAAAAAACAGACGAAAATATCAATGAAATTTTTCTAATTTCATTAGGAATTATTTTAATATTCTTAACAAGTTATTTTTTCTTATTTAAAAAAAGGAAATACTTTTTATTTTCTGCAGGGGTTACCTTCTTATTATTTTCACCAGTCTCTATTTTTCTAAAAAGAATTTTTATAAATATGGATTACAAAGAATTTGGTTTAACAGAAAACATCCCATTAAGTAATGTAATAAATATTTTCTTTAGTAAAGCTGGAAATGTATTTTGGGTTTGGTTTTTAATAGGTTTAGCATTCCTTTCAGCATCAATATTCTTAAAATTTGAAGAAAAAAACCACAATTCTTAAATAAAAAAAGTTTTTTTAAGTATTATGAATTTAAAAAGAATTATCTTTCCTATGATTATTGTGGGAAATATTATTTTGGGAGGGTGTGAGAAAAACAAATATAATAAACTAGAAAGATTTATTCAAAAAGAAGGAAACCTAATTATATTCAATAAAAAAGATGAAAACATACTTGTAGCAAAAGGGATTATTCGTGAAAGAGATATTTACATTTCAATTATTAATGGAAAAAATTCTGAGGCATTTTATGATGCAGAAATAAATGGTTTGGATATTTATATTCCTAAAAATGAGTTTATTGACAATAAAAAATTAAATAATATTTCTAAAAGATATGATTCTATTGTAAAAAATATCCCTAAATGGTATAATCAACATAAAAAGTAAACAAAACTATTTTAAACACTTTTTTTTACATTACCTTATGGATAAAAAATGTGTTTTGTTATTTTCAGGAGGATTAGATTCGAGATTAGCTGTAAAAATTATGAAAGAAAGAGGGTATAAAATTTTAGCAGTTTATTTTAAACTTCCTTTTCACCCAAATAAAGATGAGGAAATTAAATATTTTTTAAAAAAAGAAAAAATCAAATTAAAAATAATTGATTGCACTAAAGGAAAACTCTTTAAAGAATATATTAAAAAAATTAACCACCCAAAATATTCTAGGGGAAAAGGATATAATCCTTGCATAGATTGTAAAATTTTTATGTATAATAAAACAAGAGAATTTGCAAATAAAAACAAGGTAAAATACATTGTATCGGGAGAAGTTATTGGGCAAAGACCCATGTCTCAAAAAGAAAAAACAATGAATTTAATTGAATCTGATTCTAAGCTTAAAAATAGAATTATTCGTCCTCTAATGGATTTTGGAGCAAAAGGAAAACAAAGAAAGAAACAAATAGAAATTGCAAAAAAATTTAATATAGAATATCCTCAACCAGCAGGAGGATGTATTTTATGTGAAAAAAATCTTAAAAATAGATTTAAAAAAATTTTTGAAAGGGGTTTTGAACCTGAACAATCAAAACTTTTCAATATTGGGAGACATTTCCTAATTGAAAATTGTTGGACTATTATTGGGAGAAACAAACAAGAAAATGAAGTTTTAGAGAAGATGGATAAAGGAACAAAAATAACTTCTAAAGATTTGAAAATAAAAGGGCCTTCAGCACTGATAATCGGAAAACCTTCTAAAGAAATAAAAGAAAAAGTAAAAAAGATGATTAAAACATATTCAAAAACAGGTTCGGAAGAAGAAAGAGAAAAATTTTTGGGTTTTAGAATTTAATTTCACTTATTAAACATATCTTTATTTCTTTTAACAAAATCATCAATAAACTTTTTGTTTTCTTCCCTTGCTTTATTAAACTCTTTAACAGCATACAATTCAAGGTCTTTATTTTCAAATTCTTTTTTCTCTGATTTAATATCCGAACCAATTCTATTTCTCACATCTTTATTAATAAGAATCTCTTTGTTGGATAATGAGGAAATTTTTTTTGCTCTTGAGAATAGATTTTTAACTCCCATAAAATAAAGTTTGCCCCCCTCTTTTTTAGCAATTATCTCACCATAATTTATTGCAATCCCAAAATCAATTTTTTGTTTTGCTGTTCTATTGTGATTTTCCAAAACATTTTTTATATCTTTAGATAACTTTACAGCAGCTTTTTCATTTTGAAATGTTCTTGTTGCAATAGGAGCAAAAATAAAGAAAATATTTTCATTGTTTTCATAAACATATGCTTTTTCTTTTTCTGCCAAATTTATTATTTTTTGGATACTTATCCTTGAATTATCTTTTTTCGAAATAAGTTCTTGATAATTTTTAATTTTCAAACAAATAACATCTGAAGTTTGTTTTTCTCCTTTCATTGAAAGGGATAAACAAGCAATATTCCCTGGATTTATTAATGCGTCTTTTTGTTCTTTCTTTTCATTAACTTCTTTTTTTTCTTGAGGGTGTGTTTTTTTCTTTTTAATAACTCTTCCCACAAATCCTTTTTTATATCCTTTTTCAAATATATTTAAAACTACAAATCCTAGAACAAATATAACAAAAATCCAAATAAACAAATTCAAAGAGGAAAATCCTTTTCCTGATTCTTCAATCCCTACAGCTCTACCAGTAAGGAAAACATTATTTTTAGAAATTTTTTCCTCCCCATTAGAAATTTCAACACTATAATTTCCTTCAGGAGCATATAAAACATAATATTCTGTAGAATTATATTCAACACTAACATTCTTATGGATTGTCTCATTACCTATTTTAATAGAAACTTCCCCCTTATATGGTACATTACCTACATTTTTTACACGTAATGATTTATTGATTATATCTAATTCAACTTTTTCAGACTTAAGAACTTCAAAATTAGTATTTTTTATTAAACCATCAGCAACCACAGAAACACTCCAATTAGAAGGTTTATTTAATTCCTTAATTTTGAATTCTAAATTTTTTTGTGTTGGTATTTCAAATTTTTTAATGGAATTTGTAAGGGGATTATTGATTTTTACTTCAGCTATTGTTTCAATATTTTCTCCACTTTGATCATGTAAAATGGGTTTTAAAATTATCCTTTTTCCCGGAATTGCTTCCTGTTTTTCAAAGAAAATTTCTAGATTAGTTGGGACTTGTTCTATTTTAATAACTCTTTTTATAGAACCAGTATTAATTTTATTTCCCTCACTATCTTCTTCATATGCTTTTATATATAAGATATACCTATCAGCAGGCATTTCTGAAGGGATGGTGAAATTTGTTGAAAAATCTCCTTCATCCACACGAATAGATTTTTTTAATTCATCTGAATAATTTCCGAGATTTATTTCTACAATTCCATCCAATTTTTCTTCATTTTCTTTTATGGCTTTTCCAGTAATAATTAATTCTTGATTTGGTTCATATAAGGTTTTAGATAAATTAATATCCAAAGAAATTGAATTAGATATTTTAAATTCATTAGTTGAATTTTCTTCTGTTTTTATGCCACTCTTATAAAAAACCCCTTTTGCAAGGCATTTTTTACCTGAAAGATGTTTGTAGGAATTATCTAACTTTATTGGTAAATCACTTATCCTTTCCCCATCACAAACCATAAATATCTCAAATTCTATGGGTTCTGTAATAAGTTCATTAATTGAAAAATTCATTGAAAGTGAAATATTTTCTCCAAGATTATAGACTTCGTTAGGTTGTTCATTAATTAAAATTTTTGCAGATAAACTACTAATAAAAAATATTGTTAAACCCAGAGCAAATAGTAAAATATAACTTTTTTTCATTCTATAATAATTAACAATTAGATATTTATAAATATTTGTGATTAATCATTGAATAATATTAAAATCTTCAAAATCTTCTTCTATATTTTCTTCATTTACTTCAATATCCTCAACATCACTCCCTAAAGGACCCTTTTTACATATTTCTAAAAATTCTTTTAATTTTTTAGTATTCCCTTGAACTAATATTTCAACTTTTCCCTCAGAATTATTTCTAACAAAACCTTTTAATTTACTTTCAACAGCCCTCCTTTTAATAAATGCCCTAAATCCAACTCCCTGAACATCACCTGAAATAAAAATATGGTATTGTCTCATTTTTTTGAAAGGATAAACCCTCTTAAAAGTTTTTTGATGATATAGTTTTTATGAAAAAAGAGTATGACTGAGTCATACCAGGTTTGATATTTAGGTATTTCGTTTCATTTGATAAAATTTTAATTTTAGCGAATGAACTAAAAATCTGTGATTCACTTGGATTTTTGAAAAAAAGACATGTGAACTAAAAACTCTGTTTTTTGATTTTTTGCTTTGTAGTGTATCTTTTTGAAAGATATTCTTCTGGAAGGGATGGTTTGTAGTGTATCTTTTTGAAAGATATTCTTCTGGAAGGGATGGTTTGTAGTGTA
>CAYWWB010000012.1:0-4605 GCA_964462045.1 Candidatus Woesearchaeota archaeon | reverse complement strand
TCTTTTTGAAAGATACAAACGCCAAGAGCAGGATTCGAACCTGCGCACCCCGGAGGGTCTAGATTAGCAATCTAGTGCATTAACCACTCTGCCATCTTGGCTCATATAAATAAACAGAATAATTACTTTTAAGGTTTTTGCATTGGAATACAAAAAGAAAAACGTTTAAAAATAAGGTTGGATATGAATTTATATCAAAGCGGAGTGGAGGAGTCTGGAGTCCTCGCCGGGCCCATAACCCGGAGATCGTGTGGTTCAAATCCCGCCTCCGCTATCGGTCTTTTTTGAAAAAAGACACGCTCCAAAAACCATACCTTCCATACGGATTTGAACTTGTTTGTTTTGGATTTCTTTTTCCAATATCAGAAATACGAAACAGGCCTGAATCTCATAAAGATCTTCAGAGCCCAAATCCCGCCTCCGCTATTCTAAAATAATTAAATCATTAGATATCCATAAAAAATATCTTTACTTACGCCCGCGCCCAGAATCGAATAAAAAATTTCCGAAAAAGGGGAAGTTTTTAATTATCGCGCTTTTCACATTACAGAAGTGGAAAATCATAATAAACCAAAGGTTTGAATAAATAAAACGCCCAGACGAGGATTCGAACCTCGGCGTCCAAAGGACCATGCTCTCCAAGCATGCGCAATAACCACTCTGCCATCTGGGCAATACCATTATATAACGCAAACACATTTCCACTTTAAACTAGTTATAAAATTTTAAAAACCTTCTTTTTTTGTTTTATCAATGGAATTAGTTTTAGGAATTGATGATGCTGGAAGGGGCCCTGTTATCGGTCCAATGGTTCTTGCAGGATGCTTAATGGATAAAAAAACAGAATCAGAGTTAAAAAAAGCAGGAGTAAAGGATAGTAAAGATATAACACACAAAAAAAGAGAATACCTAGTAGAAAAAATAAAATCAAAAATTGAAAACTTTGAAATTAAAATAATTCCCCCTAATGAAATAGATTCATGTAATGAAAACGGAACAAATCTCAATAAATTAGAAGCAATAAAAGCAGCTGAAATAATAAATACCATAAATAAGGGATATAAAAAAATTAAAATATACATTGATTGCCCTTCTGTATCCATACAAAAATGGACAGATTATTTAAGAACAAAAATTAACAACATGACTAATTTAGAGATATCTTGCGAACATAAAGCAGATAGAAATCATGTTTCAGTTTCAGCAGCATCTATATTAGCCAAATCAACAAGGGAAAAAGAAGTTCAAAGATTAAAAGAAATTTATGGGGAGGAAATTGGTTCTGGATATTGTTCTGATAGCATAACAATGAGTTTCATAAGTAAACACGCAATAAAATATGAAAAAGATGGCTTGTTCAGAAAAACATGGGAAACATGGAAAGTTGCATTCAGAGAGCTAACTCAGAAAAAATTATAAGACAATTTTAAAAACCTTAATTTCTTTTTGCAAACATGACATATATTAAAAAGTTGGTGATGAAAGGATTCAAAAGTTTTGTAAGGGAAACAGAAATACCTTTTACTGAAAAAATTAATGTAGTGATGGGCCCGAATGGTTCTGGAAAAAGTAATGTTTCTGATGCACTATGTTTTGTTCTTGGAAGATTATCTATAAAATCAATGAGAGCTGCAAAAGCAAAAAATCTTATTTTTATGGGTTCCAAATCAATAAAACCTTCAAAAGAAGCTTCAGTGAAAATAATTTTTGATAATTCTAATAATGTTTTTTTGGGGGAAAATAAAGACGAGGTTTCAATACAAAGAATAGTTAGAAAAAACGGACAAAGTATTTACAAAATTAATGGGCAAACAAGAACGAGGCAAGATGTTCTAAATTTCCTTTCTCAAGCCAACATAGATCCAAATGGCTTCAATATAATTCTTCAAGGAGAGATTCAAAATTTTGTAAAAATGCATCCAGAAGAAAGAAGAAAAATAATAGAGGAAGTTTCAGGAATTTCTGTATATGAATCAAGGAAACAAAAATCACTAAAAGAATTAGACAAAACTGAACAAAAATTAAAAGAAGTGAATGCAATTTTAAGAGAAAGAACAAATCACTTAAATAATTTAGAGAAAGAAAGACAACAGGCCCTGAAATATAAAAAATTACAAGCAGATGAAAAAAAATTAAAAAAAAGTATCATACATGTTGATTTAGAAAAAAGGAAAAAAGAAAGAGAATATAATTTAAAAGAAATGGATAAAACAAATAGAAAAATAGAAAAAATAAACAATGAAATTAAAAAGAATAATTCCCAAATTCAAGAAATAAATGAAGAAATAAGCAAGATAAATTCCCAAATAAAAGAGTCAACAGGATTACAACAAGAAAAATTAAGTCAAGACATAGCTACACTTAGAGCAGACATTGCAGGACTTGAAGTTAAATTAGAAAACAATAAAAATAAATTAAATGAATTTCAAAGAAAAGAAAAAGAACTAAATGAATCTTTAGAAGAAAACAAAAAAATAATTTCACAACTTCAAAAAGAATCCCCTTCAATAAAAAAGAAACAAGAAGAATTAGAAATAAAGAAAAAAGAATTTGAAAAAATAGAACAAGAAAGAAAGAAACATTATATGTTAAAATCAGAAATAAAATCTTTACAAGAAAGAATAGAAGATAAAAAAATTTTATTAAATAGTTCTCAAAATGAATCTGAAGTTTTGTTAAATCAAATTAATTTAATTTCAAAAGAAATTTTTGATATAAAAACTACAAGGGAAAAAGTAGAAAGATTACAAAATGAAAAAAAAGAAAAACAAAATCACCTAGATAAAATAAGAAACAGAAAATATGAAATTGAAAAAAATATTAGCACTTGGAATCATGAAATAAATAAAAACAACGAACTAATAACTAAAATTTCTAAAATGGACATCTGTCCCCTTTGTAAACACAAAATAACAGAAAAACATATCCAAGAAATAAAACAAGAAACCCTCCCAAGAACAAAACAACTAAAAGAAAATGTAAGAAAAGGAGAGCAAGAAATAGAACATATAAAAACTGAATCAGAAAAAATAAATCAAAAAATAACAGAAATTAATAAAGAAATATCTAAAAGAGAATCAGATTTAATCAAATTATCCAACATTGAAGATAAAAAAAACCAGATAAAAACTTTAAATGAAAAAATAGAAACAAACAAAAATCAAATACAAGAACTAACAAAAAAAGAGCAAAACATAAAGAAAAATTTTGATGAAAATTCAAATATAGAAGAAAGATATGAAAATGTTAAGGCAGAAATGCAAGATATAGAAATAAGGAACAAAAAAAATCTAGATTCAGAAATTTCTTTTAAACAAAGAGAATATGATAGGCTTAGTGCCTCATTAAAACAAATTAGAGGGGAACTTCCAGATTTAAAAGAAGAATTAATACAAAATCAAAAAAAATTAGATGAAAAACACAAAAGTTTGTCTGAAAAGAAAAAACAAGAAGAAGAATTAAATAAAAAATATCAAAAATTATTTAATAAAAAAGAACAACTACAAAAAGAAATTAGGAATAAAGAAATAAATTCTTCAGAAAAACAAAATGAAATAAGAAATTTAGAAAATATTCTTAATAACTATAAAATTGAAATCTCAAGGATAAATGCTAAAATAGAAAGTCTTGAAACAGAAATTTTAGAATATCCCAACTCAGAGATTATAAAAATAAATAAGGAAAAATTAGAAAAAAGGTTAATTAAAACACAAGAAATATTATCGAAAATTGGTTCAGTAAATATGCGTTCTTTAGAAGTCTATGAAGACATTAAAAAAGAATATGAAAGCGTAAAAGAAAAATGTGAAATAATTGGAAAAGAAAAAAACGATATTCTGGGAATTATTTCAGAAATAGATATAAAAAAGAAAAGAACATTTTTGAAAACTCTAAAAGAACTTAATGAAATTTTTTCAAGAAATTTTTCAAAATTAAGTTCAAAAGGAGATGTTTATTTAGATTTAGAAAATAAAAAAGAACCATTTAATGGAGGAGTAAATATAATTGTTAAAACAGGACATGGAAAATATTTTGATGTTACTTCTCTTTCAGGAGGGGAACAAACACTTGTCGCCTTATCATTAATATTTGCAATTCAAGAATTAAACCCATATAATTTTTATATATTAGATGAAATAGATGCTGCTTTAGATAAAAGAAACTCCGAACGTCTAGCAAATCTTTTGAAAAAATATATGCAAAAAGGACAATACATAATAATTACACACAATGATGAAATTATTTCTAATGCAACTGCAATTTATGGTATAAGTATGCATGACGGAGTAAGTAAAATAACTAGTATGAAGATTTAGAAAAATTTATAAACTATAGATAATCTATAGTTATATGGTTACAACAATACAATTGAACGAATCTGTAAAAAATTCTTTAGCAAGATTAAGAGAATCTAATAAACAAACTTATGAAGATGTTATTATTGGTTTGATTAAATTAGCAAAAACTGAAAAGAGAAAAAAAGAAGAATTACTTATTGAAGAATGTAAAGAAATGGCAGAAGAAAGTTTAAGATTAGCTAAAGAAGGGGGAGTAGCTCTTATGGATGGTTTGGATAAAAATGAAAAATGGGAAGAATTCTAAAAG
>CAYWWB010000011.1:11001-23081 GCA_964462045.1 Candidatus Woesearchaeota archaeon | reverse complement strand
TAGAATAGAGCAAAGAGTAGAGGTTTTAGAAAAAAAGAGTGGTTCTGGTTATTAGGAAGATTTTTTAATGCTTAATTCTAAATTAATTTATGGATGAAAAAACTCTAGAAAAAAAGGCAAGGGCTTATGCTTTAAAGAATGCTCTTTCCCATGAAGGCCAGGCAAAACAAGGAAGTGTAATTTCTGCTTTATTTAATGAAGGACTTGAAAAATCTGAGATGAAAACTTATGATAAGAAAATTAATAAGATTATTTCGGAAGTTAACCACCTTCAAGTTGAAGAACAGGAAAAAGAATTTGAATCACTTAAAGAAGAGATTTCTGAGAGAGAAGTCCGTGAGGGTTTAGTTGAATTACCCAATGCTGAGAAAGGGGTTGTCATGAGGTTTGCTCCTTCGGCTTCTGGGCCTTTGCACATTGGTCATGCTTTAGTTTATTGTTTGAATCTGGCTTATGTTAGAAAGTATGGAGGAAAGATGTATTTTAGAATTGAAGATACTAATCCTGAAAATGTTTTTACTGAAGCTTATGATTTATTAAAAGAAGATTCTGAATGGCTTTCTAATGGAGAAGCTGAGATTATGGTTCAGTCAGAGAGATTGGATTTGTATTATGGTTATGCCGTTTCATTGGTTGAGAAAGATTCTGCTTATGTTTGCACTTGTTCTGGTGATGATTTTAGAGAGTTTTCTAAAAATAAAAAAGAGTGTCCTTGTAGAAGTAAGAGTGTTGAAGAAAATCTTGAAGATTGGGAAAAAATGATGTCTCCTGATGGATTTAAATCTGGGGAAGCTGTTTTAAGAGTTAAGACTCCTTCAGAATTAGGGGGAATGAAACATAAGAATCCTGCAATGAGGGACTTTCCTTTGGCGAGGATAAATGAAAAAGAACACCCACATATTAAAGAAAAACATAAGGTCTGGCCATTAATGAATCTTGCAGTAGCTGTTGATGATTTAGAAACCGGAATTACTCATATAATTAGGGGAAAAGATCATAGAGACAATTCAAAAAGACAGGAGATTATTTACAAGGCTTTAGGATTTGAAAACAGGATTCCGTGGACAGGATTTTTAGGGAGATTGCATTTTAAGGATTTGACTCTATCTACAAGTGAATTTAGAAAAGGGATTGACGAAGGAAAATATTCTGGTTGGGATGATTCACAACTTCCAACAATTCAGGCATTAAAAAAACAAGGATATAAACCAGAAGCATTTTTGAAACTTGCAGAAAACATTGGGCTTTCTGAGAGTGATAAAACTCTTGATAAAAAAGAATATTTTTATTTGTTGGATGGTTGTGACAAACAAGTTTAAGACCTTAAAACAACATAAACCTCATCGTTCTTTCGAACTCGTGAAGGAACTTTTATTCCGACTTCTTGTCCTTTTTGTGCTTTTTTTATTGGTTTATTTTCTATTTCCATACTTTTAATTTCAAATTCTTCAATTCCTGTTGTTTTTCCTATGATTACTATTTTATCTCCTACTTTTAATTCAGAAACTAGTTTTATTTCAGCTACATTTGGTTGTTTATAATAATGAGTGATTTTTCCTACAAAATGCTTTTTTTCTGTTGCTTGGCTGTGTTCTACTTTTGAAAAATCGTCTGATGTCGGAGTTCCTAAATAAAATCCTGAAGAAAATCCTTTATTGTAAACTTTTTTTAATTCTTCTAGTAATTCATCTTTTTCTTTTTGTGTTAGTTTTTTATCTAAAGCTTTTCTGTAAACTCTTATAACGGCATCAATATATCTCGGATCACGATTTCTTCCTTCAATTTTAAATGATTTTATTCCTGCTTTTTTCATCTTGTCAATAAAAGGCAAGGCACACAAGTCTTTAGCTGAAAAAACCTTGTTATTTTCAACTTCTAATTCATAACCTTCTTGTTTATCTTTAACTATGTAACTTCTTCTACATGGATGAATGCATTGTCCTCTGTTTGCAGACTTTCCAAAAAGGAACTGGCTCATTAAACATCTTCCTGAAACTGAAACGCACATTGCTCCATGAATAAATGCTTCTGCTTCAATTCCTGTTTCTTTTATTATCTTCTTAATCTGCTTTAAATCTAATTCACGAGCAAAAACAATTCTTTCTGCTCCTAAACTTTGATAAAACTTGACTGCTTCAGAATTTGAAACTGAGGCTTGTGTTGAGATATGGAAAGGAATTTTGTATTTTTTACATAAATTAACAACACCCAAGTCCCAACATATAATTGCATCTGCTAAATTTTTTTCTGAAACATTTTTGATTATTTTTTCTACTTTTCCCAACTCTTTGTCATAAACTATAGAATTTAAAGCCAGATATCTTTTAATTCCTTCTCTCTCACAAATAGATTTTACTTTTTCCAGGTCCTTTAATTCAAAATTCTTAGCTCCAGCTCTCAAAGAAAAATTCTTTAAACCAAAATAAACAGCATCTGCTCCTGCATCTATAGCTATTTTCAGATTCACAAAATTTCCTACTGGTGCCAATAGTTCTGGTTTTTCCATATTAATAAAAAAAGAGTTTGATTTAAAATTCTATCTAAAAGATTTATATAATCTTTTTAATTAATCTGTTCATGGGATTGTTTAGTTTTCTGAAAAAAAAGAAAAAAGAAGAACCTGAAGAAGAGACTAAAAAAAGATTAGATTTTTCTGAAATTGAAAATTGGGTTGATGAGAAAATAAAAGAGAATAATGAAAAAGAAAACCAAGTTCTTGAAAAACTAGATGAAAAAACAAAAGAATTTATTTCAAATCTTAAAGAAAAATTAGAAGTCTTAAGAAATTTTGATGTTGATTCTTGTAAATCTGATGAAAGGGCAAAATCTATTGTAAAACAGGGAAGAAGGGATTATCTTGAAAAAGCAGAAAGACTTATCTCTGATATAAGTGATTTTGAAAAAAAAGATGTTGAAACACATATAACTAAGATAAATGAAGCTTTTACGGGATTTCATAAAAAAACAAACATTAGTTTTCAGAAAGCCAACTATTTAATAGGAAAAGAAATTAATGAAATAAAAAATGCTTTAAAAGAATTTTCTAAAGAAATTATGAATGTTTTTAATGAAAATAAAAACCTAATTGAAGAAACCAAAAAATTAAAACCAATAAAACAGGATTTGCAAAGAATAAAAGAATATGAAAGAGAAATTAATATAACAAGTGAAGAATTAAAAAAAACACAAGAAAAAACAAAAGAAAAGAAAGATGAAAAACAGAAGGTATTGGATAAAATAAAAGAAATTAAGAATTCTGAAGAATATAAGAAAAATCTGGAAAAAAAGGAAAAAGTTTCTTCAATGAAAAAAGAATTAGATTTTCATATTAAAAAATTAAAAGAAAAAATTGATTTTAAGGAACTATCTAATTTTATGCATACTTTTCCTGAAAGAATAAAAATTGTTAAGGAATATAAAGAAAATTTCTTAGAAAAATTTAAAGAAAACAAAGAGAGAATAATTGATTTATTAGAACAAGCTAACCTTAAAAATTCTGAAATTGATAACAAATTAAAAGAAATTCAGGAAAAAGAAAAATCCTTAGAAGAACTAAAAAACCAAATCCAGGAAGACAAAACAGAGAAGTATTATGATGAAATTGAAAAAATGGATTCAGATATTGAAACTTTGGAACAAAGAAATATTTCAGAAGAAAAAAGGAAAAACAGATTAGAAACTGAAAAATCTGATTTAAGGAATTTTATAAAATCAAAAGTAAAAGAATTAGATGTTGAAATTGTTTGATTAATCTTCAATCAACGGAACAAAACTAAAACCAGGATACTCTCTTATTTCATTTCCTCCTGATTTTTTCTTTACAACAATTATAGAATTTTTTACAGGAGCAACTAAAATCCCATTGTATTCTAATTGATTTACTAGTTTTTGAGGGATAGTATCACAACTAGCACTTACTAAAATCCTGTCAAAAGGAGCTTTTTCCTGAAGCCCTTTAGAACCATCTTTATTTATTACTTCAATATTTTTTCTATCTTTTAATACTTGTTTTGATTTTTCTGCTAATTGATTTATTCTTTCAATTCCGTAAGTTTCTCCTTCAGGATTTAGTTCATTTAATAAAGCTAAAACATAACCACTTCCAGAACCAACTTCTAAAATTCTTTGTTTGTTTTCTGGCTGTAGTATCGTTAACATAAATGCTATGGTGTAGGGTTGAGAGATTGTTTGTTCTTGTCCTATTGGAAGAGCAATATCTTCATAACTTTGTTCTTGCAATTCTTCGGGAATAAAATCTTTTCTTTCTACTTTTGAAAACGCATCTATAATATCTTTTGGAAATTTTTGTTCTTCAAGATGTCTTATTAAATCTTCTTTATTCATCTTATTCTCCTGAATAAATGAATCCTCAATTTACAGGGACTTTCAAAATTTATATTAAATTTTGATGTATTCATTTTATTTATCAAAAACTTGTGTTTCAATTGCTTTCAAAGCATCATTAAAAACATTATAAGCATTCCAGCCGGTTTTTTCTGAATGAAAATTTTCCTTATCTGTTACAAAAAGAATTTTGATTTCATACTCCTTTTGATTTCCCTCTTCATTCATAGCCCTTATTTCTATTTTTAGTTCAAGAAAAGTTTCTTCTTTGAATTTATCCAAATAAAAATCAATAAATTCCTGTGTTCTCTTTTTTATTCTTTCATTTTCCCAGGTTCCAAAATCTTTTTCGCCTATAAAATAAATGTTTTGATTAAATCCTTCTTGTAAATTTCCTGGATTTTCCATATTTTTAAAAATAGTTTTGTATTTATAAGTCTTGGGTTTATGAGTTAGGTTTAAAAATTCAGGTTATTTTTGAAAGATATATGGTGGTTGTAGCGTAACGGTAGCGCGTGCGGTTGTGGGCGTGGGGCACCAAGGTTCCCCGAACGTTCTCCCCTCCTTTTTTTGGGGAGTGTAAATAAAACAGGCAAAATCCGTAAGGAGAGGGTTCAATTCCCTCCTTCCACCCTTTCGGTCTATTGTGGATTTCCTCCTCAAACATTGGAAAGACGCAATAACTAAAATTCTCTGGATTTTTGATTTTTTTCGAAAATAATTTGACTTTGAATTGGGCTTTATTACTGGGAATGGTTCCCAGTAGACTTTTCCAGAAGTTTTATAACTTTTGTTAGACTGGTTTTTATAATTCAAAGGGGAATTTAAAATGAAATGGGATCTTTAAAGGATTGGAGAAACTTTTACAAAAAAGAAAGGAATCAAATTAAAGAATTTCTTAAAAAAGAAGCAGAAAAACATTTTAGAAAAAATGACAGAAACAAAAAAGTTGAAGAAATACTTAATAAAGATTCGATAATTTCTTTTCCTCATACGTTCTTAAAAGATAATTATAAAATTTATTTTGATATAATCAAAGCATTATATGTTTTAAAAAAGAAAAAAATAATGTTGTTAGGTGTCCTTCATACTAGAAAGGATTCAGAAAAAATTAATGAATTTTCTTTAGATAACTTTACATATTGTCTTAATATTTATTCAAAAATAAATAACCTTCCCAAATTAAAAATAAAAAAATTATTTATTCCTCTTCCTCCAGCAAAAAAAGATAGTGGAAAAATTTCAAAATACTTAAAAAAATTAGAAAAAATTTCTTCTAAAATAAAAAAAGAAAATGTAGAAAAAATTCTAGCTACAGGAGATCTTGCACACTATGGCCATGGATATTATTCTAAAAATATTTATTCAAATTATAAAACACAAATAAAAAATAAAATACTTAAAATATTAGATGATGTGTATATTCAGGGAAATTTTACTAAATTAATAAAGTCTGCCAAAAATATAGGATTTGATCAAACATCTGTAGCAATAATTATAAAAATGTTGTTGGGAAATCAAACAAAATACAAAATTATAAACAAAAAGTGGAGTGATTATTCTAAAGTTTTAAACTCCAAAAAACCAACAGTTGTGGCTTCAATAACGTATGGTGTTTATAAAAAAGAATAAAAAGAGGTTTTACTTGATATTTAAATGAAAACAGAATTAGTAAAAGGTTTTAAAGATTTTGAAGGAGAAGAAGCTTGGAAAAAAGCCGAGATAAAAAAAATCTTAGTTGAAACTTTTGAAAAATACGGATTTAATCCTTTAGAAACTCCTGTTATTGAATATGAAGATTTTGTAAAAGGGGACAAATCCCAAAATGAAGATGAAGTTATTTCTGATATTTTTAAATTGCAGGATAAAGGAAAGAGAAATCTGGCTTTAAGATATGAATTTACATTTCAATTAAAAAGAATAATGCAAAACAAAAAACTTCCATTTAAAAGATATCAAATGGGCCCTATTTTTAGAGACGAGCCAGTAACAGGGAATAGGTGGAGACAATTTACTCAGGCAGATGTTGATGTTGTAGGTTCCCAAGGAGTAAAAGATGAAGCAGAAACTTTAGCTTTGGTTTCAGAAATTTTAAACAAATTAGGGATTGATTTTAAAATATATTTAGGAAACAGGAAACTATTAAATGAAATATTAAAAGAGAAAAATGTTAAAGAAAATAAAAAAGTGATAAAAATTATAGATAAACTTGATAAAAAACCTGAAAAAGAAATTAAGGAAGAATTAAAAAAATTTGAATGTGAAGAAATTATCCAGGAATTTAAGGAAAAAGAAGAATATTTTGAAAAGTATAAAGCATATTCTGAAATAAAAGAATTAAAAGAGATTCTCAAAAATTATAATCTTGAAAAATTTGTTGAATTTTCTCCTTCACTTGCAAGAGGTTTGAGTTATTATAATGGGAATATTTGGGAAATTAAAACTAAAGAAATGAAAGAAACAATTACTGCTGGAGGAAGTTATGAATTTAACAATACTCAATGCACTGGAATTTCTCTTGGTTTAGAAAGGATTTCAAAACTATCTAAGATTGAAATTAAAAGAAACAGTGTTTTGATTGTTTCTTTAAACGAAGACAAGCAAGCAATAAAAATAGCCCAAAAATTAAGAAAACAAGGAGCAAGAGTCTCAATTTATTATGGAAAACCTTCAAAGGCTCTAAGTTATGCAGATTCTTATAATATGCAACAAGTTATTTTTGTAGGGGCACAAGAAGTTAAACAAAAGAAATTCAAAGTAAAAAATATGAATACTGGTAAAGAAAAATTCTTAACATTAAACAAAATAAATAAGAAAAACCTGATTGTTCAAAGAAAAAAGGGCAAAAAATTCAGTAAAAGAACATAATTCTAAAAAACACAAAATCTTAAAAAGGCTGTTACCATTTTATAATTACTATGGGAACAAAATACAGTAATCTGGACTCTGAAAGTCTTGCAGGAGAATTAATAGTAAATAAAAGAAGATATGATATTGTTAAAAAAGGACTTAAAATCCAAAAAAGGTTACTAACTAATTCAGAAAAGCTAACAAATAATTCAAATAGAGACTTGGGGGGAAGAATAAAAACTAATAAAGAAAAAGTAAGGCAATATTCTAATCTAATGGAAGAAACAAGAGAAAATTTAACTGATTTATATTGTGAATATCTTAGTTTTAATAGAAATGGAGATATTCCTGAATTAATTATAAATCCTGAAAAACCTACAACTGATTTTTTAAAAAAATATAAAAATTTTTCTAGAGAAGTAAAAAATATTTGGGAGAAATACAAAAAAATACCTAAAAGACCAAAAAACAATGGAAGTTGGACTAAAGAAGAAAAAGATGGAAATTTAAGGCATGATTATATTGAAAAAATGAAAGAGATTGAAAAAGAAATTTATATGAGATTTTTTATTAAGAATTCTAGTTAAAGATAATCTTTGTTTTTTTATTTAGTTCAAAAACTTTTCCCCTCACATTTATCTTTGTTTTTTTGTTTGATTTTATTTTTAAATTTTTATGATTAATCTCAAAATCATAATCAATATTTCTATGTTTTAATTTTAATGAAATTCCCTTCCAGTCTTCAGGAATTTGGGGATTCACATGTAAAATTTCATTAGAATAATCAATTCCAGCATAAATCCTTGTGATAAAATCTAAACTTCCAGCCATAATTCCGCAATGAACTCCTTCTGCTGTAGATTCTTTTTCAGAATAATCACTTTTCAAAGCTTCTTCAAAAAATTTCCTAGCTTCTTTTTCTTTATTCAAATGGAAAGCAATAATCCCATGAACAATACTGCTTAAAGTAGAACCATGACTGGTTCTTGATTGATAGTATTCATAATTTCTTTTAAGGAATTTTCTTGGTTTTCTAATGTTAACCCCTAAATTTTTTAATAAAGAAGTTACTTGTTTTCTTTGAAGAAGATAATACAACATCAAAAAATCTCCTTGCTTTGTCACTTTATAAGCATCTGGAGATTTTCCTTCTGCCTTTAAAATCCTGTCCATTCTGTGAATGTCTCTATACTTTTTCATGTATTTATCCCAATTAATTTCTTTTAAATCAAAATAACCTTTAAATTGTTCAACAATTCCTTCCTCAGAATGAATTTCTAAATTCTCTGAAATTTCTTTATACTTCTTTTTTTCTTTTTCTGAAACAAGGTTTTCTTTATTAAAATCAGAAATTAGTTCAAGAATTTTTTTTAATAACCATGAAACCATTACATTTGTATATGCATTATCTTTTAGTCCTGGTTTTTTGGAATTAGGGTATTTCTCATGAAATTCATCAGGACCCATTACACCCTCAATAGAATATTTTTCTTTTTTATTATCATATTTTGAGATACTTGCCCAGAATTTTGCAATTTCTAATAAAACTTCTAAGCCATATTCTTTCATAAATTTTTTATCTTGTGTTAAAGAATAATATTCCCAAAAATCATAAAACACTGCAATTGAAATATGTCTTTGGTTTTTACTTAAATCGAGTCCCCAAGAATCACCTACAGGATTGTAGTGAATTTTTTGTGATTCTTCTTCTCCAGTATCTGCAGATTGCCAGGGAAACATTGCTCCTTCATAACCCTCTGATTTTGCATATTCTTTTGCTTGTTTTAGTCTGTTGAATCTATAAATAAGATGTTCTCTAGCAATATCTGGAAAATTAATTAAATAAAACGGAAGGATAAATATCTCGTCCCAAAAAATATGTCCTCTATAAGCCTCTCCGTGTATTCCTCTTGCTGGAATTCCTATGTCAAGTCCTTTTGAATTTTTTGAAAAGGTTGTAAATAAATGATAAATATCCAAATGTATTAATTTTTGAATCTCTAAATCTCCCAATATTTTTATGTTAGAAATTTCCCAAATTTTTTTCCAGGATTTTTTATGTTCTTTTAATAAATCAGTAAAATCCAAAACTTTTGAAATATTCTTCTCAGAGTCTTTTTTTGGATTTTTAGAATCTTTAGAAGTATATAAGGAAATTATTTTTTCAAAATAATATTCTTTTCCTTTTTCAGAATCAAAAGAAAATTCTTCCCCTATAAAATTTTTTTTAGAAATTTTATTTGTTTTATATTTTTTTAAATATTTTAAATCATTTTTCAATGAAATTGAAATATCGTAATCTGAATCTTTAGTTTTTGAATTTAGTTGCATAAAATTTTTTTTAAGGTGTTTTTTTGAAGTTGTCTTTAAATGATTTTGATTAAGCATTCTGTATCTTTTAACATTCAGATTTTTTACATCTCCGTCTATCCCTGAAACAAAACTTATTTTTTCAGAGTAGTTTATAGAGGCAAATTTTACTTTCAATGCACCAGTATTTTTATTTGACATATTTGCAAATCTTTCAGTCGTAATTCTTGTAATCCTATCTTTTTTATCTTTAATTTTTATTTCCTGTGTTAGAACAGCATTTTTCATATCAAGATTTCTTTTGTAGTGTAAAATCTCAGAATCAAAAGGGTTCAAAAACTCTTTCCCTATTTTTATTTTAAAAAATAACCAATTAGGAAGATTAACTAAATCACTATTATAAATTTCCTTTCCTTTTACCTTACTTCTTGCTTTATTATAAATTCCATTAACATAAGTTCCGGGATAGTGTTCGTCGGGATTAGAAATGTCCTCAGTTATAAAACATCCCCGAGTTCCAAAATAACCATTACCTATAGTACAAAGGGTTTCCCTTATTCTTTCTTTTTCAGGAAGATATTCATAATAATTAAGTTCCCATTTTTTTTTATTAAAATTTTTTACAAATTCTTTTTCCATTTTATCTAAATCATTAAACTTTTTTAGACTCTTCACGATTATATCTGCTGTCTCTAACATTTCTTCTCCTCTTTGCAATCCCACCACTAAACCAAAATTTCCTTTTTGTCCTGCCAAAACACCTTTTACAGCGTCTTCAACAACAAGGCATTCTCCTGGTTTCAAATTTAATTTTTCTGAAGCTTTTAAAAAAATGTCTGGTTCTGGCTTACCTTTTAATCCTATTTTTTCTGAATCCTTTCCATCAATAATTTTATCGGCAAGTCCTAGTAAGTCTGTCTTTTTGAGAATCAATTTACAATTCTTACTTGAGGAGATTATCCCTATCTTTATTTTATTTTTTCTTAATTTTTTAATTAGAGATACAGTAGAATCAAAAACTTTTGGTTTCTCTTTTTTTATTAATCCCTTATAATAAGAATTTTTCTTTTTTCCTAACCCATAAATTGTTTGTTTTGATTCTGAATCACTCTCATTTCCTTTAGGAATTTTTATTTTTCTCGAATCTAAAAAAGATTCTACTCCTTTATAACGAGGAATCCCATCTACATATCTCAAATAATCTTGTTTTGTAAAAGGTATAAATTTTTTTCTTTTTTTATCATAAAATTCCTTTAAAAAAGAATCAAAAATTTTTTTCCAAGCTTTAAAATGTATTTCAGCGGTATCTGTAATAACTCCGTCTAAATCAAAAATGGCTCCTTTAAACGAAAGTTTCATTTTGTGAATTTGTTTAAAGAGGAAATAAAAACATCTGGATTAGATATAAAAGCCCCTCTCTTTAATTTATTTTTTACTTTCTTTTTTAATGATTTGTCTTTGGTTATAAAAACATATTTTGCATTTGGATTTTTATTTTGAATTTCTTTTATAAGAAAAACATCAGATTCTGTATCTCCTGCCAACAAAATATTTCCTTTTGAAAAATTAAAATCTAGTTTCTCTTCAATAAATTTAATTCCTTGTCCTTTATTAAAACTAGATTTTTTTTGTTTCAATCCTATTTCAATATCTTTTCCAGTATCATTAAGATATAAATATTTGTTTTCTTTATCAACTTCCTGAATAATATTTTTTATTCTCATTAAAAAATCAAATGAATTTTTTTTACTAATTGTTTCAAAAGCAGTTTGTCTTGCAATAGTTATTTCTCCTAGTTTGTTTTGAAAACCAGAACCAACATATTTGAATTTACTATATTTATTTTCAGATAAAAGTTTTCCTATTTTATTTGAGACTTTTTTTAATATTTTTTTGTATTCTTTTGGAATTTTTTGTTTAATTTTTTTTCCTTTAAAATAAATTTCTCTTCCTTTTGAACCTGCATAAATGAAATTATTTTTTGGGGTTATATCTAATTTCAATAATTCTTTCAAAGGACCAGAACTCATAATAATCCCTTGTTTTGTTTTTTTATTTAAAAATCTTAAAAGAAAAATTGAATTGTAAACAGATTGAACACTTGAAAGATATCTTCCGCAGTAATTATTTATTGTTCCGTCCCTGTCGGTTATGAAAAAATTAAATTTTGTTTTTTTAAATTTTGAAATTATTTTTCTGTTTTCTTTTTCAAAATTTTTATTTGATTTTTTAAAATAATCTATTAAAGCATCCTCTCCTTTTTCAAGAAAAATTATGTCCTTTTCTAACTCAGTTAATTCATATTTTAAACAAACTAGAATCTTTTCTCCTTTATGTTCTAAAAGATATCTATCCTTTTTTGAACTTTTAGGGGTGTTTTTAAGAACAGAATAAATCTTTTTTAATTTTTTGATTTTCTTATCAGAAACCTTCTTTTGCAAGTATTCTTTTACTAGTTCGGATTTTGTTTTCCTCAAATCACTTATTACAGAATAAAAATCTTTCAAAGTTTTAACCTCTTTTTTCATATAATAAGATTGAAATTAATTTTTAAATATGTTTGGATATTGGAAATT